>CBCTVZ010000129.1:0-5976 GCA_965150505.1 uncultured Robinsoniella sp. | reverse complement strand
AGGTATAAAAACAATAGAGGACGTAAAACAAATAGAACCGTATGTGGAAGTTTATTTCTCACGGCCAAAAACGGCAGGCGCTATTCTGGCAGACGGCACAAAGATGGAATTTTCTGTCTCAAGGAACCATGCAGAGGAGACAAAACAGCAAATGTTGGAGATCAGCAAAGTGACAGAAAGAAGAAAAAAAGAGTTATATGGATCAAAGGGCGTAGAGGCTTTAGAGTTTTGGATCGGAAGCGGAATGATAACAGTGGAGATGATTCAAAAGCGGGATCTGATGCCGTTTTTAAACGAGAAGGGGAAAGCGGCTGACTTTTAAGGAAGATTTGAGGTGTGCCAATGGGAGAAGTAAAAAATAAAATCTTAAATAAAAAAATATCATTTTTGCTATATGCATCTTTGTATGGAATCTGTGTATCCTCACCTTTTGTGCTGCAGGCAGAGACGATATTGGGGATTTATCATCCGGGGATACCGGTCAAGTATGTATATGAACAAACTCCGTTTTTTGTCTGGCAGCCGCATCGCTGTCTGAACTGCGGCGGCACATATGAGGTTGCATATGGCAGCAAGGTCATTGATTCACAGTCAGAAGAAGCAAAAGACTATGATTTTTTCTTTGGCAATGTGTATGTGGAGGGAGAAGTAGAATTTAAATTGGCATATCTTCACTGTCCAGAATGCGGACGGAGCATATCGCTAGATAAAATGTGGAGCTATAAATATGGATATTAAGTTTTAAAGAAGAAATACCTCTGAAAAGAGTAAATCGTTTACTTTTTTCAGAGGTATTTTATAATAGAAAATTTTGATTTTTTATTTCAATTTATTTCGCGAAAATCCCATTGTCTTTCGAGAGTTCACAAGTACGTTGCTGATTTGCGAGATCAGACGATTATTTTGCCAGAAGCATCATGATTTCATTGCTGCGTGCGATGAATTTTGTCATCTCATCTGAGCTTAACGGTTTATGACTCAGCACAGCGAGATCATATAACTGGCAGCACATCATTGGAACATGCTCAGAATCTTTATTTTCAAGAATATACTGTACCAGTTTGTTGTTGGCGTTCAGTACGAGTGTCTCGTTATTGCCGAACATAGATGGGTCCATACCGTACATTCCGTACATTTTCATCATTTCCTGCATACGTCTGCTTTCCTCAGAGAGGATCATCATGGAAGAAACAGATTCATTTTTCAGTTTTTCAACTTTGACCTCTAATTTTTCGTTATTTAAAGCTTTGCGGAATACTTCGGTCAATGTATCTGTTGTTTCTTTTAAATCTTCAGAAGAGCCGTCTGTCATGCTCTCGTCGAGATCTGCATCGATGCGCTGGAAACGGATATCCTGATTTTTGCTCTCCAGATGTGTAATGAAAGCAGAGTCAATATTGTGTTTTAAGATGGCAGCATCAAGACCTTGTTCTTTGAAGAGGTTGATGTACTGGCTCTGCTGAACTTCATCTGTGACGTAGAAGAGTGTAGTCTTCTTCTTTTCATCCTGAGCATCTTCCTCTTTTGTTTCCTCTGTCTGATTGTCTGCATTTTCTTCTTTTGTTTCTTCTGTTTTTTCTTCTGTTTTTTCTTCTTCTTTCTTGTTTTCGTCAATGAAATCCTGTAAAGTCAGATATTTGCCTTCCAGATTTTTGAATAAAACAGAACCCATAATCTTGTCAGAGAATTTTTCGTCTTTGATGCAGCCGAATTTGATAAATGGGTTGATATCGTCCCAGTATTTTTCGTAAGTTTCACGGTCTGTCTTGCACATACCATTTAATTTATCGGCAACTTTCTTTGTAATATAATCAGAAATTTTCTTTACGAATCCATCGTTCTGCAGAGCGCTTCTGGATACGTTCAGAGGCAGATCTGGGCAGTCAATAACACCTTTTAACAGCATCAAAAATTCTGGAATGACTTCTTTGATGTTGTCAGCGATAAATACCTGATTGTTGTACAGTTTGATTGTACCTTCGATAGAATCGTATTCTGTGTTGATTTTCGGGAAGTATAAGATACCTTTTAAGTTAAATGGATAATCCATATTTAAGTGAATCCAGAACAGAGGCTCTTTGTAATCCATGAATACTTTGCGGTAAAACTCTTTATAATCTTCTTCGCTGCACTCGTTTGGATGTTTTGTCCAGAGTGGATGTGTATCGCTTAAAGATACAGGACGTTTATTGATTTTTACACGGTCTTTTGCAGGGGAAATCTCCACGATTTCTTTTTCACCGTTCTCATTTTCTTTTTCTTCTGTCTTTGCTTCCTCGTGGATATGTTCTACCACAACATCATCGTCTCTAAGGTCGCTTTCGTCGATGGTTTCATATTCCTGAGGAGCATTTTCTTTTTCAAGAAAGATTTCTACAGGCATGAAAGAACAGTATTTTTCTAACACTTCTCTGACACGATATTCATTTGCAAATTCTACGCTTTCTTCATTTAAAAACAGAGTAATTTCTGTTCCAACTGTCGTCTTATTTCCATCTGCGATGGTATATTCTGTTCCACCGTCGCATTCCCAGTGAACAGGAACAGCATCCTCTTTATAAGAAAGAGTATCAATGTGAACTTCATCTGCAACCATAAAAGCAGAGTAGAAACCTAAACCAAAGTGACCGATAATCTCATCATTGTTTGTTTTATCTTTATATTTCTCAAGGAAATCGGTTGCACCGGAAAAGGCGATCTGAGTGATATATTCTTCCACCTCATCAGCAGTCATACCGATACCAGTATCGATAAATTTCAATGTTTTCTGCTCTGGATTTACAATGACACGGATTTTGTTTTTATGATTTTCAGGGAATGTATATTCACCCATTACTTCTAATTTTTTTAATTTTGTGATGGCATCGCATCCGTTGGAAACTAATTCACGGACAAAAATATCATGGTCGGAATACAGCCATTTTTTGATAATTGGAAAAATATTTTCGCTGTTAATGGAAAGACTTCCTGTTTTACTGCTCATACTGGCACACTCCTTTTACATTCTGTTTTATAATATGTTTTTTTAGTAATTCAAAAGTAATACGGCACAGGGATAGATAAAAAATCTATGCCTGTCATCTTATTCTGTATTGACAGAAAAGAGAGCCGATGCAGATAATGGATCTGCCGTTGTTCTAAGTGTAATACGCAAAACGGAAAAAGTCAAGAGAAAATTAGCACTCATTTTAAGTGAGTGCTAACAGAGGCGAAAAATGCTAAGTATTTTTGAAAAACAGCGATAACGTGTATTTTGCTTTTTTAGTTTATTTGATATGATACAAATGTTTTTTCTAATATTTGTGATCTTCTTTGTTTGTTTAGATTCTTTTTGTGTTTCTTATGTATATGATTCAATATCGAAAATATACAATTTAATAAAATCTTGGTATGTATATGACAGGGCTTTTGTGATATTATATCTACATAAGACAATAAAGAAATATCTTTACACAAAGGAAGGAGATATAAGACACCAACAAATCGAAATGAATATATGTACGAGTATGCAAAAGAAAAATTGAAGCGTATTCCGTTGGATGTCCAGAAAAGCAATGAAGAATGAAGAAATCAAAGCAGCAGCAGGGGAAAGCATGAATGCTTATATCAAAACTGCTATCAGAGAATGGAACGTGATAACCAATAATCCGAGTAAATCCAGTTGACAACCTCAGAAAGGAGGATTTTTATGTCTTTACCACAGGAAAGAATCTATACAACCGCCGACATCTACGATCTACCAGACGGACAGCGTGCCGAACTGATCGACGGACAGATCTATTACATGGCGCCGCCGAGCAGAAGACATCAAGAAATTTCTTCACAGCTTCATGGGAAGATTTGGAATTATATTTTTTCTAAGAATGGTTCTTGTAAAGTCTATTCCGCTCCGTTTGCCGTATTTCTGAATGAAGATGACAGAAACTATGTCGAGCCTGATATATCCGTTATTTGCAACCCTAACAAACTTACAGATAGAGGATGTACGGGAGCGCCTGACTGGATTATAGAAATCGTGTCGCCGAGTAGCAGAAGAATGGATTATTTTGTGAAGTTGTTTAAATACTGTTCTTCTGGTGTACGAGAATATTGGATTGTAGATCCAGACAAGAAGCGTTTGACCGTATATGATTTAGTGAACGATGATATGAATGAATATGGTTTTACAGATACTGTGAAAGTCGGTATCTATGAAGATTTCTGTATTGATCTCGCCGAGATCACAAAAGATATTTTTTAAGTTCTTCTAAGTTTCTGGAAATAATTTGATGTTTCCATGGCGGACTTATTTTAAATGAAGGGTGTCCTTAAGTGGGATACCCTTTTTAATTGAGTGCTAACAGAACGATCAAAGAACATCGAAAGCAATCTGAGATTGAGTAAAAAAGGATTGAATTTTTTGATCCCAAGCGTGTTCCAGTGTTTTATCGAGAGAAAAAATCTGATACGATGTTCCTGTGATACAGCTTAGAGAAGAGCCGTCGTATTTAACATGAAGAAAAAGACCGCTGATATCGTTTTTTGTAAGAGAAGAGGCAGATTGCTCTAATAATTGTTCGGTATCTGACAGTGGAAGCTGAAAGGTAAATTGAAATCGGGAAGGTGTCTTTTTTCCTTTGATGATTTCATAGCAGAAATGGCGAAGCTGATTCCAGCAGACAAGAGCGTATTCCTGATCTGTCAGTTCCTGAAATTCTTCGTTGCTATAAAAAGCGCGATTTCTGTGACCATCAATCGTAAAAGTGCAATCGGTACTGATTGAGGCATCAAGCAGTAAAAAATGGTCAAAGACATCGTGAAGCAGAAGCTTTGACATAAAATTTTTAATTTCTAAAATAGTTAAGTGAATCAAAATATATTCTCCTCATATGATGTATGATATGTATCGTGCAGTTCTAGTATATTCTTATTTTTCCCCCTTTTCAAGCGGAAATATATGTGTTATGATTATCTAGTATTGAATACTACATAATAAATGATAAAGGATACAGAATATAGATACTGGAATAATTTATCACCAGGAGGAAATTATATGAGTTTTAAAGTAGTCGTTGACAGTTGTGGAGAACTTACAAAAGAAATGAAGGAGAGTGGAAATTTTGTGACTGCTTCCCTGACGATGCAGTTAGATGATCAGATTTTTGTGGATGATGAAACATTTGATCAGAAAGATTTTTTAGAAAAGATTGCAGCAAGTCCGAATTGCCCAAAATCTTCTTGTCCTTCACCTGAAATTTATAAAGAGGCATTCGATGATCCGGCAGACCATATTTATGCGGTAACATTGTCCTCAGAATTGAGCGGTTCTTATAACAGCGCGCAGCTTGGCAGAAATTTACTTTTAGAAGAAAAACCAGAAAAGAAAGTCTATGTATTTAATTCACGGTCTGCCTCTGTCGGAGAGACATTGATTGCTTTGAAAATTCAGGAGCTGGAAGAACAAGGGCTAGAATTTGAAGAGGTCGTAAGACAGGTAGAAGAGTACATTGCAGAGCAAAATACATTTTTTGTTTTGGAGAATTTGGAGACGCTTAGAAAAAATGGCCGTTTGAGCAATATCAAAGCGTTTGTAGCGAATGCCTTGAAGATCAAGCCTGTGATGGCTTCCACACCAGAGGGAACGATTGTTCAGCTTGACAAGGCTAGAGGAATCAATAAGGCTCTTGTAAAGATGGTAAATTATATTGTTGAAAAGACAGATCATCCAGAAGAGAAAATTTTGGCAATTTCTCACTGTAACTGTCCTGATCGAGCAGAAGTTGTAAAAGAAGCGCTGCAGGAACAGCTGAATGTCAAAGAGATTATTGTATTAGATACAGCAGGAATCAGTACAATGTATGCAAATGACGGCGGAATTATTGTAGTAGTCTGAGCGGAATAAAAATATGATGCAAAATCATACGTTATGGTGTATAATAAGACTAATATTTTAAGAACATATAAGGAGAGATAACGTATGAGTCAGGAAAAAGTAGA
>CBCTVZ010000128.1:0-6030 GCA_965150505.1 uncultured Robinsoniella sp. | reverse complement strand
AAACGGTTGCTTAACAAAACAGAAAGCAAGACATATGTTTTAAAGAAAAAATAAAAAAGGGAGGAATGTGTTATGGCAGAAGTTGGTGTAATTGGAGCAGGAAGCTGGGGAACGGCGCTTGCCATTTTACTGTATCAGAATGGTCATCAAGTCACACTTGTATCACCGACAAAAAATGATGAGCAGATAAGAGAGATTACAGCAAGGCGGATCACAAAACTGCCGGATGTATTTGTGCCGGAGGAAATTTTTATTACAAACAAATTTCAACCAGCGCTGGAAAAGAAAGATGCTGTTATTTTGGCCTCTCCTTCGCCGTATACACGTTCCATGTTAGATAAAATGAAGCCTTTTGTAGAAAAAGGACAAAAAATTGTTACGGTTGCAAAAGGAATCGAAGCAAAGACTTTGATGAATCAAACAGAAATTATTCTGGAAAAAATTCCATGGGCAGATGCAGCAGTTTTATCAGGACCAAGTCATGCAGAAGAAGTCAGCAAAGGACTGCCGACCTCATGTGTGATTGGAGCAGCAACGAAGAAAACGGCAGAATATCTGCAGAGCCTTTTTATGAGTCCAACTTTTCGCGTCTACACAAGTCCTGATATGAAAGGGATAGAGTTAAGCGCATCTATGAAAAATGTGATTGCTCTTGCTGCTGGAACGGCAGATGGACTTGGATGCGGAGACAATGCGAAAGCGGCATTGATTACGAGAGGAATTGCTGAGATAGCCAGACTAGGTCAGGCAATGGGATGCCGAATGGAGACGTTTTGGGGCTTAAGTGGAATCGGAGATTTGATTGTCACCTGTGCGAGTGTGCATAGCCGAAATAGAAAAGCAGGTTATCTGATTGGAAAAGGCTATACAATGGAAGAAGCCATGAAGGAAGTAAATATGGTGGTGGAAGGCGTTTACTCTGCAAAGGCAGGGCGCGAATTGGCACAAAAGTATCATGTGGAAACTCCGATTATTGAGCAGATGAATCAGGTGCTTTTTGAAAAGAAAAGCCCACAGGATGCGTTAGAAGAGTTAATGATGCGCGATAAAAAAATGGAATCAGACGGACAGTCCTGGAATTAAAAGCGAACAAATAAAAGAGTGTTAAACGGGTATCATGTAAAGGAAGATACGTTTAACACTCTTTTTCGTTTTTTCTCATTAAAATTCAGAAAAAGAATTGACAAAAATAGGAATGTGAACTATAGTAATACTCAGAAGATCGCTTTAACAAAACAAAGCGACAAAGCGTTGAACGAAAAAAGTAAAGGAGAATGAGTTTATGAAAAAAGTAATCTCTATATTGGCCGCAATGGGAATCTGTGTGACAGCTATGGCAGGAAGTGTCTTAACAGCAAATGCAGAAGAAGTATATAAAATAGGAATCTGTCAGCTGACAGAACATGTTGCTCTGGATGCCGCATATGAAGGATTTGTAGAGGGGCTTGCAGAGGCAGGATATGTAGATGGAGAAAATATTGAACTGGATCATCAGAATGCGCAGGGAGATCAGTCAAACTGTCCTACGATTGCTTCAAAACTTGTAAACGATCAGTCCGATTTAATTTTAGCTATTGCAACACCGGCTGCTCAGGCATGTGCAAATGCGACAGAAGAAATACCGATCTTAGTGACAGCCGTTACAGATCCAGCAGCTTCTGGTTTAGTGGAAGACAACGAAGTGCCGGGATCTAATATCAGCGGCACATCGGATTTGACTCCTGTAAAAGAACAGCTTGATTTAATGATGAAGCTTCTTCCAGATACAGAAAAGATTGCTATTTTATATTGTTCCAGTGAAAGCAATTCTGAAATTCAGGCTGAATTAGCGATGGAAGCAGCAGAAGAGCTGGGGATTGAGACAATCGAAGCAACGGTTTCCAGTTCAAATGAAATTCAGCAAGTGGTACAAAACTTAATTGGAAAAGTAGATGCTATTTATGCTCCAACAGATAATATGATTGCAGCAGGTATGCAGACCGTTTCTCTGATTGCAAATCCGGCAGGTTTGCCTATCATTTGCGGTGAAGAGGGAATGGTAGAAAACGGCGGTTTAGCTACAAATGGAATTAACTATTATAATCTTGGAAAACAGACAGCAGCTATGGCAGTGAGAATTCTGGAAGGAGAGGCAGAGCCAGCAACGATGCCGATTGAATATCTGGAAGATGTAGAAACCGTGATCAATGCTGCTACAGCAGAAGAATTAGGTATTGAAATCCCAGAAGACTTACAGCAGTATGTTGTGGACTATGAAGCAGAATAAGAAACGTCTAACATAAGAAAAAGAAGAAGTTAGGGGGATCATTGATCCCCCCTGTTTGGTTGCATAAAAGGAACAATTAGGAGGAAAATATGAATATATTGATGGCAATTTTTGGCGCTGTCTCCCAAGGTTTGCTCTGGGGAATCATGGCGCTTGGTGTTTATATTACTTTTAAAATTTTGGATTTTGCCGATATGACCTGTGATGGAAGCTTTGCGCTTGGAGGATGTGTCAGCGCTGTATTTGTAGTGACGTTTCACTGGAATCCATTCTTTAGTTTGATTGCGGCACTTGTGGCAGGCGGAATTGCAGGAGGCGTGACAGGTATTCTCCATACAAAATTAAAAATTCCGGCAATTCTTTCAGGAATTTTGACAATGATTTCGTTATACTCCATTAATTTAAGGATTATGGGACAGGCAAATACGCCAATCAATACAAGAGAAAAAGGAACAGATACGATTGTAACGCTGATTACAAAACTTTTGCCGGAGGAAATCAGAAAAAACAGCAATACCACTACATTTGTAACCATGATAATCGGATTGGTATTTGTAATATTGTGCATAGCAATTTTATATTGGTTTTTTGGAACAGAAGCAGGAAGCGCACTTCGTGCGACAGGAAATAATGAAGCGATGATTCGAGCTCTTGGAGTGAATACAAATAAAATGAAAATTCTGGGTCTTGTCATTGGAAATGCGCTGGTAGGACTGTCTGGCGCGCTTGTTGTACAGAGTCAGAAAGTAGCCGATGTCGGTATGGGTCAAGGAACGATCGTAATCGGTCTGGCTTCCATCGTAATCGGCGAAGTTTTCTTGGGCAGAAAATTGAATTTTGCAGTAAAATTGAGTTTTACGATTATCGGATCGATTATCTATCGAATTATTGTTGCAGTTGTATTACAGCTTGGACTGGAATCAAGTGATTTGAAGATGCTCACAGCAATTATCGTTGCGATAGCACTTTCTGTTCCAGTTTTATCGAAAAAACATGTGGATTAGGAGGGTGTATCATGCTGAAGATTACAGATGTATATAAGACGTTTAATACGGGGACGATCAATGAAAAACGAGCACTTCAAGGTGTGAATCTTCATGTACATAGGGGAGATTTTATTACGATCATAGGTGGAAATGGGGCTGGAAAGTCAACCATGCTGAATATGATAGCAGGAGTCTATCCGATTGACGCGGGAAACATTGTGCTAGATGGCAATAATGTATCGAAATATCCAGAATATAAAAGAGCAGAGTTTTTAGGAAGAGTTTTTCAAGATCCGATGAGAGGAACAGCGGCAGACATGGAAATTCAGGAAAATCTGGCGCTTGCTTTTAGAAGAGGAAAAAAAAGAGGCCTTGGATGGGGAATCACAAAAGAGGAGAAAGAATTATACCACGATGCCTTAAAAAAATTAGAGCTTGGACTGGAAGAACGTATGACATCGAAAGTGGGACTGCTCTCTGGAGGACAAAGACAGGCTCTGACACTTCTGATGGCATCTTTAAAGAAACCAAAGGTGCTGTTGCTTGATGAACATACAGCGGCGCTTGATCCAAAGACAGCAAAAAAAGTATTAGATTTGACAGAAAATATTATTACCGAAAACAAACTGACTGCATTGATGGTGACGCATAATATGAAAGATGCGATTCGTCTGGGAAACCGTCTGATCATGATGCATGAAGGAAGAGTCATCTATGATGTAGCAGGAGAAGAAAAACAAAAACTTCAAGTGTCTGATTTGCTTCAGAAATTTGATGAAGCCAGCGGAGGGGAGTTTGCAAACGACCGTATGATGCTCGCACGATAAAAGTTAAGATTGCATATTTCATCTTTTTAAAGTATTATGAAGATGAAATATGCTTTTTTTTAAAAAAGAAAATACGGCAAAAAATAGAAAAAATGCCATGAAAAACAGCGTATATTAGGGAAAAAATAAGAATGTTAAAAGTTTAATTAGTGGGGGAATCCTGGTATTAAAAAAAAACAAAGAATATATAAATTCGTGTAAATTATTGAAAAAAATACAAAAATTTCATGCAAAGGTTGTTGAGAATCTATATATTGTGTGATATAATGATGATGTATGTAAAAGCAGGTAATCTGACCTGACAAAAATTTCACATATGAATTTTGCAAGGAAAGGAGTGATAATAAATGCATCGAATCAAGGACGAAAATGGCAATGTATGCCCGCATTCTCATGGACATGAGCATACTCATGAACATACCCATCAGGGATGCGAAACTTCTGAATGTGGTCACTGCAGTAGCTGTTCTGATGAAGAAGGCGGAAAAAATAAAGAAATTATCGCACTGCTGACATATATGCTGCAGCATAATGAACATCATGCTGCGGAACTGGATGAAATGGCACAAAAACTCAGAGAAGCTGGCATGGATACGGCGGCAGAACAGATTTCCAGAGGAGTCTCAGAATTCCAGAAAGGAAATATGTATCTAGGAGTGGCTCTTTCTATGGTACAGGAAAACCAATAGGAGGTAATAACAATGTGTCTCGCGACAGTATACAAAAAAAGTGATGACAGCGTGATTTTTAAGAATGTGAGCCGAATGGATGTGGAAGACGATATGATCATTCTCACTGATATTATGGGCGATACAAGAAAGATTAAAGGAAGCATTCTTATGGTAGACCTTGCTAACAGTATTGTGAAAATAAATTGTGAAGAGTAACAGAATCTAATAAAACACAATGATAGTAAATCAGCTGTATAAGTACACCATTTTGGGTGTAAGGATATTCGTCTTTATAAGATGAATATAGGAGGCAGAGATTCTGGAATAATCGGAATCTACTGCAAAAAAATGAATCAACAGCCTGTAAGAATCTTACAATATTTCCGCTTTATGGGGAGTAAGTTGTTGATTACGAAAAGGCGATATGACAGATCAATCGATTTGTTATATAGGTATCTTTTATCGAGATACCAGCTACAAGGAAGCAGGGGATTGTGAATCCTATATCCGTTTAACTGACTGGATAATAAAACAATGATGAATTAAGGAGGCGCCGATATGGCATATACTATTGCAGTGGCAGGAAAAGGCGGAGTTGGAAAAACAACGCTTTGTGGTTTGTTGATCCAGTATTTGGGTGAACTGAAAAAGACGCCAATTCTTGCTGTAGACGCAGATGCAAACTCAAACTTAAATGAAGTTCTTGGAGTAGAAGTAGACATGACACTTGGAGATGTGCGGGAGGAAGTAAACCGCGCGGAGAATAGTTCGAAAAATCCGATTCCGGCAGGAATGTCAAAGGCAGATTATACAGAATTCATGTTTAACAGATGTATTGTGGAAGATGATGATTTTGATTTGCTTGTTATGGGCAGAACACAGGGAAAAGGATGCTATTGTTTTGTGAATGGACTGCTGCAGGCACAGCTTCAGAAGTTGACACCGCATTATCAGTGTGTGGTAGTGGACAATGAAGCAGGGATGGAACACATAAGCCGGGGTATTTTACCAAAAGTGGACGCAGTGATTTTAGTAAGTGACTGCTCTAGACGCGGTGTTCAAGCGGTAGGAAGAATTGCTGAGCTTGTAAAAGAGTGTGAGCTGAATCCAAAACAGATGGGACTGATTATAAACCGTGCTCCGGACGGAAAACTAAATGCCGGTACTCAGGAAGAAGTTGAAAAACAGGGACTGAATTTACTGGGAGTTGTTCCGCATGATGAAAGCGTTTACGAGTATGACTGTGAGGGTAAGCCGACAACTCAGCTGCCGGACGATTC
>CBCTVZ010000127.1:0-6031 GCA_965150505.1 uncultured Robinsoniella sp. | reverse complement strand
TAGTGTTTTCTTTTGAAAGATGTCAATATTTTTGTATACAATTTCATATTTTTTCATCCTCTTTTTTCATTTTCCTAAAAGAAAGCATATTTAAGGGTAGAAATTATGGACAGAATAGCGTATAATGATTTTTTAATGTGGTGATTTCTTTCACCTTAGCGTATCACCAGAAACCTTACTAAAAAAAGACGAAGGAGAAAATGATGAAGAGAATAGGTTTTGACAATGAAAAATATTTACGTATGCAATCTGCCCACATCAAAGAGCGTATTGGCCATTTTGACAACAAACTTTATCTGGAATTCGGCGGAAAATTATTTGACGACTATCATGCTTCCCGTGTTCTTCCCGGATTTGAGCCTTCCAGTAAACTTCAAATGTTAATGCAGCTTGCCGATCACGCTGAAATTGTCATTGCCATCAGTGCAGCAGATATTGAAAAAAATAAAGTACGCGGAGATCTTGGCATTACTTATGACGTTGAAGTAATGCGTCTTATTGATATCTATCATGAAAAAGGATTATATGTAGGAAGTGTTGTAATCACACAATATTCTGGGCAGAGCAGCGCTGATCTTTTTAAAACAAAATTAGAAAAAAAAGGAATCAAAGTTTATCTGCACTATATTATTTCTGGATATCCTCACAATATTTCTCTTATCGTCAGCAAAGACGGATATGGAAAAAATGATTATATTGAAACTTCAAGACCTCTTGTTGTAATCACTGCTCCAGGACCTGGAAGTGGAAAAATGGCTACCTGTCTGTCTCAGCTTTACCATGAACATTTGCGTGGTGTGCGTGCTGGATATGCAAAATTTGAGACATTTCCTATCTGGAATCTGCCATTAAAGCATCCTGTCAATCTTGCATATGAGGCTGCAACGGCTGACTTAAATGATGTAAATATGATTGACCCATTTCATCTGGAAACGTATGGCATTACCACAGTTAATTATAACCGTGATGTAGAAATCTTCCCTGTTTTAAGTGCAATCTTTGAACGTATTTATGGAGAAAGTCCATATAAATCTCCTACTGATATGGGCGTGAATATGGCTGGAAATTGTATTATTGACGACGCAATCTGTCAGGAGGCTTCCCGTCAGGAAATCATTCGCCGTTACTATGATGCTTTAAATAAATTGGCGGATGATCGTACAAATGAGCAGGAAGTTTTCAAAATTGAAATGATCATGAGTCAGGCTAAAATCACAAAAGAATACCGCAAAGTTGTCAAGGCAGCTTTAGATCTGGCTGAGGAAGAAGGCGCTCCAGCAGCTGCAATCGAGTTGCCGGATGGAAGAATCGAATATGGTAAAACTTCTGCCCTTCTTGGTCCATGTGCCGCCATGATTCTGAACGCTTTAAAGGCGCTTGCTCATATTCATCATAAAGTGCATCTGATTTCTCCTCTTGCAATCGAGCCAATCCAAGATTTAAAGACCACATATCTTGGAAGCAAAAATCCTCGTCTCCATGTGGATGAAATCTTGATCGCGCTTTCCATCAGTGCAGCTACCGATCAAAATGCCAAACTTGCTCTGGAACAACTTCCTCTTTTACAAGGAGCTCAGGTACATTGTTCTTCCCGTTTGGCCGCTATCGATATTGGCACTTTAAAGAAATTAGGTCTCCAAGTGACTATGGAGCCTACTTTTTCATAAATTGTTAGAGCAGTTGCTCTTTTCTTCCAATTAAAAACTGCCGTCAGATATGTTCTGTCTCTCTATCAGAGTTTCAGATCATGCCTGACGGCAGTAATTTTTATTATTTATTTTCTTTTTACATCATTTTTTCTAAGTTCTCACGGATAGCACAGATAAAGTCTTTACTGTTTAACACCGTTGGATTCGGCAGTGTTGTGATCAAGGCTAAATCTTTTGTCATTTTTCCTTCTTCAATCGTCTGAATCGTTGCCTTTTCCAGCTTGTCGGCAAATGCCATCAAATCTTTTAATCCGTCAAGTTCTCCTCTTTTTCTAAGAGCGCCTGTCCATGCAAAAATCGTTGCAACAGAGTTTGTGGAAGTTTCTTCTCCTTTTAAATGTTTATAGTAATGTCTCTGTACCGTTCCATGCGCTGCCTCATATTCAAAATTTCCATCTGGAGAGACAAGAACAGAGGTCATCATTGCAAGAGATCCAAAGGCAGAAGAAATCATATCACTCATGACATCCCCGTCATAATTCTTGCAAGCCCAGATCATACCGCCTTCTGATTTCATAATTCTTGCAACCGCATCATCAATCAATGTGTAAAAATAAGTGATTCCTGCTTCCTCAAAGCGTTCTTTATACTCTTTTTCATAAATTTCCTGAAAAATATCTTTAAAGGTATGATCATATTTTTTCGAGATGGTATCTTTTGTAGAGAACCATAAATCCTGTTTTTGATCCAATGCGTAATTAAAACAGCTGCGAGCAAAGCTTGTAATAGAGGAATCCAGATTGTGCATTCCCTGAAGAACTCCGCTTCCTTTAAAATCGGCAATTAACTCTCTTACTTCTGTTCCATCCTCTGCCGTATAGACAAGTTCTGCTTTTCCAGGTCCTGGAACACGAATCTCAGATGCCTTGTACACATCTCCATAGGCATGACGTGCTATGGTAATTGGTTTTTTCCAGTTTTTGACACACGGTTCAATCCCTTTTACTACAATCGGTGCACGAAATACTGTTCCGTCTAAAATAGCACGGATCGTACCATTTGGGCTTTTCCACATTTCTTTTAAGTCATATTCTTCCACTCTTGCAGCATTTGGAGTAATGGTTGCACATTTGACAGCAACCCCATATTTTTTATTTGCATATGCGCTGTCATACGTCACCTGATCATTTGTCTCATCTCTATGCTTCAATCCCAAATCATAATACTCTGTGCGCAGTTCTACAAACGGATGCAACAATTCATCTTTAATCATCTGCCATAGAATGCGTGTCATTTCATCTCCATCCATCTCTACTAATGGTGTTGTCATCTTAATTTTTTCCATTTGTATCCTCCTGTTTTTCTACAATTTTTTCTATTTGATGCTGTTTTACATTTTTCATTGTATTCAGTACATGAAGCGTGGCAAGCTGATCTGCACGATCTGGATTTTTGTCCCGAATTGCCTGTGCAATCGCTTCATGTTCTTTCGTTGATTTTTCTGCCCTTTGCTGTTCAGACAACGATGTTTTTCGCACGCGCTGTACATAATGGTGAAAATCTTTCAAAAGATGTTCTAAAATTTCACTTCCACATGCTTCATATAAAATTTCATGAAATTTACTATCTAATGTAAACAGCTGTTCATAATGACGATGTTGTTCATGATATTTCGATAAAAAAATAATTTCATCTAATTGTTCCATCTGTTCTTTTTTAATGGCATCTGCTGCCATTCTGGCGCATAACCCTTCTAATCTTGCTCGAATACTATAAATATCCAGTACATCTTTTGCAGAAATTCCAGAAACGTATGCCCCTTTATTTGGGATGATACGAACCAAACCTTCTAGTTCTAACTGGCGCAGTGCTTCTCTGACTGGAGTACGGCTCACACCCAACTCTTCTCCCAGCGCAACCTCTCTTAATTCTTCATTTGGTTTTAATTTCCCTGATAAAATATCTTCTCGAATACGATTAAAAACTCTCCCTCTCAAAGAATATTTATCTTCTTTTTGTTCTATAAAACTATTCACTCTATCCACCTCAGAGCTTATCTCTTAACCATTTCCATATTTAATTTTTCACAGCATTTCTGAATAATACGGATCAGCTCTTCATCTGTCATCACTGTGACACGTCCTTCATCATACTCTTTGTCCACGCACATTTTAATTTCATGAATCAAAGGATCATTTTTATCTACTTTATTTTCCCCAGTTAAACGGAAATACGTATTAATCCAATGCGCTATTCCTGCAAGTCCAGAAGTATTTGACACCGATACTAATACAGGACGATTTAAAAATTTGTCTGTATCAAAAATATTATAAATTTCTTCATTTTTTAACAATCCATCCGCATGAATGCCTGCTCTTGTCACATTAAAATTCTTTCCAACAAACGGCGTTCTAGATGGAATATGATATCCAATTTCTTTCTCATAATACTCTGCCATCTCTGTGATGACCCTTGTATCCATGCCGCCAAGATCGCCTCTTAACTGTGCATATTCAAATACCATTGCTTCCAGAGGAGTGTTTCCTGTACGCTCTCCTATTCCAAACAAAGAACAGTTCACGCCACATGCGCCATACAGCCATGCTGTCGTTGAATTGCTGACTGCCTTATAAAAATCGTTATGGCCATGCCACTCAATCAATTCACTTGGAACGCCAGCATGTGTCATAATACCATAGATAATTCCCTGTACAGAACGTGGAATCACAGCGCCGGCATAGTTTACGCCGTATCCCATCGTATCACAGCAGCGTACCTTAATCGGAATTTTATATTGTTCCATTAATTTCATCAGTTCCACACAAAATGGAATGACATATCCATAAATATCTGCTCTTGTGATATCTTCCAGATGACATCTTGGGCTGATTCCTGTCTCTAAACATTCTTTTACGATTGTCAGATAATGTTCCATTGCCTGACGTCTGTTCATTTTCATTTTATAAAAAATATGATAGTCGGAACAGCTGACTAAAATTCCTGTCTCCTTCATGCCAATTTCTTTTACCAGCTCAAAATCTTTTTTATTTGCGCGAATCCAGCTTGTCACTTCTGGAAATTGATATCCTCTCTCCATACATTTATAAACGGCATCTCTATCTTTCTTGCTGTAAAGGAAAAACTCGCACTGACGGATTTTCCCATTTGGTCCTCCCAGACGATGCATATAGTCATACAAGGTCACAATCTGTTCTGTCGTATACGGCGCTCTTGATTGCTGTCCATCTCGGAATGTTGTATCGGTAATCCAGATCTCATTTGGCATATGATGCGGCACAATACGATCATTGAAGGCGATTTTTGGTATTTCACTATATGGGAATAGATTTCGGAACACATTTGGTGTCTCTACATCTACTAAATGATACATATGTTCTTCTAGCTGCAGTAAATTTGTATGCTGATCCATCATAACTCGTCTGTTTTCCATAATTTTTTTCACCTATTCCTATTCTTTTTTTTTAAATTTTACTCGACAGATTTTATTTTGTATAAAATTTTTTCTGTCATTTTACCGTTACGTTTTATTTTGTATTATTGTATACAATTATACTTTTTCTGTCAAGTAAAATTTTTATTCTTCACTCTCCTCCTCTTTTGCCCAGCCAAATGCGTACGTCACTGCTCTTTTCCAGCCATTTAATCTCTTTTTTCGCACTTCTTCCTGCATATTCGGATAAAAAATTCGATTTTCCTTCCAGTTCTTGCGAAGCTCCTCTTGTTCTTTCCAATATCCAACTGCCAATCCTGCCAGATATGCCGCTCCCATCGCTGTCGTCTCTACACAATACGGTCTTGATACCGGTACTTTCATAATATCAGACTGAAACTGCATTAAAAGATTATTGGCGCTTGCTCCTCCATCTACTTTAATTCCTCTGATTTGAATTCCAGAATCTGCCTCCATCGCCTTTAGCACATCGTAAGTCTGATATGCAATAGACTCCAATGTAGCTCGGACAATATGATTTTTATTGACTCCTCTTGTGATTCCCACAATCGTTCCTCTTGCATACTGATCCCAATAAGGCGCTCCTAGTCCCGTAAACGCCGGAACCACATAACAGCCATTGCTGTCTTCCACCGCTTTTGCCAAATATTCACAATCTGAAGCGCATGAAATGAGATCCATTTCATCACGCAACCATTGGATTGCCGCACCTGCAACAAAAATAGACCCTTCTAACGCATATGTGATGTCCTTTCCTATTCCCCAGGCAATCGTTGTCACCAATCCATTTTTTGAATATACCGGCTGATTTCCTGTATTCATCAGCAAAAAACAGCCTGTTCCATACGTATTTTTCGCTTCGCCTGGCATAAAACAAGTCTGACCAAACAATGCCGCTTGTTGATCCCCT
>CBCTVZ010000126.1:0-6034 GCA_965150505.1 uncultured Robinsoniella sp. | reverse complement strand
CAAGAGCGGAAAAGTCTCTTTCACCAGCGCATTTCCTTTTTCTTCCTCTGCCCCGATATTGACAATACCTACTTTTGGATTTTTAATGCCAACTACATGCTCCATATAAGTCGCACCCATTTTGGCAAACTGTACGAGATGGGATGGTCTTGCATCAACATTAGCTCCGCAGTCTACTAACAACGCAGCGCCATTCTTCGTTGGAATTAGAGGCGCTAAAGGCGGTCTCTCAATCCCTTTGATTCTGCCTACAATCAGCTGACCTCCTACTAAGATCGCGCCGCTGCTTCCAGCTGACACAAAGGCATCGGCCTGACCTTTTTTTACAAGATTCATTCCGACCACTATTGAGGAATCCTTTTTTGAACGAATTGCCTTTACCGGCGGTTCTGCTGTCTCAATCACCTCACTGGCGCAGACAATCTCAATCTGCTCTTTTGGATAAGTATATTTCTGCAGCTGATCTTCTATGTCTTTTTGCTTTCCAGTCAAAATAACTTTGATGTCATTTCTTTTATTGACAGCATCGACTGCTCCCCGCACAATTTCTGCCGGAGCGTTGTCTCCGCCCATAGCGTCCACTACCACTTTCACCATTTCCTGCATGACACATTCCTCCTCGCATATCTATAGACTAATATACTAAACATCATTCTAAAAATCAATATCTATTTTATATGGTTTTCTTATAATTGCTTAGAATAAAATGAGACCGTCTCTCAACGGTCTCATAAGCATCTTGACTTTTATTAGTCAACAGATACAATTTCTTTTTTGTTATATGTTCCGCAGTTTTTGCAAACTCTATGGGACATCATCAGCTCGCCGCATTTGCTGCATTTTACTAAGTTCGGAGCAGTCATTTTCCAGTTTGCTCTTCTCTTATCTCTTCTTCCTTTGGAAGATTTATTTTTTGGACAAATAGACATGGTTTACACCTCCTTAAATTTGCTAAAAATATCTCGGATTTTGGCCATTCTTGGATCTAAATCTGTGCTTTCACAGTCACAGGTTTCATGGTTTAAATTGACTCCGCACACATTACAGATTCCTTTACAGTCTTCTTTACATAATACATGTAACGGCCAATTCACTAAAATTTCACCATAAAGAAGTTTATCCACATCCAGGTTGTATCCATCAATATAGTAGTGTTCATCTAACGCTTTTATCCGATCTTCACTCGTCTGCTTCATGTCGATTTCTTTTTCAATCTCCAAAAGCATTGTCCAGTGTACATCTTCTAAACAGCGATCACAAGGTATCACTAATTCCAGTTCTGCCTTGCCTTCTACGTGCAGGACACGGTTCCCGGTATTTGTAATCTCCAAATGGACAGGTTCCTTCCTACAGATAGGAAAACTTCCAAGCTTTGATTCAAATGTCTTCATCTCCAGTAAAGCATCTGTTTTCATTCTTTTGCCATCTCTGGTTAAAACTTCCGTCAAATTAATCAGCATATTAGTCCTCCTATTCACACTTTCACTATTATACATAGATTGTATTTATTTGTCAACCCGTTTTTTGCTAAATGTCAAGGAAAATTCCTTGACCAAATTTTTTTCTGCAAACTTGTTATTTTTTTTGCAAAGAAAAGCCTTCCGTCACCGTACCACAGCGGAAGGCTTTCTTACAAAAATCATAAAATTTTATTATTTCACAAGTGCAACTGTCTCACGGCAGATCGCAAGTTCTTCATTTGTAGGAATTACACATACTTTTACTTTAGAATCTGGAGTAGAAATTACAATTTCTTCTCCTCTCTTTCCATTTGCTTCTTTGTCAAGTGTGATTCCTAAGTATCCCAGGTAATTTACAACTTTTTCACGAACTGGGCAAGCATTTTCTCCAATACCTGCTGTGAATGTGATAGCATCTACACCATTTAAAGCAGCTACATATCCGCCTACAAATTTTGCAATGCCGTAGCACAGAACTTCGATTGCATTTTCTGCATTTTTGTTTCCATTCTGAGCTGCTTCATTCAAATCGCGGAAATCGCTTGAAAGGTTGGACAGTCCCTGAAGACCTGATTTTTTATTTAATACGTTCATGATTCCTGCAATATCTAAGTTTTCTTTCTTTGCAATGAATTCCATGATTGCTGGATCAATATTTCCGGAACGTGTTCCCATTACAACACCTTCCAGTGGAGTTAATCCCATTGTTGTATCAACACATTTTCCATTCAGAACAGCGCTGATAGAAGAACCGTTACCCAGATGGCATACGATTACTTTAGAATTTTCTGGATCTAATCCTAAAAATTCAACAGTACGTTTTGATACAAAGCTGTGAGATGTTCCGTGGAATCCGTATCTTCTTACTTTATATTTTTCATAATATTCGATTGGTAAGCCGTACAGATAAGCTTTTGCTGGCATTGTCTGATGGAAAGCAGTGTCGAATACTGCTACCATAGGAACGCCTGGCATCAGCTCTTTACATACGTTGATACCAATTAAGTTTGCTGGGTTATGTAAAGGTGCTAAATCATTACACTCTTCTACTGCTTTGATTACTTCCTCATCAATTACTACAGAAGATGCAAATTTCTCTCCACCGTGTACTACTCTATGTCCAACTGCTTCGATTTCTTTTAAGCTCTTAATTGCGCCTGTTTTGTCATTTGTCAAAGCATCCAGTACCATCTGGATAGCTTCTTTATGTGTAGGCATAGCAGCTTCTGTTACTTCTTTGTCACATCCTGCTTTCTGATAAACGAGTCTTCCGTCAATTCCGATTCTTTCACAAAGTCCTTTTGCCAGCACTGCCTCTGTATCAGAATTGATTAACTGATATTTTAAAGAAGAGCTTCCGCAGTTAATAACTAAAACGTTCATTTCCTTATCCTCCGTTTAACAATTTATTCAGCCTGACACTGAACAGCTGTAATAGCAACAACACCTACGATCTCTTCTGCGCTACATCCTCTGGAGAGGTCGTTGACAGGTTTTGCGATACCCTGTGTGATTGGTCCATAAGCTTCTGCTTTTGCCAGTCTCTGAACTAATTTGTATCCAATATTTCCTGCATCTAAGTCTGGGAATACCAGTACGTTTGCTTTTCCTGCTACGGAGCTGCCTGGTGCTTTAGAAGCGCCTACGCTTGGAACGATTGCAGCGTCTAACTGGAATTCTCCGTCCAGTTTTAAGTTTGGATACTGCTCTTTTGCGATTCCTGTAGCTTCTACTACTTTATCAACATCTGCATGTTTTGCACTTCCTTTTGTGGAGTGGGACAGCATTGCTACAACTGGCTCCTGCTGAACTAACAGTTCAAAGGATTCTGCGGAAGATCCTGCGATTGCTGCAAGTTCTTCTGGATTTGGATTCTGATTTAATCCACTGTCTGCAAAGATAAATGTTCCATTTGCGCCGTATTCGCAGTTTGGAACTACCATCAGGAAGAATGCGGAAACTAATTTTGTGCCTGGTTTTGTCTTTAAGATCTGAAGACATGGTCTTAAAGTATCAGCTGTAGAGTGACATGCTCCTGAAACCATACCGTCTGCATCTCCCATTTTTACCATCATAACGCCGTAATACAGATACTGGTTTAACAAAATTTCTCTTGCTTTTTCTTCTGTCATACCTTTTTTCTGTCTTAATTCTACTAATTTTGCAACATAAGCATCTGTTTTCTCAGATTTTGCAGGATCTACGATCTTTGCTCCTGAGATATCAAGTCCTTCACTGCCTTTTTTAATTTCTTCTTCGCTTCCTACTAAAACGATATCAGCGATGCCCTCTTTTAAAATCTGAGCTGTCGCTTCATATGTTCTGCGGTCTTCTGTTTCTGGAAGTACAATTACTTTCTTATTATCTTTTGCTCTCTGTTTGATTACGTCAATAAATCCCATGATTCTTTGACTCCTTTCATTCTTTCCGCTTTTTTATGTGGTATATGCTTCAGCACATACTTATATTTCAATTATACTGCGAACCTCTCTGAATTTCAACCGTTCCTTTGTATATTTTTCCAAACAACATTCTTTCTATATTTTTTTAATACGATAAGCATTTGCATTTTTGTTGTATTTTTGTTTTTCGTATGATATGTTTAAAAAGATTACTGATTTTGCAATATAATTTTAGATATTTTTAGAAAACTGCAGACATCATCATCTGCTCCCTGCAGCAAATGAAAGGATTTTAATTATGAATGTTACAGCTATCATTGCCGAATATAATCCATTTCACAATGGTCATTTTTATCATCTGAAACAAGCTCGTTTAGAAACAAATGCTGATTTTCTTATTGTGCTTATGAGTGGAGATTTCGTTCAAAGAGGAGAGCCTGCCATCTTAGACAAGTGGTGTCGAACAAAAATGGCTCTTCTTGGCGGTGCTGATCTTGTATTAGAACTTCCCTGCTTCTCAGCTTCTGGAAGCGCAGAATATTTTGCATCTGGAGCCGTTTCTCTTTTAAATGCTTCTGGTATCGTATCCTGTCTTTCTTTTGGCAGTGAATCTGGTGATTTAAAATCGCTTTCTTGTGCCGCTTCCTTTTTTGCGCAAGAATCTTCTCTCTATCAGACATTTTTAAAAAAAGAACTAAAAAAAGGACTTTCTTTTCCAAAAGCTAGACAAAATGCATTTCTTGCCTGCCAAGAAAAAAATGACTCTGATAAAACTTCATCCTTAGAGACTCTTCTCGATTCGCCAAATAATCTGTTGGGAATGGAATACTTAAAAGCTCTTATCAGACAACACAGTTCGATCTTGCCTCATACGATAAAACGTCAAGGAATGGGGTATCACGATTTAACCTTATCTTCCTCCTGTTTTGGATCGGCAAGCGGAATCCGCAAGACACTGACGGATCATCCTTCTCTTGAATCGATCCGTCATCAGATTCCTCCTGATGTTTTTTCTGTGTGGATCGATAATTGGAACAAATGTGGACCTATATTTCTGGACGATTTTTCTGCTCTACTTCATTATCGTCTTCTTTCTTTTCACGATCGCTTACAACTTTGCGAGCATTACGATCTTTCTGAGGAAATAGCAGATCGCATTTTAAATATTCGCTCCGATTTTACTTCCTTTTCTGCCTTTACTTCCCTTTTAAAAACGAGGCAGATCACTTATACAAGGTCTTCTCGATGTCTGCTTCATCTTTTATTAAATATGCAGCAAAAAACAGCAGATTCCTTTTTTAAAGATTCTGCCGGATATCTGCGTATTTTAGGTTTTCGCAAAAGTGCTTCCGCTCTTCTTTCAAGGATGAAAAAAACATCACAGCTTCCTATTATAACGAAACTTGCGGATGCCAAAAAACTGCTTTCTGATGACGCATTCTCTGTTCTTTTGCAAGATATTTTCTGTTCTAATGTTTATCATACGGTTGTTGCACAAAAATATTCTGGACATCTATATAATGAATATAAAATTTCTCCTATTATAATTCCTTAATCCATTCTATTTTTCTCTATCAAAACAGCCGAAGGAGTCCCTTCGGCTGTCTGTATTTTTTTGCACGTTTTTATTTTTCTAATCTCTGTTCAAACATCCAATCCGCATACGTTGTATCTTCCAAAGAAATGATTTCCACGTCATGATGTTTGTCATCTTTGATTCCTCTTGCAGCCATTTCTTCCGGAGAATATTCTTTCATTTTTATTTTTTGGCTGCCTGCCTCTACAATTTTTTTATACGCCTCTTTCGTTCCTTCGATCGGAACCGCCTTATCGTTTGTTGCCTGAACCAACCAAATTGGCATATCTTTCAATACAGACAGATCATCGCCTTCAAAACGCTGTGCTGCCGGACAAAGAGGAAGCGCCGCTGCAAATAAATCGCTATGCTGTGTTGCCGCATGAATCGTATTTCCTCCTCCAAGAGATTTTCCCGTTACATAGACACGCTCTGGATCTACCCAACCAGCTTCTATCATATCTTCCACAACAGAAACTGCCTGTTCGATATTCAAATCTTGCCCTTCATCCGACTGATCGCTTAAAATTGGCGCTAGAACGTATGCCGGATGTGCTTCCTGTGCGGCAGGCTCTGCCCATGCTGTCACGACACGA
>CBCTVZ010000125.1:0-6162 GCA_965150505.1 uncultured Robinsoniella sp. | reverse complement strand
AAGTTATTGATCGTCTGATCGCTGTACATCAGATTCAACATTTTCATTGCCTCTTTCGGATACGGTGTGCTTGATGAAATTGCCCATAAAAATTCCCAGTCTCTCTCTTGATTGTAATGCGGTTTCTCATCGAATGGAATAATCTGCACCTGATCTCCATAACGGTTCTTTGCATATTGCACTTCATCCGGACGAATCACAAATTCTGTCGCAAACGCCATACCGCTTGATACGAGATCTTCTCCTACTTCAATCTGCAGCATTGCCTCCGGATCAATATAACCTTTTTGCTGCCATCTGCGAATCATGCGGATTCTCTCCTCATATTCCTCTGTGGCATAATAATTTTCCACCTTCAATTCAGGATCGTCATATCGAACGATCGCAATACAAGAATCCAATCGATCTCCGATGGGATCTGACCTTGTAATCAGATTTCCTGTTACATTTGAGACAATCGGAATTACCTCCGGCTCCTTTTTTTGGATCACTTCCAAAAACGGCTCCATATCTTCCATATGATGAATCTGACTCAGATCCATTTCATATTTTTCTACATATTCCTTTGCGACCATAATACCCGCTGAATAAATTTCATGGAGAGGTTTTGGAATGCCATAAATTCCGCCATATCGTATCAAATCTTCTTTTGCGCATCCCATCACTTCAAGGATTCCTTTCCCATAATCTGAAATCAGAGGTTCTATATCAAGAAGCATTTCTTTTTGTCCATATTCTTTAAACGCTTCTTTGCTTCCCAGAAAAAAGATGTCTGCATTTTCTTTTTGAGAAAAATAGGAATATTTTGATGACATTCTCGAACTTTTCCATAAAAGTTCTACACTGCATCCAATCTCTTTTTCTGTCCACTCTGACATTGCTTCGCTGACTTCATTTAAGTCTTCTATGCGTCCCTGATAGCTATTCACAGCAATCCGAATAGTCGGAAATATCTGTGTCTCGCCCGTTTCTTTTTTGCATCCAGTCAAATTAGATCCGACTGCCATACATAAAATCCACAGAAAGCTTTTCTTCCTCATCACGCTTCTCCTTTTTGAAGATATTGTTAGTTTAATCGATTTCTTATGATTTCTCTGCTACTTTTCTGATGTGTATTGTTCTTTTTCTGATATCTGTTTAAAAAGAACTTTTCTTTTTTCTTTGTTGTCGTTAAAATTATTATAGAAGAAAAAAGGGGGAAAATCTATGCACACAAAAGAAAAAAAATCAAATTCTTATCAGAGTCTGAAAGCTCGTTTTCTTGTCAGCTATCTGGTCACGTTCTTTCTCAGCCTCTGTATTGCGCTTCTTGGGAGTCGCCATTTTAACGCAGAACTTTCAAAACAGACGGCCTCTACAAGCGCCTCTACATTAAAACTTCACCTTGACACGATTGATGCAAAATTAGAACATATTTCTACGTTTATTATGTCTTTTTTATTTAATGAGTCAAATTATGAATCATTATTCCAAGATCTTTCTCCTGAAGAAAGTCTGGACAAGAAGCTTTTTATCAAGGAATATCTTGATACTTATTTAAATACTTACAGCAATGCAGACGGATTATTTTTTTATCTTCCACAACCTGACCTTTTTATCATTGCTTCAAAATCGCAGGAATCCATCTATGACCGTCAGGCGATCAAAGACTATGTCAAATCCTCTTGTTTCTCTGATACAAATGGTTCACTCCCTGAAATCCAAAAATGGTTTCCTTTCTCCACCAATCATTCTTCTTTTTTAATGCAGACAATCGGATATCAGAATGTCTATATCGGCGCTTATCTTTCTTCTGACTATATCAGCGATCCTTTAAGACAATTCTCGGAGACTTCCCATGGAACATTGCTCCTTTCTTCTGATCAATCCGAATCGGATATTGTTTTAGTAGAATCAGAAGACACGGATATCCAAAAAATTTCAAGCAGATCAGATCAATATTTGACGATTTCCTCTGACTCTAACACCGGCAATTTTCAATTAAAAATGATGATTCCAAGAAAAATCCTTCTCAGAAATGGAAATCAATTCAGCTATACCTTGTATCTTGTCATCGTTGCAAGTATGCTCTTTCTGATTATTAATTTTCTCTCTACATGGCGGCAAATTATCTCGCCTCTTGAAATTTTGACAGATGGTATGAAAAAGTTACAGCAAGGTATTTTTAATATTTCTTTGCCTGTTGCCAAAAAGCGAAATGAATTTTCTGTTTTGACCGAAACATTTAATACGATGAGTCATGAAATTGAACATTTAAAGATGCAGGTCTATGAAAATCGCTTAAAACGTGCCAATACAGAACTAGAATATCTCACGCTTCAGATTAAACCGCACTTTTTTCTAAATTCTCTTAATGTGATTTACAGCTTAGCTATCACGAAACATTTTGATTTGATTATGGAGATGACTTCTTGCCTGATGAAATATTTTCGTTACTTATTTCAATCATCCGAGACACTTGTGCCGTTAGATCAGGAGCTGACTCATACAAAAAATTATCTGCGTATTCAAGAAATGCGCTATGGTACAAACTTTTCGACCGATATTCAAGCAGACTCAGAAACGATATCCGCAAAAATTCCGATTTTAAGCATTCATACTTTTGTGGAAAATATTGTAAAACACGCATATTCCGATTCTTCCTCCATATTGGTTAAGATTCGTGTTTCTTCTTTTTATCGGCATGGAAATTATTATCTCAATATTTTTATAGAAGATAACGGAAAAGGCTTCTCTAAAGATCAGCTTATTTTGTTAAATAACCCTGTATCAGAAGAGAGTCTTCCGCAACATCATATTGGAATCTCAAATGTAAAGCAGCGATTATTTTATCTTTATCAAGATGATTTTACACTGATTTTTGAAAATAATTCGACAGGAGGAGCTAGGGTTCATCTCATGATCCCATGTCTCGTTTCTGAAAGAAAGGACGTATAACATTTATGAATATTTTAATTGTTGATGATGAAATTTATGCTCTGGAAGCGCTTGCTTTTCTTCTTAAAGAAAGCTCTTTTGATTTCAAAGAAATCTTTTCCTGTACCAATATTACGCAAGCCAAGGAAATCTTAAAGTCAAAAGAAGTTCATTTCATGATTTGTGATATTGAGATGCCGGGAGGCTCTGGAATTGATCTCGTTGAATGGATGCAGCATGATTTTCCTGATATTGTCACGATTTTTCTGACCTGTCATTCAGATTTTCAATATGCTTCAAAGGCAATTAAATACGGTGTTTTTGATTATCTTTTAAAACCGATTCTTCCTTCTGATCTGGATGATGTATTAAAAAAAGCTGTAAAAAAATATTATGAAAAAGAACAGCAGCAAAAACAAAAGCAGACAGTTCATTATTGGTCTGCAAATAAAACGATTGTAAACGAACAATTTTGGAAAGATTTTCTCTCAGGCGTATATCAATACAATGATTATGCTTATATTGAATGGATTGCCAGCCAGCGCTGCATTCAAGTCGAAAAACAGACACCGTATTTTCCAATTTTATTTTATCTCTTTACCTCTACTCCATACGTTGATAAAAATGTGCTTTCCTTTGCATCACTCAATGTGATTACAGAATCTTTACTGTCTGATTCTATGTCGCCTCCTGTTGTACGTCTATCAAATTTTTATCAAGTAGCTCTTTTGCCAAATCGTACTTTATCTGTAAAAGAGCTTCTTCAAAAATGTCTTCAGATAAAAGAATTTTTAGAAAAATACTACGATGTGCGTATTTCTTATTATCTTGGTGAAGATACTTTTTTAACAGATTTGCCTTTGGCTGTCTCTTCCTTAATTGAACAGAGTAAATCTATCATAGCTCCCTCTGATCAGCTTCCCTCTTCTCCTTCTGTTTTGGAGAAAATTCAGGATTTTGTAAAGACAAATCTTTATTCTCCAATAACAAGAGAAGACGTTGCAAATGCCGTCTTTTTAAATCCAGATTATCTGTCAAAGCTTTTCAAAAAAGAGATGGGCGAAGGACTGACCTCCTACATCACCCGTCTCAAAATTGCTGAAGCAAAACGTCTGCTTTTGCAGACAGAAATCCCAATCAGCACGATTGCATCTGATTTAGGATATTCCAATTTTTCTTATTTTTCAAAATTGTTCAAAAAAGAAACCGGCAAAACACCAAACGAATATCGTCAAAAATCAGAATAGTTGCCATCAAAAAACACTTCACAAAGTATTCTAATTCCTTTGTGAAGTGTCTTTCTATTTTAATTCAATTAAATTCCAATGTCTCGTAAAAAAGATTTACCCCAACTCTTGACAAAAAGCCTCTTTCTTTGATTTACAATATCTTGATTTGCAATCTCTTTTACTTTTCTTTTTTTACACTTGGGTCCCATCTTCCATATTTTCCAATATACTTATCATCAACCCATTGATCTTTTACCAATCATCCCTGCTCGTCCACATAACAGTACTCGGTCACCCATTTTGATACCGCCATATATCCGCTTTCAAAAAAATATCTCCAAGATCCCTGAACGAGCTTCCAGTCGCCTGCCAGATAATCTCCATTATAATTTTTATATTTATATCCTTTTTTATCATTCTCAAATCCCTGTTTGATATCGGA
The DNA here is from genome assembly GCA_965150505.1 of uncultured Robinsoniella sp. Lineage (GTDB taxonomy): Bacteria > Bacillota > Clostridia > Lachnospirales > Lachnospiraceae > JAGZHZ01. The sequence continues at coordinate 1,575 of CBCTVZ010000125.1, read as the reverse complement.
CCGGTATCCTTCCAGCCATACGCCGTTTCGGTTAAAATAAAGTTTCTCTTTCGGATCTCCTCCGTCTGGAACTATCCATTTACTTTTTATCATCTTTCCGTCTTTTCCGACATAATATCTTCCTGAAATCCAAGTATTTTTTGCCATTCTACCATTATAGTAAAAATAATACTGGTCTTTTCCGATTCGTTTCCATCCTGTGTGCATCTTACGCGTCAACGTATCAAAATAAAATGTGTCCGGACCAATCTTTGTCAATCCTTTCGCATATTCCTCTTTCTGTTCGTCCCAGTATTTCCATCCGTTTTCAGATTTGATCCAAGCTGCCTCTGCTTTCACTGGAAAAAGCATGAAAAGGCAAATCAATAAAAGAGCTATATTTTTTCCTTTCATCCGCCCCCGCCTCCTTTTTCTGTTCTATATTTTCTTACTCTCATTATGTCATGATTTTCCTTCAAAATCAATGGATTCTTACATCCTTCATATATTCTTAAGTATTCATGATAAACCTTTTATGCAGAAAAGTTTTGCCATACAATTTAAAAACCCCTTGGCAGAATTTTCCGCCAAGGGATCTATATTTTTATTACAAACGATAGTATAATTCTTCGTATTTTCTAGCTGAAGTATTCCATGAGAAGTCTGCTGCCATTGCTCGGTCAACCAGTTTGTTCCAGTCGCGCTTTTTCTCATAATAAACATACATTGCATATTTCAATGTATTAAACATTTCATGTGCATTATAGTTTGCAAAACTGAATCCTGTTCCTGTTCCTTCGTATTCATTGTATGGCCATACGGTATCTTTCAATCCTCCTGTTTCACGCACAATCGGAATTGTTCCATATCGGAGACTCATCAGCTGACTCAATCCGCAAGGTTCAAACAGAGACGGCATCAAAAATGCGTCACATGCTGCATAAATCTTGTGTGACAATCCTTCTGAATAGAAAATATTTGCGGAAACTTTTCCTGGATACTTCCATGCAAAATGTCGGAACATATTCTCATATTTCTCTTCTCCTGTTCCTAACACTACAAACTGAATATCCTGCTGGCACATTTCATCCATCATATACGCAATCAGGTCAAATCCTTTTTGATCTGTCAAACGTGATACAATACCTACCATAAATTTGCCATCATTTTGTTCCAGTCCTAATTCCTGCTGCAAAGCACGTTTATTTTTTACTTTTTCCTTGCGGAATGTTCTGGCATTATAATGCTGAGGGATAAAAGGATCAGTCTCTGGATTGTATTCATTGTAATCAATACCATTTACGATACCAGACAGACAATTTGCTCTTGCTCTCATCAGACCGTCAAGATTTTCACCGTAAAATGGCATTTTAATTTCTTCCGCATAGGTATTACTTACAGTGGTCACTGCATCTGCGTATACAATTCCGCCTTTTAAGTAATTGGCATCTCCATATGCTTCCAGTTTATCTGGTGTAAAATAGTACGCTGGAAGTCCTGTAATATCTTTTACTGCCTTCACATCCCAAATTCCCTGGAACTTCAAATTATGTATGGTCATAACAGATTTCATGTTCGCAAAGAACTGTCCCTCAT
>CBCTVZ010000124.1:0-6284 GCA_965150505.1 uncultured Robinsoniella sp. | reverse complement strand
CAATACTATTTCCACTGTTTTTTTGTATAAAAAAAAGAAAAAACAAGATCTCTCCGCCCTATATTTTTACGGAAAATCTTGTTTTTTCTTTCTTGTTTTTTAAAAATTAAAATTCAAATTTATCTGCAAAATAATGTTCCAGATCTTCGATTTTAACTCTTACCTGCTGCATCGTATCACGATCACGAACCGTCACTGCGCCGTCGTTTTCGGATTCAAAATCATATGTCACGCAGAATGGTGTTCCGATTTCATCCTGTCTTCTGTATCGTTTTCCAATATTTCCTCTGTCATCAAACTCGCAGTTATACTTTTTAGCCAGCATCGCATATACTTTTTCAGCGCCTTCATTCAATTTTTTGGAAAGAGGAAGGATACCAATTTTTACAGGCGCTAAGGCTGGATGGAAATGAAGCACAGTACGAACGTCTCCGCCTTCCAGTTCTTCTTCATCATATGCGCTGCACAAAAATGCAAGTACAACACGGTCAGCTCCAAGGGATGGCTCTATTACATATGGAACATATTTTTCTTTTTTCTCATCATCAAAATAAGACATATCTTCGCCTGAAACATTCTGATGCTGTGTCAAATCGTAATCTGTTCTGTCTGCAATTCCCCATAATTCTCCCCATCCAAATGGGAATAAAAATTCGATATCGGTTGTTCCTTTACTGTAGAAGCAAAGTTCTTCTGGAGAATGATCTCTTGCACGCATTTCTTCTTCTTTTATTCCAAGAGATTTCAGCCAGTTAATACAGAAAGATCTCCAATACTGGAACCATTCTAAGTCTGTTCCCGGCTCGCAGAAGAACTCTAATTCCATCTGTTCAAACTCTCTTGTACGGAATGTAAAGTTTCCTGGTGTAATTTCATTTCGGAAAGATTTTCCGATCTGACCAATACCAAATGGAATTTTCTTTCTGGATGTTCTCTGAACATTTTTAAAGTTGACAAAGATTCCCTGAGCTGTCTCCGGTCTTAAATATACCGTGTTTTTTGCATCCTCTGTTACACCTTGGAATGTTTTGAACATCAGGTTAAACTGACGGATATCCGTAAAATTATGCTTTCCGCATGTCGGACATGGAATATTGTGTTCTTCGATAAAGCTCTTCATTTTTTCCTGACTCCATGAGTCTACAGATTCCTCTAACTGAATCCCTTTTTCTTCACAGAAATCTTCGATCAGTTTATCTGCACGGAATCTCTCATGACATTCTTTACAATCCATCAAAGGATCGCTGAATCCGCCAAGATGTCCGGAGGCTACCCATGTCTGAGGATTCATCAGGATGGCGCAGTCTACACCTACGTTGTAAGGATTCTCTGTAATAAATTTTTTCCACCATGCCTGTTTCACATTGTTTTTCAATTCCACTCCCAGATTTCCGTAGTCCCAGGTATTTGCCAGTCCTCCATAGATCTCTGATCCTGGATAAACAAAACCTCTCGCTTTGGAAAGTGCCACAATTTTTTCCATTGTTTTTTCCATCGTTTCAATCTCCTATCTGTTTAATCTATATTAAGTCAATCAGCCCTAGCCTAAAAAGGCAAAGCTTATAACTGCCCTGTGGTATGGTTGTCTGCACATATCAGCAAACGATTTCCTCGTTTGCTGATGTGATGACATTTGTTTTTTATATTGTTTTCTTACAACTTTATTCATAAATGATGTAAAAAAGATCAGATGACTCTTTGACAGGCGTATCCTCTGTTTCTTCAGGATGAAGCACCGGTATGCCTGCCTCTCCTGTCTGTGCCTGTTGCGCTTCTGCCTGCACAGACTCTTTTCCTTGCGCTCTCGCCTTATTTTTTCCAAGCAATTCTATATTACTGCTGATAAACACAATATTTCCCGGCACTTGCACTAAAATTTCTTCTTCCAACACAACTACATTGTAATTGCCGGCTGCCATCACCGTTGAGGCATCCACTGCGTCTTGCGTTACTTTTCCGTTGCTTACCTGAAAAAAAGTCCCCTGCAGTTCATATTTTGTTCCCTGTACTCCCGCAAGATCCCCCTGATAAAATTTCACCTGATTCATTTCCTGATAATCACTAAAAGAATCATACGATATTTCCAGCGTAGCTTCTCCGTCTTTCACCTTGTACTTTTCAATCTCTACTTGTTCTGTACCCATTTCAGTATTATAGGAGTTTACGGTATCATCTATCATATTTTTCAGCTCAGTTTCATCATAATAACTCTTATCCAGACTTTCTTTTATCACACTTTTAATCCTGCCGTTTTTTTCCACCAGAATCCCTGTCTCATCCGGCTTAAACTTGCTGCATCCTGTTGCCAGACCTGCTGTGACTGCCGCAATTAGGAGTAACCTTTTTCCCTTCATTGTTTTTCCTCCTTATAGAATCTTTATCATTATACCTTTAAATACTTGCCTTGTAAAGAGGACATCTCCTCCAAAACTTCTAATGATTTAAAATTTCGGTCTTGATACTGTCTGCAAAGTTTTTTCATAATTTTTTGAAAATCTATAAGCGTTTCCTCTGTCAAAGTAAAGGTATACAGTTTTTCAGGCGGTGCGGCAATTACATATTGAAAGGTGTAAAGCACAGAATCTTTTAAAAAAACTCCGTCCATATTTTCCTTATAACAGTCTTCGCAAATCACTCCATTTTTTTCAAAAACCAGCCTGCGCAGCTTTTCTTTCTTTTTGCATGAAACACATTCAAACATCTGAGGGTACTCGCCTTGAATCACCATCGCTTTCAGTTCAAAAACAGATTTCACTAATCTGTTGTCCAGATGAGGATTCATCAATGCCCTCAAAGACTGATAAAGTAATTTTAAAAGTTGTGTCTCATCTTCATTTTCCTGCCCATAATATCCTGCCAGTTCCAAAAAATAAAATCCATAATATGCTTCTTCTAAACTAGAAGTCAACTCTCTGAAATAATTTGTGATCTGTGCCTGTACCAAAGTATATGCTGTCTTTCCTTCATAGACAGAAAAAGTTCCAAATGCAAATGGATTTGTCGCCGCTAAGAGACTGCTGTTTGGTCTGCGCGCTCCTCTAGCAAATGCAGTAATCTTTCCTCGTTCTTTTGTCAAAATTACAACTCTTTTATCCGATTCCCCGTTTGGGGCTGCAAAGAGTACCATACCAGTTACTACCGTCTGCATTCTTCTCCCTCTCCTGTCTTAATCATATTACGGATATCTCATCCATTCTCTGCTTATTATTGAAAAATATCTATTAGATTTCTTTTTTATCGTATCCAAAATTCTTAATCATAAAGTCGCTGTCTCTCCAGTCTTTTTTTACTTTTACCCAAAGCTGAAGATTTACTTTTTCTTCCATCATGTCTTCTATTTCTCTTCTAGCGGCAGAACCAATCTTGCGAAGCATTGCCCCTTTCTTTCCAATGACAATGCCTTTATGAGAATCTCTTTCACAGATAATGGTCGCCTCAATATCGATAATATGCTGTCCCTTTCTCTCTCTCATCTTTTCAATCGAGACAGCAATTCCATGTGGTATTTCTTCATCTAATGACCGCAGTGCTTTTTCTCTGATTAACTCTGCAACAATCTGTCTTTGCGGCTGATCTGTGACGGTATCTTCATCGTAAAACTGTGGACCGTATGGGAGATATTTAAAGATCATATCTAAAATGGTCTGTGTATTATCTCCTTTTAATGCAGAGACAGGAATAATCTCTGCGAAATCATAAATTTTACGATATGTGTCGATTACCGTTAAAATCTCTTCTCTTTTTACCGTATCTACTTTATTGATGACTAAAATTACAGGTGTTTTTACTTTCTGAAGCTGTTCTGCAATGTGACGTTCCCCTGCGCCAATAAAGGTCGTCGGTTCTACGAGCCACAGCACAACGTCCACTTCCTGCAGCGTACGCTCTGCAACATTGATCATATATTCGCCCAATTTATTTTTTGCTTTGTGAATCCCCGGAGTATCTACAAAGACAATCTGTCCTTCTTCACTTGTATATACAGTCTGGATTCTGTTTCTTGTTGTCTGAGGTTTATTTGATGTGATTGCTATTTTTTGCCCAATCAGATGGTTCATCAAGGTAGATTTTCCCACATTTGGTCTTCCTATCAATGTTACAAATCCAGATCGATATGCTTTGTTTTCCATACTATTTACCTTTCTTCTTTTAAGCTCCAATTAATGGTTTTACTTCCATAAACAAGTCGCTGTCCTGTTTTATTTTTTCTTCATTTCCAATCACACAGATTGCATTCTCTTTTAAGATTGCCTCCATCAACGGTGCAAGTTTACGAATTTCATCCTGATTTGCGTTTAAGATTTCATCTCTCTCTTTCTGGAGGTCTTCATAGGTCAGATTTCCAAGATAAGCGTTTAAGGAACGCGCCCCTTTTGCGGATGGATTCATTGGAATATCTAATTCACTGACTGTTCCTATGATATATTTGAGCATATCCCTGTCATCCACCGTAAAGGTTCTCACAAATTCTGGAACGCCCTCATAAATCTCATTCGTTTTTTTCAGGTTTGGATCACGGTAAGATACAAAATAAGAGCTTCCCATTTTTCCAAATCCGCTCATACAGCCATATGCGCCGCCTTTTACACGAATATTGACCCAGAGATATTCATAGCTCATAATCACTTTTAAAATGCGCAGCGCCCCTGTATACTCATAGCCGTCTTCTGTATAACTTCCTGCTCTTGCCACATACTGTACTTTAGAAGAAGTTCCAAATGCTTCATTCTTTCTTGTTGTCACAGGATAGTCCGTTTCGATCTGATCTAATCCCTTCTCTGTAGGAAGTTTTTCTTTTAATTTTGCCACAAGCTCTTTCAAAGGAGCAAATCCTTCTTCATCCGCTGTATAGCTCACCATCAGTCGTTCTCTCGTAAAAATCATTTTACATAAAGAGCAAAGTTTTTCAATCAATGCTTCTTTTCTTTCTTCAAAGTTCGCTTCCAGATCAGCAATCACACGATAATAGTCAATTCCGCCTACCTTATCGTTAAATGCCGCTCCATTGGAATAATAGGACATTGCTCTCGTCGCAGCCGCTGTGTGTCCTGCCCCATTTAAACGCATTTCAAGCTGAGATTTCTGTTCAGATAAAATCTCATAAAGTCGTTTTTCATCAGAGAATTTTGATGTCAGCATCATTTCTTCTATCATATCAAAGACAAACTTTAACTGAGAATATAAGGCTTTTCCTCTCCATTCCAACATCGCGCGATACTTATTTTTTTCTTTTAAATCAGAATATAAAGACAGTCCTGATGCAATTCCACCACTGTAAATATTAATTTCATTCGTAAGTTCTCCATATGTGTAATGCTCTGTATCTACCATTCCAAGAACGGATTTTAAGAGACTTAAGTACGGAAGATCCTCACTCTTTACACCCTTTGTATCAAATAATAATTTTAAATATCCGATTCCATTTGTGTACATTTTATGGTGAAGAATCAGCGTGCCATCCATCCAGTGTTCCTCATTATAAAGAGGTGCGGCTTCTTTTTTGATGTCTTCACGTTTTAAGACAGGGATGGCTTCCAACTCTTCTTTTGTGGAAGGTGTCTCCTGAAATTCACGCAATTTTTTCGTGTTCTTTACCAGTTTTTCTATCTCTTCTTTTGAGAGACTTGCCTTATAAGCAGCAAGTTTTTTCTGCAATTCTTCATCTATTTTAGCAGTCAGACCTTTTTCTGGTTCTGCAATAAGAAGACTTGTATGTGGGTTTTCCAGAATCCATTTTTGAATTAATTCTTCAAAATAAGACGTTTCTACTTTCTCTCTCAGACTCTTAAAAACGTCCAGCTGTTTTAAGTAATCGAACGGCTTATTTTCATCATACAGCCAACTGTCCATGCAATCTATTCCGTAAATCAGTCCCTTTGGGAAAGAACCATAATCTGCTTCGCGGAACTTAAATTCCATGTTATTGATTCCTGCAAGAAGCGCTTTTTTATCAATGCCATTCTCCGCCTGACGCTTCATTTCTTCTCGAATGATCCGCACAAACTCCTCTTTATCTGATTTATTTGCATATTTTGCCATCACAGAAAAGACAGGCTGGTACGTTCCGCTGTCATAAGAACCCATAATGTCTTTTCCAATTCCAGCATCTAAAAGAGCTTGCTTTAATGGCGCTCCCGGTGCAGATAAAAGGGCATATTCCAGAACAGCAAACGCATTTGCCAGCTCGATGTCAAGGCTTGTCCCAATCACTACATTGTATGCCAGATATGTGTTGTCTGTCTCTGAATCATTGTTTGAAACAGAATATTTTTTATATACTTCCT
>CBCTVZ010000123.1:0-6502 GCA_965150505.1 uncultured Robinsoniella sp. | reverse complement strand
AAAAAGACTGAGCCGTTATTGCAAACTGGAAATAATAGAGCTAGAGGATGAGAAGACACCGGATCGCGCCAGTGAGGCAGAAGAGAGACAAATCAAGGAAAAAGAAGGGGAGCGCATTTTAAAAGCGATCAAAGAGGGATCTTATACCATAGCACTTGCGATTGAGGGAAAGAAAAAAACATCAGAACAGTTGGCAGAAACAATAGAAAGACTTGGAATACAGGGAAAAAGTCATATTAATTTTATTATAGGAGGCTCACTTGGCTTAGATGAAAGAGTATTAAAACGGGCAGATGAGTGGCTTAGTTTTTCTGATATGACATTTCCTCATCAATTAATGCGAGTTATTTTATTGGAACAGATTTATCGAAGTTATCGCATTATACAAAAAGAACCGTATCATAAGTAAAAAAGACCATTTTGGGGTATTATAGTAAGATCACCAAAAAATAGAGAAAGAAAAGAGAAAAGAATAGAGAAAATATAAAAAAAGGATAAATTCCAAAAAAGAGATTGTAATTTTAAAAAAAGAGGAGTATAATACTGATTGTTAAAAAAATATCAAAGTAAAAATAAGGAGAAGAGCGATATGGGACGTTTTACATTACCTAGAGATTTATATCATGGAAAAGGTTCTTTGGAAGAACTGAAAAATCTAAAAGGAAAGAAAGCGATTGTTGTTGTTGGAGGCGGCTCTATGAAGCGTTTTGGCTTTTTAGATCGTGCAGTGGAATACTTAAAAGAAGCTGGAATGGAAGTAAAATTATTTGAAAATGTAGAACCAGATCCAAGTGTAGAAACTGTAATGAAGGGTGCAAAAGTAATGCAGGAATTTGAACCTGATTGGATCGTAGCAATGGGTGGCGGTTCTCCTATTGATGCTGCAAAAGCAATGTGGGCATTTTATGAATATCCAGAGACAACATTTGAACAGTTGATTACACCATTTAATTTCCCACAGCTTCGTACAAAAGCAAGATTTTGTGCAATTCCATCCACATCCGGAACGGCAACAGAAGTTACTGCATTTAGTGTTATTACAGACTATGAAAAAGGAATTAAATATCCATTAGCAGATTTCAATATTACACCAGATGTTGCTATCGTAGATCCTGAGATCGCTCAGACAATGCCAAAGAAATTGACAGCACATACTGGAATGGATGCTATGACACATGCAATAGAGGCATATGTATCTACTCTTCACTGTAACTATACAGATCCTTTGGCATTACACGCAATCAAAATGATTCATGAAAATCTGAAAAAATCATATGATGGCGATGTAGATGCACGCAGTGATATGCACGATGCACAGTGTCTGGCAGGAATGGCATTTTCCAATGCACTGCTTGGAATCGTTCATTCTATGGCTCATAAAACAGGCGCTGCATATACAGGAGGTCATATTGTACACGGATGTGCAAATGCAATGTATCTGCCAAGAGTGATTCAGTATAATGCAAAAGTAGAAGAAGCAGCAAAGAGATACGCAGAAATTGCTGATTTCATTGGACTGAATGGAAATACAACGGAAGAAAAAGTAGCGGCTTTAGTGGAAGAGTTAAAGAAAATGAATCAGTCTCTTGACATTCCAAACAGCATCAAAGAGTATGAAGGCGGTATCATTGATGAAAAAGAATTCATGGAAAAACTGCCAAAAGTAGCAGAACTTGCAATCGGTGATGCTTGTACTGGATCAAATCCTAGAATTCCTACACAGGAAGAAATGGAAAAATTATTGAAAGCTTGCTATTACGGCGAAGACATTAATTTTTAAATAAAAATAGCGATGGCACGGTCAAAGATAAAAATTTGACCGTGTCATATTTTATTTTAAGGAAAAAAATTTAAAAAATAAAATTTTTATATAGATTGTTACGTTTATAAAACGAAAATAGAAGAGATGTTGATTTTACACAGAAGAAAGTTTTAACTGTAAATCGGAGAGCGGTTTAAAGCAATATCCCATTTCCTCCCATTTTGTCAAAAGTTCATCAAGAATAGCGGCATTTGTAGCAGAGGTGCTGTGGAGCAGAACGATTGCTCCTGGATGAATTCTTTTTAGAAGCTTTTCAAAGGCTTCTTCTTTTGAAGGTTGTTGATCTTCGATCCAGTCAACGTATGCAAGACTCCAGAAAAATGTGAAGTATCCCATCTCTTTTGCCATCTGTAAATTAGAAAGATTGTATTTGCCCTGTGGTGGTCGGTAAAAATGCGCCATAGATTCTCCCGTGATTTGTGTATATAAGGTTTCTACATCTTGTAATTCTTTTTGAAATGATTCATGAGAAGCAATTTTCGACATATCGGGATGATGATATGTGTGATTTCCAACTGTATGACCTTCTGAAGCCATCCGTTTTACAAGTTCAGGACAGCTTTCAAGATATGTTCCGACTACAAAGAATGTAGCAGGCGCATGGTGCTTTTTTAAGGAATCTAAAATAGCTGCTGTATGACCATTTTCATATCCGACATCGAATGTTAGATAGATCACTTTTTCCTCTGTTTGATCTACATAGGCAGCGTGATAAGGAAGAAGCTCTTCACAGGAAGCATTTCCGACAGGTGCAGCCCCTTCTTGCTGAAAACTAAGCCCCCAGTTTCCTTCTTGCGATGCAGAGCTTTGTTTTGTTTGATAGAAGCTTATAAGATGACGAACAGCGCTGCCGCTTACATAAGAAAGAGTAAAAAGACAGCAAAGAAACAAAAGTTTTTTGAAAAGAGGATTCTTTTTCATATTTTAAAGACTCTCCTAGGATACTTTTTTTATATATATGTAAAAAAAAGAGAAAATTAGAACGAAATCGGAAAAGGAAGTGTCATTGCTACAGAGAAAAGAGAATAGAGGTTGTGAAACGAGATACATTCTGCTATAATTTGGATGTTTCTTCATAATTCGATAATAATATAAAAAAGAAAAAGGGGAAGAAAACAATGAAAGAAGAAAGAATTGAAGAGATTGCGACACAATATCCGCTTTGTCAATATAATTTTTTAGATACGAAAGAAATTGTGTTTTCAGAACAAGTTCGTTATATCTGTAAAACAGAATGTCCAAGATATGGAAAGTCGTGGTCATGTCCTCCAGCAACAGGAAGCGTAGAGGAATGCAAAGAGAAATGTTTAAAATTTGAAAAAGTATTCGTTTTTACGACGGTGGCAGAAGTAGAAGATATTGCAAATCTAGATTGCACCTTGCCGACACGCCAAGCACATGAAGAAGTAATGCGTGCGATCAGAGATGAGATTGCTGCAGAGGCGGAAGAAGTTTTAGGATTGTCTACAGATTCTTGTGATTTTTGTAAAGAATGCACATATCCAGATGCTCCTTGTCGCTATCCCAAAGTGATGAATCCATGTATTGAGAGCTATGGTATTTTAGTGACAGACGTAGCAGAAAAAGCAGGAATTGACTTCTTTTGTGACAGCAATACAGTGACTTGGTTCAGTATGATTTTTTTTCGATAATAAAATCGAAAGGTATATCCTTTTTTAAATCTCATATATTAATTAGTAAAACAGCATAAAGGGAATCTATGAGTCAGAAAAAGAAATCTTTTTATCAGGTAGTTGCCGCACAGATGCAGATTCCAAGAGATTTATCAGAAGGTGCTGTGCTTTTGTCGGTGACTGGAAAAGAAGAAATTTTTATTGAAAATTATAAGAGTATCCTAGAATATACAGATCAGAGAGTGCTTTTGCAGACAAAAAGCGGAAAGTTAGAAGTAAAAGGAAAAAATCTGCATATTGTATATTATACCTGCGCAGAGATGAGAATAGAAGGAGTGTTGGAATCCATACATTATTGACGGGGGAGGACGCTTTTGATTGATCAGCTGATGAGGTATGCCAAAGGATATATGGAGATTTCCATTTGTTCTGCTTCCTATGAACGATTTTTAAATCTTTGCGCATATCATAAAATTGTGATTTGGGATTTAAACTATAAAGAGGAATTTTATGAGGGGAAGATTTTTGCACATGATTTTCAAAAGATCATGGAAGCTGCAAAAAAAAGTCATACGAAAATTAAAATTTTAAAAAAGACAGGGCTACCGTTTTGGATGAAAGCACATAAAAAGAGAAAAGGATTTTTCTTTGGCATCATGATGTGCTTTGCAATTATTTTCTTGCTGTCTCTTTTTATATGGGATATACAGATTGAGGGGAATGTGATCCAGACAGATGAAGTCATTTTGGATTATTTAAAAAAAGAAGATATTTCATTTGGAAGTTGGAAGCAAAAAGTAGATTGTAAGGCGTTAGCGGCAGAATTAAGAAGAGAATTTGACCAGTTTATTTGGGTTTCTGTTCAAATGAAAGGGACATTGCTAAAGATTCAGGTACAGGAAAATATAGAAGAACGTGTAGAAGAAGAAAGAACTCAAGAGCCAAGCAGCCTTGTAGCGGCAAAAGACGGGAAAATTATTGAGATGATCACGCGCAGCGGAAAACCAATGGTTTCTGTGGGAGATACCGTCAAAAAAGGAGATATTTTAGTCTTAGGGCAGCTAGAGATTAAAAATGATGCCGGAGAAATTGTTTCATACAAAAATTGTGCGGCAGATGCTGATATTCTATTAGAGATGACAGACGTATATGAGAAAGAGTTTCCGATGACATATAAGAAAAAAGTTTATACTGGAAGCAGTAAAAAGAAATATTATGTTCAGATAGGAGATCATTTTTTTAAAAATCCCTGGAAAACGCATTCTTATCAGATGTATGATGTGGTGGATGAAAAGAAGCAGATGAAGCTTTGGGGAAGTTTTTATCTCCCTGTTTTTTGGGGAAATTATCTTGTCAGAGAATATGAAATTGTAGAAAAAAGATATACTTGGGAGGAAGCACAAAAGAGAGCAAAAGAAGAATTTATGGTGTTTTCAGAAAAAATTCAGCAAAAAGGGGTTCAAATATTTAAAAATGATGTTAAAATAGTAGCAGGCACGTCAGTGTGCAGGGCAAGCGGAACTTTAACCTTGCATGAATATGCAGTAAAAAGAGTGCCACTGCAAGAGACAGTGGATTTAGAGGAAGGAATACAGATCGAATGAGTATTATAGAAGTCACAACATCAATTCCGGCTCAACATGAACGGAATGTTTTTGGACAGTTTGACGAGCATATAAAGAAAATAGAAAAAACATTAAATGTTACGATCATTTCCAGAGACGGGGCATTAAAAATTATAGGCAGTGCGACAGCTGCTGAGAAAGCAAAGAGCATTATTGAAAAATTGACACAGCTTTCGCAAAGAGGGAATACGATTCAAGAACAAAATGTAGATTATGCGATTTCGCTTTCCTTTGAGGAAAAAGAAAATGCCATTGTAGAGATTGACAAAGAATGTATTTGTCATACAGTAAATGGGAAAGCTGTGAAACCAAAAACACTTGGACAAAAAGCATATGTAGATGCGATAAAAAGAGATATGATTGTATTCGGCATTGGACCTGCTGGAACAGGAAAAACATATCTGGCAATGGCAATGGCGATTCAGGCTTTTAAAAATGACGAAGTCAGCCGTATCATTTTAACTCGTCCGGCGATTGAAGCGGGAGAAAAATTAGGATTTTTACCAGGAGATCTGCAAAGCAAAGTAGACCCGTATCTAAGGCCATTATATGATGCCTTATATCAGATTATGGGAGCAGAGAGCTTTGCAAAAAATATGGAAAAAGGTCTGATTGAGGTTGCGCCTCTTGCATATATGAGAGGAAGAACCCTCGACAATGCGTTTATTATTCTGGATGAGGCACAAAATACTACTCCAGCACTGATGAAAATGTTTTTGACAAGAATCGGATTTGGGTCTAAAGTTATTGTGACAGGAGACGCAACACAAAAAGATTTACCAAAATCAGAGAAATCCGGATTGGAAGTTGCTCAGAAAGTATTGAAAAAAATAGAAGGCATCAGTTTTTGTGAACTGACAAGCAAAGATGTAGTGCGTCATCCGCTTGTACAAAAAATTGTTCAGGCATATGAAGCGTATGAAAAAAGAAATCCTGCTCAAAAGACAGGAACATCAAGAAGGGGACAACGATTATCATGACAATAAATTTTGAAAAAGAATGTGAAACATCATTTCCATTTTCAGAACAAGAAGTAGCACAGACAGTAATTCAAAAGGCGTTGGATTATGAAAAATGTCCTTATGAAGCGGAAGTCAATCTGCTCATTACAGACAATGACGGGATTCATGAGATGAATCGGGAATACAGGGAGATGGATCGTCCAACGGATGTGCTGTCATTTCCAGCCTTAACATACGAAAAGGCAGGAAATTTTGATTTTTTAGAAAGAGAAGAAGAAATTTATAATTTTCATCCCGATACAGGAGAATTGATGTTGGGGGATATTGTAATTTCAAGAGATAAAGTAATAGAACAGGCAGAGAGCTATGGACATTCACAGAAAAGAGAGTATGCGTTTTTGATTGCGCATAGTATGCTTCATCTGATGGGATATGATCATATGACAGAAGAAGAGGCAA
>CBCTVZ010000122.1:0-6514 GCA_965150505.1 uncultured Robinsoniella sp. | reverse complement strand
GCGCTACTGCATCAATACCTGCATGATGGTCAATGTCCCCTGTAATCATTACATCCGCCTGTGCTTTTAAAGCGTCTGCCATCATACTCTTTCCTGATCCTGGAAGAATTGCCGCTTTTTTTATCCATTTTCTTTCATCCCCAAATACTTTTACTTCATTTAAAGAAAATGTTTTCTTTATCAACTGCGCACATTCTTTCAAAGTCATCTCGTGCGAAAACTCCCCTATTCTTCCATATCCTTCTTGTGTACCCGTCTCTGTATTGATACAAGAAGGGCTAAGTACCTCACACGACTGAAGTCCCAAGCAAGAAGCAGCAGTATCTGCCATCTGCGCAACGTCATAATTCGTATGTGCCGCATAATAGCAAAGATCTTCTTTAATCAATTTTATGATTCTTCTGCCGATAAAATGGTCTGCCGTCACAGATTTTATTCCAGAAAAAATCATGGGATGATGTGTAATGAGCAAGTCTGCCCCTGCTTCTATAGCATGATCGATCACCTCATCTGTTGCATCCAACGCCAAATAAACGGTATGAATTTCTTTTTCCAGATCTCCAATTTGAAATCCTGAATTATCCCAAGATGCCGCAAAAGACAGTGGATACAACTGTTCTAATTTTTTTATGATTTCTTTACATTTCATATTTTTTTCCTTCTATTTCTTTCGTCTATCTTTTCATACAATATTACAACGATTTATTTTCCAGAAATATGGCCTTTGCCTGTGCAATACGATTTTGTTTTTCTTTGATCTCTTCTTTTCGCTTCTGTGTATTTGGATTTTCATTTTTTTCCAGTTTTTTTTGAACTGCTTCATAGATCTGTTCTTCTCTTTCCAAAAAAGCCAAAAGACAAGGTTCTTTTTTCTGAAGTAAATATTTTCCATAGAGGTATTCGCTCTCCGTCCACGGTTCCATATTTCCATGGATTACTCTCATCATTGGATAATATTTTCCCTCTTCTTCTACCATATTTTCATCTGTAATCTGATATTCCTGTTCCTGCAAAAAACGACGCACAAGAGAAATCTCTGACTGAGGCTGTAAAATCAATTCTTTTACCTCTTTTAAAACTTCTTTTCCTCTCTTCAAAATTTCAATCGTCAGCAGACCGCCCATTCCAGCGATCACAACGCTGTCTGCCTCTCCTTTTTTTAGCTGTGCCACTCCGTCTGACAGTCTTGTTTCTATCTTTTCTTCCAACATATGCTCTGCAATATGTGCTTTTGCACGCTCAAGAGGTCCTTCATTGATATCCATTGCAACTGCATGTTCTATTTTTCCCTGTTCTACTAAGAAGATAGGTATATACCCATGATCTGTCCCTACGTCTGCTAAACATCCTTTTTCTTTTATCATCGACGCTACCGCCGACAAGCGTTTTGATAACTGCAAATTTTTCTCCTCTCTTCTGTGTACCGTTTCGTTGTCTCTTTTTTTATTTGTGAACTCCCCATCACCTAAAGGTAATGGGTTTTCTGACTATTGTTTTATAAAATGGAAATCTTTAATTTTGAAAGTTCCTGTAGCTTCCTCTTATTTTCAATCATTTTCTGAATTTCTGAAAGATCAGATGAATTGGAATGATTACTCTGATACAAAATACTATTTTCCATCACTCTTACGATTGTCTCTTTGATGGCTTTTTGCAAATCTTCTCTCGTATCAACTGACACGTTTGTGTTAAACAACTGTGCCACCTGCCTTTGCTGTTCAGAATCTTCAAAATAATTAATGATTTTTGCTGGATTTAATTCCCCGTTTTTTTGCTGCTCATACAGCATTTTTGCAACCGTCTTATACAGTTCTTCCGTAAAATCTTCCGGTGATATATACCGCTTCACGGTCTCAAATAAGTTTGGATACTCAATCAACCACGTCAATAGCATTCTCTGCGATTTTTTCATTCCATTTTCTTTTTCTGGGAATTTTTTTTCTCTTCCTGCCGTCTGTACTTTCGGAGTATATCCTTTCATCGCAAGCTGATTTACCATTTTCCTTAAATTTTCAAATCCAACATGATAGTGGACTGCAACTGCCTCAATGTAATTTTCTCTCTCTAATTCTTGATCAAATTCCATCAATTTTGCGGCTACTTCCCTAAAAAACATCGTTTTGCTCTCTGGGTCTGTCATCTGATAATTTTCTTCTAGCACAGAAAGTTCAAACATAAAACTATTTTCAGCCTGGTCAATCCTTTTTTGAAAATTTTCTGCGCCTTCTGCTTTTATAAATTCATCAGGATCTTTATACGGTTCCATGTGAAGCACTTTTGCGGTGATTCCTGCTGCTTTTAAAATAGGAATCGCACGCAATGCGGCTTTTTTTCCCGCCTCATCACTGTCATAAGTCAGCACGATTTCTTCTGTATAGCGTCTTAAAAGGCTGGCATGTTGTGAGGTGAAAGCCGTTCCTAGCGATGCTACCGCATTTTTAAACCCTGCCTGATGCAGCGCAATGACATCCATATATCCTTCGCACAATAAAAAATATTTTTTTCTTGATGTACGCGCGATATTTAATCCGTAAAGATTTCGGCTTTTATCAAATACAATCGTTTCTGGAGAATTTAAATATTTTGGTTTTCCATCCCCCATTACTCTTCCGCCAAATCCAATCACTTTTCCATTGATATCCTGAATCGGAAAAATAACGCGGTTCCAAAATTTATCATACATTCCTCGCCGCTCATCCACATTCATAAGCCCCGACTGTTTCAGTAATTTGTCCGACACACCTTTTTTCTTAAAATATCGGTACAAATCATCACTGTACGCAGTAGAAAATCCTAAGCCGAAATTTTTCATCGTCTCTGTTGTAATTCCTCTTTTTTTCAGGTATTCCATCGCATGAGCGCCATTTTCTGTCCGCAGCCTGCTTATTCAATTCTAAGATCTGGGTCTTTAAATCTTGTTCCTGACGCATTTGTGCTGTCATTTCCTGAGAAGGCAATTCTATTCCCGCCCGATCTGCCAAAAATTTCATCGCCTCTGGAAAAGTGTAATTCTCATACTGCATGATAAAAGTAAATACATTTCCACCTGCTCCGCATCCAAAACAGTAATACATCTGTTTGTCAGGACTGACAGAGAAAGACGGTGATTTTTCATTGTGAAATGGACATAATCCAAAATAAGAATTTCCCTTTTTCTGCAATCTTACATAACCAGAAATCACATCCACAATATCATTTCTAAGCCGTACTTCTTCAATTAAATCTTCTGAATAATACATTCTTTTCTCCTATAGCTGCCAAAATTTTGGAATAAACAACTCCGTAAACTTCTGTGTTGCATACGGATCTGTCATGCCTGCAATATAATCACAGACAACCCGTTCTTTTGACTGCCCTTTCTTATCCATCAGACTGCGATATTCCTGAGGCAAAAGATCAAGGTGCGTGCTGTAATATTCATATAACGCCTGCACAAGTCCTATCGCCTTTTTCTCCTCTTTTTTTGCACATGGATCGTCATATACATGTTCAAACATAAAGCTTCTTAAATCCTTCATAACAAGTGAAATTTCCGGAGACATCGCAATCTCATCTCGATCCATACTGTTTATTATAATATCATGAATCAAAGTATTCAACCTTTCTCTTGTTGTGTTGCCTAAAACTTCTCTGTATTCTTTTGGTATATCTTCTTCTGTCAGAATTTTCGCTCTTTTTGCATCATCGATATCGCTGTTTAAATATGCCACTTTATCAGAAAGTCGTACAATCTTCCCCTCCAATGTCGCAGGTTTTCCTGAGGTTCTATGATTTTTAATTCCATCTCTGACCTCCCATGTTAAATTTAATCCTTCGCCTCCTTTCTCTAAAATTTCAACGATTCGTACACTCTGTAAATAATGCGAAAATCCACATGGAGCAATCTCATTCAAAGCATACTCCCCACAATGCCCAAATGGGGTATGTCCTAGATCATGCCCTAGTGCAATCGCTTCAGCCAAATCATCATTTAAACGCAGAGCTTTTGCAATCGTCCTTGCTGTCTGCGCTACCTCCAGTGTATGCATCATTCTTGTTCTATAATGATCCCCTACCGGACTTAAAAATACCTGTGTTTTTTGTTTTAGTCTGCGAAATGCTTTGCTGTGCATAATCCGATCTCTGTCCCTTTGATATACCGGACGGATATCACACTGTTTTTCTTCTCGGTCACGCCCTTTTGTCTTCTCACTAAATGCTGCATATGGACTAAAAAATTCTCTTTCTCGCTGCTCTGCCATTTCTCTGATATTCATAAATAAAACCCTTTCCTTTGTCGTAGGTGAAAATTTTCATATGGATTATATTTCGTATTACATATTTTTTTGTATTACGGTATATTTTTTTCCATCTGTTATTACTTTTACTGCTCCACTCTCCTTTGTCATTTTTATAAGTACGCCATATTTTTCTAATCGGGAAAGCAATTCTTTATGCGGATGACCATACTGATTTTTTTCTGCGCATGAAATCAAGGCAAGTTCTGGTTTTGTCTGCCTTAAAAATTCCTCTGTAGTGGAAAACGCTGATCCATGATGCGCTACTTTCAAGACATCTATATCTTTTAAAATTCCGCTTTGAATCAATTTCTCTTCCCCATTTTTCTCCAAATCTCCTGTAAAAAGAGCCGTAAAATCTCCATATTTTACAGATAAAACCATAGAGTCGCTGTTCTCTTCCCCATCTAATTGCTCTCTATCTGGGGCGATACATATTATTTCCAGCTTCTTTTCTGTTATTTTCTGACCCTTCTCTATATAGTATATCTCAATTTTATTTTCTTTTGCCAATTTTTCTATCTGTTTATATAATGTTGTTCTTTCTTTTCTATATGGTAAAAAAATTTTTTCTATTGTAATGCCATTTCTATTTCTTCCATCCCATGTGCATTGATACGATTCTAAAATTTCAATCAGTCCGCTTATGTGATCTAGATCTGTATGGGAAATAAACCATCCATCTATTTTTGATATTCCCTCATACTTCAGATAAGATTCCAAACAAAACTCTCCTACTGCCTTTTGACTTGTACTTCCTCCGTCGATAAAATAACATCCATTTTTCTCATTCTGTATGCAAATCCCATCCCCCTGACCTACATCCAACATCGTAATAAAAAGTTGATTCGATCTAGGCTTTCTCAACACAATCATCATACAAAAAATCCCTAAAATCCAGATCCATTTCTTCCATTTTTTACTGATATGATAGGTACAAAAAATGATGAAAAAAAGTAAGGCGTAATATAATCCAATCTGTATTCCGCTAGGGCATCCTATTCTCCATACACCGTATGGGATCTCCATTGCAATCTTTGATAAATATTCATAGAACAGCAGCAAATAATGTGCTGGAGCTAAAAGAAGCATACCAAGATCTGAAAAAATGAAACCGGCAACTGTCGCCGTGATTCCCGATAAGAGTACAATCTGTACCGTTGGTACTACTATAAGATTGATTAAAATTCCTAGGACAGACCATTCTGAGAAAAAAAATAATGATATGGGCAGCGTGGCAAGCGAGATACTGAAAGAAGCTAAAAAAAGTTTTTGGACTTTATGTTCTTTTTCTTTTTGAAAGGCTTCTTCTAGCTGTGGCAAAAGAAAGATCAGACCGAATACCGCCCCAAATGAGAGCAAAAAACTTGCCTGACGCACAGACAACGGATTATAGATAGAAACAGTCAAACCGGCAAAGGAAAGAGCCGATAAAATATCATACGTTCTTCCTGATATCTCTGAACCAAGATATACAAAAAACATAAGAATAGCACGCATGGCTGATATGCTCATTCCAGTCATCATTCCATAACTGCCCATAACGCCGGCCGCTATCATACCAGCTTTTCCAAAAGAAATTCCTCTTCTCCTGAGAAACTTATATAATAAAAGTCCCAGAAATGAAATATGTATCCCAGATATTGCTAAGATATGAGAAATTCCTCCTTTTTGATATATTTCTTTTTGCTCTTTTTCTAAATCTTCTTTCTCTCCTAAAATCATAGCTTTTAAGACAGAGGCATCTTTCGTGCTGCTGATTTTTTCGATACTATTTTGTAATGTTTGTTTGATCGTATTTAAAATAGAAAAATAAAGATTTTCATTTTTTATGATCCTCTCTACGCTTCCATTTTTTAAGAACAGTCCGACTCCTTGTTGTTCATAATAAGATTTTTGATCGAATCCACCCCAGTTGGATGCTTCTTTTAATTCTTCTACCGTTCCAGATACCAGCACTGTTGTCCCTATTTTCCATTTTCTCTTTTCTTTTATTGAAATTACTGCATTTTTTGAAAATTTTAAGTCATGAATCGACTTTACTTTGACTTGATTTAGATATAATAGAATTGTTTTTTCTTTTGATTCCTGCCGATAAATGCGTCCTTCCAGTTTCATTTGCGTATCTTCTTTTATACAGGAAGACAGTGAATCTTTTTTGATCGATTCACTGCTTCCTGTTATAAAAAGAAATATCATCCACAGCAGGAATGCCGTCCACAGTGGACGTTTATTCA
>CBCTVZ010000121.1:0-6547 GCA_965150505.1 uncultured Robinsoniella sp. | reverse complement strand
GCAGATACTTCTTCGGCAGATCAAAACGGAAAGAAGGAAACACCGAAAAAGAAGAAAATCCGTGAAAAAAAAGCTTTTTCAGATTATCATGATCAGTACGATTGCGTGTATTTTAGTAAGTTGTTTTGTGTCTTTTACGGCTATTCATTCGATAGAGAAAAAACAGATTCAAAGTTCGATGCGTTTTTCACTGCACCAGATCATGGCAAATTTTGATCAAGGATATTTGAATTTGGTGAATATTATGCAGAGCTTAGAACCAGGGGGGAATATAGGAACTGCAGTGGGAGAGCTTTTAGAAGAACAGGATAACTATGAAAAGAAAGTGAAAAATCAAAACCTGAGTGAAAAAATATCAGGTATTTTATTCACAAATTTGGATGTAAAGGAAATTTATTATAAAGAAAAAGAAAGTGGGATGATTTTATGTGGAAGTGGAACGGCTTTTCAAAAAACAGAAGAGAAACCTCACAATAAGATAATTAAGCGTGTAGGGGATCAAGCTTTTTCTTGCATAGAAAAAAGTGAAAAACAGTCTTCACAGAATTATCTCATTTCTATAGTGAAAGAAAGCCAGAACTTTGGAACAGAAGTATTGGATATTTATGTAGAACAACAAATAGAAAATTTTGGAGAGATGGATTATAAACTGATACAAATTGATGAAAATATGAAAATTTGTTTTTCGGAATCAGACGATTTTAAAACAGGGGAGAAAATTGAGCAGAAATGGACAGGAGAGGAGAAATGGCAGAGCTTTGATCAAAATGGAAATCATGTGTTGCTCTCAAAAGGTAAAATGGGATTTTACTATGGTCTTGCTGTGCCACTTTCTGTCTACAACAAAGAGACAACCATATGGCAGGAGAGAATGCTAGTTATCATGGCGGTGTCTTTTGCAATATTCTACAGCATTGTCCTTGCGATTTATCATATGATTGTAAAACCGATTCAAAAATTAAAACAGGAGATTGAAGAGACAGGAAAAGGAAATTTTGAGAGAATTAAGGATGATATAGAGATCGAAGAATTTCATCAGGTACTTGCTGGAATCAATACCATGCGTAAAGATATCAAAGAACTTCAGGAAAAAGAGAAAAAGGAAGAGGAATTGCGCAAAAAAATTGAAATCGAAAAATTAATGTATCAAATTAATCCTCATTTTGTATTAAATACATTATATTCTGTACAATGGATGGCTCAAAGAGAAGGAAATACAGAGATAAGAGAATTTGTACATAATCTGACTGCAATTTTATCGTATAATTTGGGAAAAGAAAAGACTGTCAGTTCTCTGCGAACAGAAGTAGAGATTGCAAAAAAATATATTGAAATTCAAAAACAGCGTTACGATTTTGAAGTGAGAATGGAAGTGGAAGAAGGAGATTATCTGGATGCGCCTACCATCCGAATGTTAATTCAGCCATTGATCGAAAATGCACTGCAATATGGACTTGGAACGGTTGGTAAATTGGAACTTTGGATTTTTTCAGATCCATATCAGAATTATGCGGTCATTATTGTGCGTGACTACGGTGAAGGATTAAGCAAAGAAAAACTAAGAGAATTAAATCAGCCTCTTGGAATGGAAGAAAAACAGAAGAGATCTGGAATAGGATTGCGCTATGTCCGCTATATGTTAGAGACATTTTATGGGAAAAATGCAATTTTAAATATAAACAGCGCAAGAAAAAAAGGAACAAAAATTACGATTTTAATTCCAATTTTAAAAGAAGAAAGATAAAGGAGAAAAAGGTTTGATTAAAGTTTTAATTGTAGATGATGATAAGCTGGCACGAAAAGGAATTATTGCTTTGCTGAACTGGGAAAAACACGGGATGCAGGTCGTTGGCGATGTACAAAATGGGAAAGCGGCATTGGATTTTATCAGACAGTATGAAGTGGATCTTGTCTTTGTGGATATTGATATGCCGGAGATGGACGGAATTGAATTTATGGAGAAATGTAGTCAGGAAAAGCCAGAAATACGATTTGTAGTCTTGACTTTTTATGAAGAATTTTCTTATGTGCAGTCTACGATACGTCTAGGTGGACTAGATTATATTTCAAAAGCGTCTTTAGAGTTTACGGATAGCGATTCTATCTTGGAAAGAATTGAAAAGAATTATGAAGAGAGAAAAAGAAATACTTCTAAAACAAAAACAGAAGATGAAGAAAAGTGGAGTCAGTTAAAAGAAAAATGGAAATCGCTATATTGGATTTTTGATACCATCTATTATAAGGATCTGATAGCAGAAACAAAAAAATATAATCCAGATATTCGCAGAATGGAACGGCAGATTGTGCAATGTATCGGAAAAATAGATGAGCTGTTGGAATGTCACGATACAGATTTGCCATGGTTTGAATCTGTTGAAGAAATGCTAGGGTGGATTGACAAAATAAGGGAGGAATACAGAAATTATGATTCTGATAGGGAAAATGAATTTGTAAGCATCATGAAAGCAGTAAAAATTGTAGAACGTGATTTCACGCATCATATTCATGCTTCCGAGGTAGCATCCGAAATCGGAATCAGCAGAAGCTATTTCAGTGTAAAATTTAAAAAGTATGTAGGAGTCACATTTGGAGATTTTATACAAAATTTAAGAATCCAAAAAGCACAGCAGCTTCTGACTGAAACAGATCTCAATGTGACAGAGATTGCATATGAAAGCGGATACGAAGACGTATATTATTTTAATCGGGTATTTCGAGAAAAAGTGCAATGCAGTCCAAATGAATATCGAAAAAGAGAAAGCAGAGGAAAAGAATGAAAAAAAAGAGGATGTGGATTGGAGCTGTCGGGATTCTTTTTTTATGTATCGTTTTGTTTTTTATATATGATACTTTATGTGGAACAAAAAAAACAGAGGTCTCTAAGGACGTAAAAGAAGTTCATCTAGGAGCGGTCTTAGATGATAAGATCTCTTTTTCAAATGGAGAGACAATGGAAAACAATCGTTTTTTAGACTGGATTTTAGAGGACTTAAATATTCGCATTGTATATGATTGGATTTATTCCAATGAAGAATTTCAGCGCAATATCAATTTACATATCAGTTGTGATGCACTGCCGGACGCTGTGATGGTAAATGAAGAACAATACAGAAAAATGATGGAGTATGGTCAATTACAGCCCGTTACAGAAGTCTATCAAAACGTAGCTTCCAATCAGCTAAAAGCATTTGTAGAAAGTATTGGAGAAGAAGGAAAAAAATCTGTCATGGTCAATGAGGAAATGATGGCGATTCCTTTTCCGAATCTGACGGCAAGCGGAATCAATGTAATGTGGATTCGGCAAGACTGGCTCGATCAGCTTAAGTTGAAAGCGCCACAGACCATAGAGGAAATCGGGCAGACCGCAGCGATCTTTGTGGAAAAAGAAATGGGAGGAGAAGAAACAATCGGAATTTTAGGTCCAGGAATAGATTATGAACTTTTTGATATAGGAAAATGCTGCTTTGGATTATCGCCTGTTTTTTCCGCATTTCATGTGTATCCGAAATATTGGACCTTAGATGAAAATGGAAAATTGATTTATGGATCTGTCCAAGAAGAGGCAAAACAGGCATTACAAGTTTTGAAACAGTGGTATCAGGAGGGAATATTAGATCCACAGATTTTTAAAAGACAAAATATACAGGAAGTTTTAGATAACGGCAAAGCAGGAATTTTTTTTGGACCATGGTGGATGGCAGAAATGCTGAAGAATGATATAAGAAACAATAAAAGTGAATGGAAAGCATATGCCTCTCCTGTCGATCAAAGAGGACAATATATCTGTACGATGCCTTCAGCGATCAACCAGTATCTTGTGATTCATAAAAAATGCAAAAATCCAGAAGTGATTATTGAGATTATTAACTATGTAATTAAAAATCAAAATAAGTGGATAGATAATAAAAAATTAGATGGGATCAGTATGAAAGCATATCCGATTGGCTGGGAGAGTGATTTTGCAGATGAATTGGAATATACGTATCAAGTATTAAAAGACAGTATGGAAGGAAAAGACGTAACAGTTAATTTTTCAAACCACAAAGTATTAAAACAAGATCTGAAAAATTTAAAAAATATGAATCGGCCGCCGTACGAAAAATTTGGAATAGAAGATTGGAGTGAAGATAGAAGCGGTGAATTTATTCGGTTATATGGAATCCTAAATGGAGTGGGAGCGATTGCAGACGGAGATTATCAGCCAGTATATCATTTATTTTCAGAGCAGACTCAGACGATGAAAAGAAAATGGAAGCAACTAGAAGAATTAGAGGATGAAACGTATGCCAATATTATTTTAGGAAAAGAACCGATGGAAGCATTTGATACATTTGTAGAAAAATGGAAAAAGAATGGAGGAGAAACGATTGAAAAAGAGGTAGCAGAGCGATGGAAAGTGACAGGCAGAAATCTAACTGCATTTGCAGTTAGATTTCTGCTTGTAAAAATTTTACTCTAAAAAGTGACCTTCTAATTTGCCAATCACTTTGCCTAATGTCTGAAAGTTCATGTCTGGTTCAATGGTAATCGTCTGAGCATCTACATTTAAAGGAACAAGTTTTAATTTGCCTTTGTAGCTGTATAATTTTTTGAGATGGACAAGACCATTGATTTGAAACAATCCTACTTCATTGTGATTGACTTTCCCTCGTTTGATCAATGCAATATCACCGATATCCAATAAAGGCTTTGTCGTATTGGTGATGATTTTTACACCGAAATCAGCATGACTGTTTAATTCGGTAGCCGGAACTTTGATCAATTTTGGATTTTGGAAGATGACATATCCATTTGAGCGAAAAGCTGGGATAAAGAGGTTGAGATTAATCATAGATTCGCGCATCAGATATTCTTCAGCACACTTAAATTCTGCGTCAGCTACAATACGAACCATTTCTTTGCCATGCTTGTTAAGCTTACGATATTTTTTGACAATATCATATTCTTCTTCAGAAATTTCTCGTATATTTGATTTTAATATATAATCTTGATACAAATAATTTGCATCACATTCTAGAACACTCATTAATCGGATCAAAACAGTTGGCTTTGGATAGTTCTGACTGTTTTCGTAGTTTGCTATAGCCGCATCAGAAACATCTACACATTTTGCCAATTCTTTTTGAGACATACCTTTTGATTCTCTTAACTCTTTTAACCTTTCTCCAAATCCCATAAGTCATGTATTCCTTTCTCCAAAGTTGACATTTTTCAACATTATTATACAACAGAAATACTTTGAAGTAAAGAAAAATATAATGTTTTTCTTGACTAATACTGGAAAGTTGTGTAAATTTATCTTATAAAATGAAGAAACCAACGTGATTAGCCGTTGGCGTATCAAAAAAATCATATCAAATATGCAGAGAGATTTGATTGTACTGCAATATATGAATGAGAAATATGAGTTAAAATAGAAAAAATATGATAGGTTTGCAGGAGGATATAAAATAACATGAATTATTTAGAAGAAATAACGATTCTGCTAAAAAAGACAAAGTCAGAAAAGACATTAAAGATGGTTTATTATTTTTTGAAAGGATTGTTGGATGAAAAATAAGAAAATAAAAAAGAACAACGGTAAAAAATACATTCTCTAATGTGTCGGGAAAATTCTTGTTTTGATGTAGGACATAGTTGTATGAAAGAAGATCTGTTTCCCAAAAAAGTTTCCCTCTTCCGTCTCATCATTTTTACGATGACAGAAAATGGAAAAAGAAAATAGAAGAAGGAGACTTTTTTTCGTTCTTATTTTTTTAGAAGACCACCGACTAGAATAAAATATTTTGGAAGTTTTCCTTCTGTCATCCACAGCAATTCCTGATGCAGGTATTTTGTGATGGTAAGTCCTACATTTCCGCCGAGAGATTCAATAGAATAGCGCATCTGATCAGGAAAACGGCAAGGTTTGCCATTTATTCTGCTACAATGATTCTGGGCGCACATTTGGCAGCAGCCGGCCGAGAGACTGATGCTCTCTGGAAATTGCTGTTCCAGAAGAAAAAGTTCTTTTGCCATGGTTTGCTTTTCATCATACAGTATCTGATTTGTAAAAAGGTCTAAAGTTTCTTTGGTATATTCTTTGTTTGTCTGTTCTTCAGAAAATATAATTTTTCTTCCGTACAAAAATAAAGACCGATATTGTTTCCAATAATCTTCTGGCTGAAAAGAATAAGGTGGACAGGACCATAGTTTTTGATAGTTTGGACAGGATTTACAATACTCTAAAAATTCTTCCACATTGACACAGGTATGAAGATATTCCGATACATCGACCTGTGCAGTAAAAGTCTCAATTTGATAATTCTTACAATCTTTTGACATGATATTTCACCTCATCATCGTTTTTCCATTAGAAATTAGAGAATTTTTATATATAAAAGTTATGTTTCCATTTATTTTATGGAAAGCTTATTGCCTTTGGGAGTTCACTGTACTTGAAAAAAATTACAACAAACATAGGCGGGAAAGCCCACGATTTTAATCGTGGGATTGAACAACGATTTAAGGAACTAACCATTGCAGAATGTAAAGCTCATGATATCGA
>CBCTVZ010000120.1:0-6589 GCA_965150505.1 uncultured Robinsoniella sp. | reverse complement strand
CACACTTTGTTTTAATGCAAATCGTTCTTTAAAATAGGTTGCTGTCTCGGTATAACTTTTTCCTTCAATCTCTCTTTCTAACTGCAAAGGTACTTGTATACCAAACCGTGCCAGATACTCTACATCAATTTGTTTCCACATCCACATAGAATCTAGCAATGTTCCGTCCATGTCAAAAATGACTGCTTTTTTTCCTGTAAGCATTCTTAACGCCCTTTCTTTAGCTCTATAATCTCCTCTTTACTCAGACGACGATAACTTCCTTTTTTCAAAGACTCTTCCAAAATAAGCGGTCCCATAGCGATTCGTTTTAAATATACTACCTTTTTTCCGACAGCCTCAAACATTCTTTTAATCTGATGATATCGCCCTTCCTGAATCGTAATCTCTACCTCTGAAATCTCTCCTGCATTTAAAATCACAAGTTTTGCTGGCAATGTCTTTTTTTCATCGCCAATATCAATTCCTTCTAAAAATAATTTTATATCTGTCTGATCTACATATCCCTCTATTTTTGCATAATACGTTTTATCGACATGTTTTTTGGGAGATAACAGTTTATGGGCTAAATCTCCATCATTTGTCAGCAATAAAAGTCCCTCTGTATCTTTGTCTAATCGTCCCACTGGAAACAAATCCCGACATTGCGGTTCATCCAGATAATCCATCACTGTTTTTTCTCTTTCATCTGTTGTAGCGCTGATACATCCTGCTGGTTTATGAAGTAAAAAATAAGATACTTCTTCATAAAAGACTTGTTTTCCCGATACCAAAACCGTATCGCAAGCCGGATCAATCTTTTGCTCTGGTTTTTTGCAACCAGATCCATTGACTGTCACTTCTCCCTTTCTCATCAGCTCTTTTACTTCGCTTCTTGTTCCAATTCCTGCTGACGATAAAAATTTATCCAGCCTCATATTTGCCATCACTGAAGCCTCCATCCTGCATAATATTTATTGCGAAGCGTTCCATTTACCATTTTTGCCCATCCAAGTGGGTATCCATCCACACAGATCAGCACAAAACCTTTTTTATATGGACAATCTTCTGCTTCTATTGTCTCTCCTTTTAAATATCGGATGACCCTCATATCATTCGCATCCATAGAAAAAGACTGTGTAAATTCTTCCATCTTTAAATACATCGCAAGCGCCTGACTTGGCTCAAACCGATTTTTTGCGATTTCTCCAAGATACAATCCGGTTCTTAAGAAACGCAATCCTCTTATCTTTTCCAGTCCTTCCGGCAATACATAAAGTTTTCCATCGTAATTTGTCACATTTTTCTTTGATAAAAGCGGTATTTTGATCTGTTTAAAAAATTCTTCTGTCTCTTTTGAAAACGAAATTTCATTTTTTATTGCTGTCTTTTTTTGTCTCATCTCGCAGTCATTCGTCTTCTCTTTTTTTAGAAGCGCCGCAAAATGGCCTTCTCCTTCCACCTTATGAGGCCAAATCCGAACACAATGCGCCATGTTTTGATTGTTTGTTTCCTGTGTTCGTCCGTGTGAAAAACCTTCTTTCCATTCTTTTAATGGTTCTACCTCAAAATCCATATGGTGATCTAAAAAGAATTGAATATTTTTTTCATTTTCTTCCGGATCGAACGTACAGGTGGAATAGACCAACTGTCCTCCCGGTTTCAGCATCTTAGCAGCGGTATCCAATATTTCTTTCTGAATTTTAGCATAGTAAGAAGGTCCTTTTTCTATCCAGTCAGTTGCCATAGATAAATCTTTCCGAAACATTCCCTCACCGGAACACGGTGCATCAATTAAAATTTTATCAAAAAATTCCGGAAAATACGAAAGCAGTTTTTGAGGTGTCTCACTCGTCACAAGTACATTTCCTATCCCAAACAATTCTAAATTTTTTAAAAGTCCCTTTGCTCTGGAATTGCTGATATCATTTGCAACCAACAATCCCTCTCTGCATAGTTTCGCTCCTAGTTCCGTTGCTTTTCCCCCAGGCGCTGCACATAAGTCTAAGACGCGTTCCTCTGGAGAAACTGGTAAAATTCCTGCCGGTATCATGGCGCTTGGCTCTTGTACATAATAAAGTCCTGCAAAATAATGCGGATGTTTTGTCACTGCCTCTTTTTCATCATAATAAAAACCATTTTCTGTCCACGGAATTTTTCGCAGTTCAAACGGTGTGATATTCAAAAATTCTTTTACAGAAATTTTGGAAGTATTGACACGCAAACCGTGCACGCTCTTTTTTTCATAACTTTGCTCATACAGTACATATTCTTCCCCTAGTAATTGTTTCATCTTCTCTAAAAATGGTTCTGGCAGTTTCATGTGCATTTCTCCTGTCCTTAATTTTTTATTCCTTTATGATCTACAGACTGAGCCCGATATCCTTGCGCAATGATATCTAATTCTCGATGGAACTTTTTCAGACGTTCCAGATCACCTAATTCATAAATCCTATAAAACTCATCCTGAATTTTTAAGATTTCTCTTTTATTTGCAAGATAATATAAATTATGAATCGTATTTAAAATATCTTCCACCAAACTTTCCTGAATCATCAAAGAATTTTGAGCATCCATGATCTCACTGCGCACCGTAGACATCTCATGATCCAACACAATAATGGCATCTGCTGCTTTTGTCAATCGTTCACGGATATGATTTGGAATATTTTTTTCATATTTATACTGTAAAGAATGTTCAATCGTTGACCAGAAATTCATTCCCAATGTTCGAATCTGGATTTCTGCCTGAATTTTTTTTGTCCCTTCCAGTGTCTCAATCGGATAATAAATAATCATATGATAGCTGCGATACCCGCTGTCTTTTATATTCGTAATATAGTCTCGTTCCTCTTTTACTTCCATATCATTTCTGGCTCGAATCAATTCAACAACTTTTTGAATATCCTCCACAAACTGGCAAATAATACGGATACCTGCAATATCCTCTACTTTTTCTTCCATCTCATCTATATCAATTTTTTTCTTTTTCATTTTATTCAAAATGCTGGAAACAGACTTTACCCTTCCTCTCACCTGTTCAATCGGTGAATACAATCCTTGCTGCTTATGTTCTTGAATTAAATGTTCAAACTTTACCGTTAATTCTTTGACAGCAAGTTCATATGGATCTAATCTTCTTTTCCACAGTTGTATTTCCATAAAAACCTCTCTCCTTTATCCCTGTCCTGATCCATTACATTTCCATTCCATTTTCATCTGCCAAAAATCGAAGAATCCAGTAAGGATTTATGCTTACTTCTTCCCTTCTCTCTGTTCTAATATAGATTCCAAGATGAAGATGGACATTAAATTTTCCTCTCGTATTTTGCTCTGTTCCATACCCCGTATCTCCCATATAACCTAATAAATCTCCTGCCTTGATCTCTTCTCCCACATTAAAATTTCTGGCGTAGGAAGATAGATGTGCATAATAAAAATATCCCCCGTGTTCTGAGCGAATACCAATTCTCCATCCTCCCTTTTCAAGCCATCCTATCTTTTCCACAACGCCGTCTGTCATGCTGACCACCCGATAATAATCTCGAATATTTTCAGGAGGCATTAAATCTGTTCCTTCATGTCCTCTCTCTCCGCCATAGGTGCGCTCAAACATCCAAGAATTTTCAAATGTCACTTTTCCATTTTCTATCGGAAAACATTTTAAATCGTCCCATATCGCACAACAACTTTGTTTTAGCTGAAAAAAAGTTTCTTTTTTTTGTTTTGTATAAAAAAGATTCCACCTCTCCAATGTCTGTTGTGTCATTTCATCTTCATGATCTCTCATCTGAAAGGAAAATACCGGCAAAAAGACTGCAATCTGTTCCCCTATAGAATATCCCGTCTCCTCTTCTAATTCTTTCATTTTCTTCAGCAGATTTTCAGAAAGCTCCATCTGACGAAATTTCTCACTTTCTTCGCTGTATTGCGGCAAATTTCCTGCTTTCTTATTTTGATTTAAATAGTTTAAAAGCATACCTACCAATCCTAAAACCAGTATCCATATTATTATCTTTTCTACGTTTCTTTTCATCGTGGATCGATCTACCTCTGTCTTTTTAAACTCAATATATGCTTTCTTCTTGTTTTCTCATTCTCTATTACACGAAGAAAGAAATAGAGAAAGCATTACATCTTTCTTTGAGATGTCTCATAAAATATAAAAAATAACATGAGGTATTTTATTTATGAAACGTTTTTTTTCTGCTCTTTTTTTATTTACTCTTCTATTTTATCTTTTCTCTCATCCGTCAGATGCTTTTGCAGCCGCGCAGTCGGGTCTTCATCTATGGTTTGACACTTTAATTCCAACCCTTCTCCCTGCCATGATTTTTTCTAATCTTCTGGTTCAGCTTGACCTTGTCCAATGTCTTGTTCGTTTTCTTTCTCCTATTACAGCTCGTCTGCTGCATTTGAGTACATATGGCACTTACGCTCTTTTGATTGGTTTTTTATGTGGCTTTCCAATGGGTGCAAAAACAATCAGCGATTTGCAAAAAAATGGACATCTTTCCAGAGAGGAGGCTTCTTATCTGCTGCCTTTTGTCAACAATGTCAGTCCTATGTTTTTAATGAATATTGTTGTATTTCAGACAATAAAAGATTCTTCTTACCTACTGCCTACCCTTTTGATCGTATATGGCGCGCCTGTCATTTACGGTATTCTCACCAATCAAAGGTATCGTCAAAAAGTCTCTTCTGTCGATATGGTATATAAAAAACAGGCATCAAAAATTCAAGTTCGTTTTGAACTGATCGATGCCTGTATCATGAATGCGGTATTTACTATTTTGAAACTGGGAAGCTATGTCATCCTTTTTTCTATTCTTTCCCGCCTCATACAGTCATTTCCGACCGCACACATGTTTCTTCAATCCTTTTTCGTAGGCAGTATGGAATTGACAAACGGGATCGCTTTCATTCATACACAGCCCCTCCCATTCCCACAAAAATATTTTTTTCTATGTGTCATCTGTGTATGGGGCGGATTCTGTGCACTTGCGCAGACGCAAAGCGTATTGTCATCCGATTCACTCTCAATCAGCGCCTACATAAAAGCTCGGATTTTCATTTGCTTCATCGCCTGTCTGCTTACCTGTTGTTTCCTCTGTTAAATCGTTTATTTCTTTTGTTTTATGCGGCAGAAAATTACGCACGTTTTCTGTCGCATAAAATACGCAGCTTATTCTTCCTCTTCGTCTTCCTCATCGTCTGGAATATAATTGTTTGGCACTTCCTGAGGTGAAAGTTCTTGTCTATTTTTGTTTACAATATCATAACAAGACTGAATAGAATTTAAAAATGTCTCGTACTTCGCGCCTGCTGTCTCCATTGTATGCGCCATAATCTTCTCCAAATTTTCTAACATCTCATCTGTATAAGAAATAGCGCTCATGCGAATACTGTTTGCATCATTTGTCGCATTGTCAATAATTTCCTGAGCCTGTTTTTGTGCGCGTTCCAACAGTTCTTCTGCATGTTCCTGCGCCATGCGCATCACTTCATTTTCACTTACCAACTGCTGTGCTTTTGCTGTTGCCTCTGCGATTTCTGCTTCCGCTCTATTTTTAGCATCCTGAATAATCGAATCTTTATTGCTGATAATTTTTTGATACCGTTTAATCTCATCTGGTGTTTTCATGCGCAACTCGCATAAAAGTTCTTCTAACTCTTCTTTATTTACAATAATCTTTGTCGTAGATAAAGGCTGAAATTTACAACTCTCTATATAATCTTTTATTTCTTCGATAATCTGTTCTATTCTGCTGCTCATTTTTCGATCTCTCCTTAATTTTTCTTTTTCTGCTCTATTTTATGAAAAACCTGATCTACCACTGTAGCAGGCACAAATTTTGAAATATCTCCACCATACGAAGCTACTTCTTTTACTGTCGTGGAACTCAAATAAGCATACTGTAAACTTGTTGTCAAAAAAATCGTATCAATATCTGGATTCATAATTCGATTTGTCTGTGCCATCTGCAATTCATACTCAAAATCTGTGATTGCCCGCAGTCCTCTAACAATAAATTCTGCTCCCATTTCCTTTGCAAAATCAACGGATAGTCCTGAAAAAGCCTGAATGCGTACGTTCTTAATATCTTTTGTAGCATCCATCAATAGTTTAACACGTTCTTCAGCAGAAAACAACGGTGTTTTTGCACTGTTATTTAAAACTCCTACAATCAGCTCATCCACTAAATCTGCGGATCTTCGTATTACATCTAAATGTCCAAAAGTGACAGGATCAAAACTGCCCGGATAGACTGCTCTTCTCATACGTTCCTCCTCACTGGCAACTTTTTCATTGCCTTGTTTTATACTCTCTTTTTCAGAAATATATGTTCATTTGTCTTATATTTTTTTCTTTTTATCACTTCAAATCCCATCTCTTGTGCATATGCAAAGGAGGTATCCAATGATGCTTCCACAATGATTAACGTATCTTCATCTGCAAGATCAGAATTTTTCAAATAATCTAACACCTGTCCTTCTAAATTTTTATTATAAGGAGGATCCATAAAAATCATATCAAATGCTTTTTCTGATTCTAATTTTCTAAGTGCTGTCAGTACATCACTGGATAATACTCTTGCATCTTTTTCCA
>CBCTVZ010000119.1:0-6613 GCA_965150505.1 uncultured Robinsoniella sp. | reverse complement strand
AAGTTCCGTTGCGAAAAGTCATGACAGTGTCGTCGAGCTTGTCACTGGCGCTGCAAAGCTTGCTCAAAATCAAAATGTTGACTTTGCTATTTTTGAAGAAGTTGACCTTGATTCTACACGGAGCCATCACGTCAATGAGATTGACCTTTTAACCCAATCATTTCCTGACTATTATTACCAATATGCCATCAACTATGATTCCGCATTTTTGATGGTGCCGCCTTGGGAACCACATGGAAAATCTCTATCTTCCATTGCCCTTTACTCTCGTTTTCCTATCACTTCCGCTCTGCGGCGCAGTTTTCCGGTTGCCTCTGGATTTTCAAAATTTCTGGATCTTGACCGATGTTACTCCGTCTCAAAAATTCCCGTCTCTGACGGAAAAGAGCTTTGTATTTATTCTGTCCATATGTCTGCATATGGAAACGATGCTTCTGTACGAGAAGGACAGATGAAAATGTTGATGGAAGATATGAAAGCAGAGAGAGCGCTTGGAAACTATATCGTATGCGGAGGCGATTTTAACCACAACATGAATAAAAGCGCGGAAGAAGACGATTCTACTCCTTCTTGGGCGCATCCTTTCCCACGCGAATACCTGCCTGAAGGATTTGTCAATGTTATGGATCTGCTCACAGAAGAACAACAGCAGACCATGGCAAAAAGTTCCAGAAATACGGATATTCCGTATGATCCAGACCATTCCTTTGTCGTAACACTGGATGGATTTGTGATCTCCGATAACGTTTCCTGTGAAAAATTTGAAATCTTAGATACAAAGTTTCTTTATTCCGATCACAATCCTGTTGTGATGAATTTTAAATTAAAAAATTAAAAAATAGCAATAAAATAAAAATGGCAGTAAGCTTCTATGTCTTACCGCCATTTTCTTCTTTTAAAAGTCCTTTACCGTAATAGAGCTTCCTTTCATCGTCTTTGTCAATTCTACTTTTTTCTCAATTCGCTCTTTCAATTCACTGACGTGTGAGATAATGCCTACCATACGATTTTCCCCGCTGAGGTCTGTCAATACCTTGACTGCCTGTTCCAAAGCATTGACATCAAGCGATCCAAATCCTTCATCAATAAAAACGGCATCTACATCAATTCCTCCAGCATAGCTTTGTATCACATCGGACAGACCAAGGGCAAGAGCAAGGGCTGCCTGAAACGATTCCCCACCTGAGAGAGATTTTACTGAACGCATTTTTCCTGTATAATAGTCCATAATCTCCAGATCTAATCCTGACAAGCGCTTATTATCGTCGGCATATTCCATACAATGCAATTCATACTGTCCCCCTGACATTTTGTAAAAGCGATGATTTGCCTTTTGCACGACCTGTCTAAAATAAAATCTCTGCACATACTGTTCAAAGGCAAGTTTTTCTTTTCCTTTTAATCTTCCATTTGCTGTGTCCGATAATTCTTTATATTTTCCATATAAGCATCTATCTTTTTTCTGCGCTTGGGTCAGCTCTTCTATTTCCTTTTGAATCTCACAATTTCTCTTGACATACAGGGAAAAATCTTGATAAAGCTCCTGATATTTTTGTTTTTCTTTCTTTGTCGCTTCTGCTTTTTGCTCCAATTCTAAAACATCTTTTCGCTCTTTGCTGCAAAGCTGTTCTTCCATCACTTTGATTTCTGCCCTTAAATTATTTTTTGTTCTCTCATTTTCTTCCAAAAAAGTTTCGAGAACTTTGATCTCTTTCTCACTTCTTAAAGCATTTTGATACGATTCCTCTGTCGCAAATCCCTCGTTCTTATATGCCGAAATCCAAACCTTTTCATATTTTTCTGTATTTTTTATTTGCTCTTCATATTCTGCTTTTTTTGCATCTAATATGGTCTGAAGACGAATTTGTTCCTCTTTTTGAGTTTGTTGTTTCTCCTGAATTTCCTCTCTCTTTTTTCTGGAAAATTCTACTTCCTGTTTTAATGTCTCGATCTTTTCTTCTTCCTCGTCTCGCATCTCTTCTATATTCGGATATTTTTTTTCAATTTCATCTAGGTTTTGCTGACAAAGCCAGATCTGCTTATCAAATTCTGTTTCCTGTTCTCTTGCTGCTTTTTCTTCTTTTTGATATCTTGGAAGATCTTCTGAAATTTCTCGAACTCGCTTTTGTGCTTCTTTCTTTTTTTTCACTCTCTCCTCATATTCTGTTTGTTGCTTCTTTTTTTCATTCAAAAGCTCTTTGTTTTTTTCTTCCAGATACTCTAATTCCTCTTGATATTTTTCTCTCTGCAGATGGCTTTTCTTTTCTTCATATTCTTCCCCTAAAATTTCCTCCATTAATTGGGACAACTTTTTTAGAAATTCCTCTTCTTTACTTTTTATCTCTATCTTTTTTGTTTCAAGCTCCGTCCTTTTTTCAGATAATTCATTTCTCTGTTTGTCGTTTTCTTTTCTGAGTTCTTCCCATTCCTCTCTTGTAACGGCCGAATGAACGCTCTGCGCTTTATGAGGATGGTGTGTAGACCCACAGACTGGACACGGCATATTTTCTTCTAAGTCCTGCGCCAAAATACCGGCCAGATTTCCGAAAAATAATTTTTCGATCTCCTGAAAATTTTGATTGTGTTCCTCCCATCTTTTTCTTTTTTCTTTGTATTCCTCCAACAACTTTTCTTCTTTATTCTGTATGATATCGAAATCACATTTTTCTTTCCAAAGATTCCAGATCTCTTGTCTCTTTTTTTCTAGCTCTTTTATCTTTGCGCTGCAAATTTCTGCTTCCCGCTCTGCTCCCTCCTCTTCTTTTTCATACTGTATCATTTTTTGCTGTTCCAGAAGCAATTCCTCCTGTCTTTTCACAGCTATTTCTATTTTTTCTTGAAAAATACCTTTCTTTTCGATCAGCGCTCTTTTTTCTTCTCCCAGCTTTCGTTTTTTCTCTCGAAATGGCTTTTTTTCTTCAAATTCTAAGATCTGTCTCTCCTTTTCTTCTTCCTTTTGTTTTTCCTCTTCCCACCGCTGTCGTTCTTCTTCTAGTTCTTTCTGAAGAAAATTTGCCCTCTGTAATGTTTCTTCCTGTTTTTGAATCTGTTGTTCTAACTGTTTTTGCTTTTCTTTTTCTTCCCGCCATCTATTTTCTAACGGTAAAATCTTGCGAACTGCTTTTTTGGCTGCTTCCAGTATCTCTTTTTGATCTTGCTGTCGTTCTTCTTCCTTTTCTAACTTCTCTAGTTCCTTTTTGGCTGTCTCAAAATTTAAAAATGTCGTTTCCTCATATTTGGCGCGTCCGATCTCTTTATTTTGCTTTTGTATTTCTTCCTCCAGTTCCTCTATTTTCTTCTTTGTCCATTTTTCTTGTTCTCTCTCCCATTTTACAAGATTGTCCAGCCATTCCTCTGTCTCCTGCACCCTTTTTTCTTCTCTGCTTTTCAACAGCTTTTCCCTCTCTGGAAATTCCTGTTCGATCTTTATTCCCTGCATGATCTGGAGTAAATTTTGATCTTGACGTTCACATTTTTTGGCATATTCCGATTCTTTTTCTGATAATTTCTGCTGAAGTATTTTAAAATTTTCTGTCTCAAATACCTTTCGCAATATTTCCCCACGCTCTTTGCTGTTCGCTGTGAGCAGAGACAAAAACTCTCCCTGTGCAATCATTGCTACCTGTTTAAACTGTTTTCTGTCAATTCCAATCAGTTCCTGAATCGCTTCATTGACTTGACGCACTCCGCTGATTGTCGTTCCATCTGCATATTCTAAAACGGCTTCCTGTTTCTCTTTGACTAATTTTTGTCCCCGTTTCGATGGTCTTTGATACTCTGGATTTCGTTTTACACAGTACCTTTTTCCTTTCTGCAAAAAGCTCATCTCCACAAAGGTCTTTGTCTCCTCCTGTGCATAACCGCTTCTAAATCCTTCTGAGGAACGCCATTCTCCGCTTGCCTCCCCATACAATGCAAAAGAAATCGCATCAAAAATTGTCGTCTTTCCTGATCCGGTATCTCCTGTGACTAAAAAAACACCGTCCAGTTTCTCTTCTTCAAAACGAATCTCTTCTCTGTCTGCAAAAGGTCCAAATCCGCTCATTACCAGCTTTAACGGTTTCATTTAAACATCTCCCCCTTCCAGAATCGCTCGCACCCATTTCCTCTGTTCTTCATCCATCGCTCTTTCATTCTGTCTCTCAAAAAACTCAGAAAATAATGTAAATGCGTCTTTTTTTTCTATTTCTTCCAAATTTTCAATCTCCATATCATTCTTTGTTCTTGTATTATCAAATTCCAGCCTTAAAATATTGGGATAAATTTTTCGTATCTCATCAAGCGGTGCATACAATTCTCTTTCATCCGTCAAAATTACTCGCACATAATCTTCCTGATTCCCCTTTTTATAATGATCTGGATTTAAAATTTCATTTAAAGGTCCTTTTAGAACTCTTAAATCACGCTTTGGAATCAGAGGAATCAGTTCGATTTCTATCTCACCTTTTTCTTTTATCTCAAAAAATACAGCCGATTTCTTCTGTCTACTCTCCGAAAAAGAATATTTCAATGGAGATCCACTGTATCGAATCGTCTCCCTTCCCACTTTTTGCGGTCCATGGAGATGGCCAAGAGCTACATAATCAAATTTTTCAAATACGGAAACGTCTACCCGATCAAGTCCTCCTATTGACAGTTGTTCCGAATCACAAATCTGCGGACTCCAGTTTCCCTTTGTCACAAACTGATGCGCTACCAAAATATTTCGTTTTCCCTCTTCAAATTTGACGCTTTTTAATGCCTTTTCCACGGCTTCTTGATGTGTCTTTACCTCGCCATACCATGCTTTTACCATCGAAGGTTTTAAAAATGGAATCAGATAGATAAAAATTTCCCCATATTTGTCTTCTGTCTTAATTTTCCTGATTTCTCCTTCAAAAGTTCCGGCAACATGGATGTTCTGTTCCGCAAAAATCTGATCTCCAAACTGGATTCTCTGTGCGGAATCATGATTTCCGCTAATAAAAAAAACCTGCTTTTTCATTTCATGCAGGCTGTTTAAAAATTGATTAAAAAGCGTCACTCCGCTTTCAATCGGCACATTTTTATCGTAAATATCTCCGGCGATCAAAATTCCATCCGGCTGATATGTTTCTACAATCTCTAAAATCTGCTGCAAAATCCATCTCTGATCTTCCAGCATGGAATATCCATGTATTCTCTTTCCTATATGTAGATCTGACAAGTGCAAAAATTTCACCGTATTTTTTCCTCCGTTTCTTTTGTATTCTTTTATCCAATCGAAATAAAACGCACATTATCCCACACAAATTCATCCATCTCTTCTGTGTAGCGCTCCACATATTCTAAAATCACAAGATCTGGATTTGTATGTTCTAACAGTCCCATATTTCTGCTGTTTCTATGGCAATAAGTCACTTCTTCAAACTCCTGCTGAAGGCATGGCAAAAAGGAGACACCAAAAGAATCCCCTATCAAAAATACGCTTTCCTCTATTTTTTCTTTTTTGTCAGGAATAATCTCATAACTTTCTTTATCATAAAATTTTCCATCCATTCCTACCATTCTGGAAAGGTCATTGTAATTAGAATCTTTTTTTTCCAGCTGAATCGTCTTAAATTTCTGATCAGACAATTCTTTTTTTGTCTTTCCATAAACTTCTTCCAATAAAACCTGTGTCCCGATAAATGCTCCTTTTTGATTCCAATGGGTATCGTTTTTATAATAAAGCATCTCTGTCTTTGCTGCTTCACACAGTTCCGTTTTTGGATAAATCACAGGAATATCCGTCATCTCTCTTAAATATTCTACCAGCAAATCTGTTCTATTTTTTTCATTTACTTTCTGAATCGTATCTGGAAGATACTCTGAGTAAACTTCTTCTTTGTTTGGAGCAATAAAAATGACAAAATCCATCCCTTTTTTCTTTAGAATCTGCTGAAAATGCCTCATATTCCATACCATCTTCTGCATCTCTTCTTCAGAATACTGCTTTTCTCCCTTATAGTCAGCGATTGGATCGCCATCCGTAGTTGTCTTGTAAAAAAGCCAGTCTTCTTTTCCCAGAAGCACTTGATTCGAGGCAAAATCTCCTGTCAGATAATATTTCATATTACTGTCCAGAGAAGAAAAATATTTCCGAAAGGCTAAATTGCTGTTCCAAACCTCATCACTTTTATCAATTACAGCTGTCACCTTCTTTGCCAGATCATCATGCTGTGCTGCTGTGTCAGAGATCTCATGTTGAATTTCAGGAAAATGCCGGATCAGCGTTACTGCTCCAGTACCTCCCAAAATTCCAAGTGCACAGACTGATATGATACAATTTCTAATAAAAAGCGGTTCTCTTTTCATTTCGAGTCTCCTAAAAGTTAAAATAAATAAATGGGTTATAAGAAGAATTTACGACTTCACTCACAGCAAAGATAAAGATGAGCATGGTCATCAATCCATATATTATATTCCACCATTTTTTGTCTTTGTTTTTTAATTCTAGTTTTGAGAAAATAGGTATCGAACCGATCATCCCAATCACCACAAAAACAAGATTTCCAAATGGCAACGCTTCCCATCCGACTATTGTACTGCCATGGTTTCCGCCTGCCATAGCCTTCAAATACAAAAATGCTTCCCGCATACTATCGGCACGGAA
>CBCTVZ010000118.1:0-6632 GCA_965150505.1 uncultured Robinsoniella sp. | reverse complement strand
ATCCTCTATGTTCTTTTGATTTTCTATCATTTGTTCTGCTTCATCCCATAGGCTATGTTTTCGTATCCATTCCTCCTTCTTTTTAAATTCGACACCTATCCTTGGTTCTATTGTGCCTTGTCCCAGTCTGATCCACAAAAAATCCCAATCTTTTGTACCCTTTTCAAACAAGGTCCATGACATTTCCTTTACTTCATTTAAAAGTTCTCTCCAACTTTTTTCACATTTTTCTAAAAATGCTTTCTCTTGTTCTCTTTTCTGCCTTAATTGCGCTTCTTTTTTCTGTAAATAGATCCGATATTGCCGAATATATTTCTTCTGTTTGTATATTGTATGTAGCTTTCCATAAATCCATGTGACAACTGCAGTTAAAATCGTCATGAAACTAAATAATACCCGATATATATTTCCTTTTTTATC
The DNA here is from genome assembly GCA_965150505.1 of uncultured Robinsoniella sp. Taxonomy (GTDB): domain Bacteria; phylum Bacillota; class Clostridia; order Lachnospirales; family Lachnospiraceae; genus JAGZHZ01. The sequence continues at coordinate 6,212 of CBCTVZ010000118.1, read as the reverse complement.
GAATCCGCTTTGTGTAAAAATCATGACTGCCATCATTCCTAAACTTGGCAATAAAGATAAAAATAAACGACTCTCCTGTTTTTCAGGAAAATTTTCTGGCATTGCTACAGAGATCAAATCATCTGGATATTTCTGATTCCATCTTGCTCTGCATATATAATCGGGGTAGTCGAACCGTTCTGTTGTTTGCTTTTTTATACAGATATCCTTATATTCTGTCGTTTTATCCAGATCAAAAAATAATTTTTCTTCTTTAAAATAAAAGATCTGTCCTGCAATTTCTAAAAAATCACGTTCTCTTATTTTGATTTCCTCTTGAAAAAGAATCCCATTTCGATACATATTCCAGATATTCCCTGCTACTAGAAATCTGCCTTGTTCCCACTGTATTTTCATCCATCTCTCTTCTAAAGCTTGTTGCTCCATTTTAATATGACAAAATACAGCTCCCCCTATATACAAAGGCTTATCTTTTTTCAGTTCAATATAGTGATCATACGACTGCTGTTTTTTTTGTTTCTCATTTTGCAAGAACATTTTATAAATACACAATCCTGTTCTTTCTTCACAAATAAAAATCCTAATCTTGTCCTGAAATAAAATCCATCTCTTTTTCATAATAAAATCATTTGTCAAATAAGATCCGTCTCCTGCATACAAATACTGTTTTTGACCATATTTTCGTATATAGATTCCATATGAATTTTCTTCATTTTGTATTTCTTCTGTTCTTTCTTCATATTTTCCTCTATAAAATATCCAAATTTTCCATTCCATTTTCAGCGTTCATCTCCCCATTCAGAAAATGGAATAGAAAGAATACTTCCATCTCTTAAATCGTATTCTTCCAGAGTATGATTTTCTTTTAAAAGAGCAATCGGATTTTCACAGCGCAGACATATTTCTCTCTCTTCTTTTTCGTTTTTCCAATGAAATGTTTCTCTCAACCCTTCATATAATTCTTTTACTGTAATGCTGCATGGAATATCCAGATCAATTTCTTTCCCCTCATCAAATTGAAATACGACCACTATTCTATCTTTCTTATTCACACAGCATCTCCCCTAAACATTTTCTCCAGCTTTTCCACTCTTCTTTTGTTTTTCCATGCGCGCTTAGAAAAACCTCCCCGTCCCATCCGATTTGTCTGGCTTTTTCTTCTTCTGTATCGTATCTTTCAAAAAAATTATAGACAAAACAAAATTTTTCTCTTGGAACAACAGCTATACTTCTCTCCATAACAGGGATCAGGCTACTCCATTTTTCCCCCTGTCTGATTACAAAAAAAATCTTATCTGCATCCGCCATCCACTGCGATATCTCTTCACTGTATCCATGATCCATCTCAACAACAATCCAGTCATAACAGCCAGATTCTCTGACTTCTTTTTCTATTTTCCGAAAAAATTCTATCTTGATTCCCAAGCACACATACGATTGTCTAAATGGCGGAAGCATATCAAAATTTACATGGCAAATCCATTGTTTCCAGACGGGAAATCCTCCTTTTTGTCCTGTCATAAAAAAAATTTCCGCTGTTTCATCCATTCTGCAATCTGTCATACTGCGATAATCCTGCCATGTATCAGCTCCAATAAAAAAAACTTTTTTTCCATTCTCTGCTAAATATTTTGCACTTTCCCTTGCTACAGACGAGACACCGCTTCCACCGATTGGGGAGTAAATCAAAAGTGTTTTTGTATCTTTTTTTCTTTTTTGTTGAAGTTGTCTTATCCAGACTAAAATCTGTTCTTTTATCAACTCTTCATCCCAACTTCGAGGCATCACAAAAGGATACTCTGCTGTCTCATCTGAATCTCCAATCAAAATCATATGGTCATATTTTTGATACGCTAATTCTTTCCCCCATTCTTTCTCCACAAATAAGAGATCTTCTTTTTCTAATCCATTGATATATTTTTGAAAATAAGAAAACTCATGGATCATCACAATTTCTGCATCTTTTTCTAAATCCGGTATAACCATTCCTTCCAAAAAATTCAAATATTCCTGATCTGGATCTGCAAATATAATTCTCTCTTTCTTCATCCCCTCCCTCTTTCTTCAAAACATTCATAAACAAGAGAAAATTCGCAGTCTGCTGCGGCAATTTTATCTCCTTCAAAAACAGCATAAGCATGATTGGGAATCAATTTTCTTTTATTTAAAAAAGTTCCATTGCGACTGTTTAAATCCATAATCCACCACTGGTCTTTCTCCCAAAATAATTGAAAATGTTTTCTGCTCAGTGTTTTGCTGTCTGAAATAAATCCTTGCGCCTCTTCTTTCTGTTTTCCAACAATAAAAATAGGTTCTTTGATATTCCATCTTTCATTTTGTTTCGATTTGATCCTTTGAAGCACAATTTTTTTCGTGTCTTTTTGATACTTTTTGTATAGCTTTTCTACTTCTTCTTTGATTTCTTCTTCAAGAATTTGAATTGAGACTGCCTGCTCTTTTTGATATACAGGCAAATAGATCATATAGATTTGATGATAATAAAGATCCATATAGATTTTTTCTGTTTTCAGTTCTAACTGTCCAAATTGAAAATATCGATTTTTTTTAAGTTGGTGAATATTACTCTGAAGCTGCGTCATCACCTCATTCCACTGTTCCTCCGTCAGATGAGATCCCGCCTCCTGAAGCGAAATCAGTTCAGAGATCCGATAAATCAGCTTTATCTTCCCATCATAACAAATTTTATGGCATGGAATCAGAAATGGCAAGGAACGTTTCTTCAATCTGTAATATCCTGCATAGGAAAGATGAACGGATTCCTCCAGCAAATAAGAACAGATTCGTCTGTCGCGATATTCCGACAGTCCTTTCACTTTTTCACCTGCTTTCGCTGTTTCTGCTTTTATTATAGTGTCGATTCGTCACATTGTCAAGAGATTTTTCAACGCATCTTTTTCTTTCCCCTTTCTTTTGAAACTTTTTGTTCCTTGTCTTTACTTTATCACATTTATATCATACTTTCGTGATAACTTAGAATTATATTTCTATGATCTGCTTTATGATCGTGTTTCAAAAAATTTTTATAAATCATTTGCAAGCTTTTCTGTTTTACGCCCCATTTTATTTAGGCTTGCAAAAAAATGAAAGGATTTTTATTATGAATTTTGCAAATAATTTAAAACAGCTTCGTCAGGGACATCATATGACACAGGAAGCGTTAGCGCGATATCTCAATGTCACTCGTCCTACCATCGCTGGATATGAGACAAAAAACAAACAGCCTGATTATGACAAACTTCAAAAAATTGCTGAGATTTTTGAAGTATCCATCGACTATCTTCTAACAGGAAATGAAACTTCTATTTTGTTAGAAACGAACGATTCTATTGATCCTTCACAATCTATGCAGCTTGAAAAAACGCTTCTCAAGTACTTTTCTCAACTGAGTTCCTCTTCCAAACAAGAGCTTGTAAATTTCAGTAAATTTCTATATCTTCAAGAGCATAATCGTCTAAAGTAAGCATAAAAATACCCGTCAAAAAGAAAAACAAACATAAAAAATCTTTTTGGCGGGTCTATTTTTGTATTTCTTATTCTCTGTTGTCATCTATCAGATACAACAAAGCATTGCAGATACATGCCGCAATATTGCTTCCGCCTTTTCTTCCACGGGCAACAATATATGGCACATCGGTCTCCATAATTAATTCTTTTGACTGAACAACATTTACAAATCCAACTGGCACTCCGATAATCAATTCTGGTTTTATTTTTTTATCTTGAATCAATTCATATAACCGTACTAACGCTGTTGGCGCATTTCCAACAGCAAAAATCAACGGTTTTTCTAACTGCGCCGCCTTATCAATGCACGCTGTCGCTCTTGTTGTTCCATTCTTTTTTGCTGTCTGTGCAACATCTTCGTCTGACATAAAACAATAAACTTCTCCACCATATCTTGCAAGTGCACGTTTATTGATCCCTGCTTTTGCCATCTGCGTGTCTGTCACAATGCAAGCTCCTTTTTTTATGGCCTCCATCGCTTTTTGAACCGCATGTTCTGAAAAGCATAAGTTATCTGCATACTCAAAGTCAGCGCTCGTATGGATACAGCGTTTTACAATCATTTCCTGCTGATCGGGAAATGTACGTTGTCCCAACTCCTGTGTAATGATTTCAAAGCTTCTTTTCTCAATTTCTCTGGGCATTATTTTCTCTAATTCTACTTTCATCAATAAATTCATCCTTTCCCTTTTGTACGTTTTCTCCCCTTTTTAAGTTCTGAGCAAAAAGATTTATTTTTTCTCAAGAATCTGATAAATCCGTTCCATGTCCAAATGCTTTCTAAGCTCGTCTGCCAAAATATCATATTGTGTCTCTTTAAATTGCTCAAAATCCACATTTGAAATTTCTTCCGCTTCCATTCCTTTTGCGGCAGCTAACGCTTTCACGATTCCTCCTGCGACAGCGCTCTTATCAAAAATCCCATGCACATAACTGCCATAAATATTTCCGTTCTGAGCTCCTTCTATTTTTCTATCCGACGGTATATTTTTATTGCAGATTTCGGTCAGCTCTTGCGCTCCTTCTTCCAACTTTGAAGTCCCCATATGGATTTCATATCCTTCTAGCAAAACGCCGCTAAGTCCTGATAAAATTCCGCCTACTGTCTGGAATTTCCCCTCCACTCTTGTTCTTGTTTTTTCTGCTGCAAAAACAGTATCCATCGGCAAAAGTCCCATACCGGAAATCTCACCTCCTGCCTCAACGCAATATGGATCTTTGATGGTCTTTCCAAGCATCTGATATCCACCGCAGACACCATAGATTACTTTTCCGGCTGAAGCCGCTTTTAAGATCGCCGCTTCTAAACCATTTTGTCTCATCCACAACAAATCTTCCATTGTATTTTTTGTTCCAGGCAATATAATCATGTCCGGATTTTTTAGTTCCGCAACAGATTGTACATAACGTAAGGAAACGCCCTTTATGCTTTCAAATGGATTAAAATCTGTAAAATTTGAAATTCTAGGAAGACGAATCACGGCAATATCGATCAGACTCACTTCCTGCGTATGATCAAATCGTTCGGTCAAACTATCCTCATCCTCTACTTCAATGTGAAGATATGGCGCAACCCCTACAACTGGAATTTTACATTTTTCTTCCAACATTTCGATGCCCGGATCTAAGATCGTTTTATCTCCTCTAAATTTATTGATGATGAATCCTTGAATGCGCTCTTTTTCTTCCTCTTCTAAGAGCATTACCGTTCCAACTAATTGTGCAAAAACGCCGCCTCGGTCAATATCTCCAACTAAAAGCACAGGAGCGTCCACCATTTTGGCCATCCCCATATTTACAATATCATCTGCTTTTAAGTTAATCTCTGCTGGACTTCCTGCTCCCTCAATTACAATAATCTCATACTCTTCTTCTAATTTATGATATGCCTTTAAAATATCAGGAATCAATTTCTTTTTGTACGCAAAATAGTCTCGCGCGCTCATATTTCCTATTACTTCTCCATTGACAATCACCTGAGAACCAACGTCATTTGTAGGCTTAAGAAGAATCGGATTCATATATACAGAAGGCTTAATACCTGCCGCCTCTGCCTGCATGACCTGAGCTCTTCCCATCTCTAGTCCTTCCTCTGTAATAAATGAATTTAAAGCCATATTTTGTGATTTGAATGGAGCTGTACGATATCCGTCTTGTTTAAAAATTCTACACAGACCTGCCGCAATTAAGCTTTTTCCTGCATTTGACATCGTTCCCTGAATCATTATTGCCTTTGCCATGATTTTCCTCCCTGTCTTTTGATTCTTCCGCTTTCTTATCTTTCCACTGCTTTTTTCAGACATGAAATCAGTTTTTCATTTTCTTCTCGTCTGCGCACTGCAACACGATAATATCCATTTGAAAGTCCCTCATAATTACTGCAGTCCCGGATCAAAATTCCATATTTTTTACAATGCTGCGCTAAATTTTCAGGGCCTTTGAAAAACAAATAATTTGCTTTTGAATCAAATGTTTTAAATCCTATTTTTTCTATCTCTTTTTTCATCCACAGCCGTTCCCCAGTGATAAATATTCTCGTCATTTTGACAAATTCATCTTCCTCTAATGCCGCATTTCCTGCCATCTGAGCTGGCACAGATACATTCCATGGCTGAATCATTGTTTCCATCTTTTCAATGACTGCGTGATCGGAACAGATCGCATAGCCTAAGCGAAGCCCCGGCATA
>CBCTVZ010000117.1:0-6816 GCA_965150505.1 uncultured Robinsoniella sp. | reverse complement strand
CCCTGTCACGGCGAAGGTCGTCGGTTCGAGTCCGATCTGGGTCGCTTCATTACAAATTGTAATGGAAAAAAAGAATATGGGATCTTAGCTCAGCTGGGAGAGCATCTGCCTTACAAGCAGAGGGTCATAGGTTCGAGCCCTATAGGTCCCACTTTGAGGATTATCCTCGAATGCCGGCGTGGCGGAACTGGCAGACGCACAGGACTTAAAATCCTGCGGGACTTATACTCCCGTACCGGTTCGATTCCGGTCGCCGGCATTAATAATGAAAAGATTGCAGATCATAGGAATATAATGATTTGCTTTTTTTTATTTATAAATATAATGATAGCGATTATTATAAAATCATTTGAAAAAGGATTTATTGATGAATAATATAAATAATTTGGAAAGTATTATAAATATTCTTATTATTATAGCAATTATTTTTTTATTTGGATTGCTGATAAATATAATTTTTAATAATTATAAGAGAAAATGTTTTGAAAAAGAATATGGAATAAAAGAATTACCAAAAAGTATTAAAGTTCAATCTAGGAAAGATTCATCTAAGAACAGAAATTATTATATTTTTTCTTACCCATATTGGTACAATAGTAAAAAAGATGGAACAGCAGATTTACGAATAAAAAATAACCGAATTATATGGCCTAAAAATTTTTTATATATTAAAGATAAACAATTAATATCAAATAGACCATATGATTTGTTGGATATAATTCGCCAACTTCGTTTACATAATATTCCTATTGATTTATCTCATGAAGAACAAAAAAAATATCAATATATATATGAAAGAAAACGTATGCTTTCTCAAAAACAAAATATAGAATTAATTATACAGTATTATTCTGTAAAACCGACTGAGTTTGAAAAATTATGTGCTGATTTATTTATTTCAATGGGATATAAAGTAAAATTGACTCCTCCTACAAATGATGGAGGTTATGATATTATACTTTCAGATAATGGTAAAGTATCTATTGTAGAATGTAAATGTTATGCTTTAAATCATAAAATTGGTCGTCCAGCTATTCAAAAATTAGTAGGAGCTAATTATATAGTGCAAGCAAATGAAATGATTTTTATTACAACAAGTGATTTTACTACGGCTGCTATAACATATGCTAAAGAGGCAAATGTTAAGTTAATAGATGGTGTTTTACTTATAAATCTATTAAATCAATATGTATTTAATAATAAAGAAGAGGTAAAAGTAAGTATAAATGAATGGCAATTTAATTTATATGATATGAGGCAATTTGTTCCAGAAGATATATATAATAGTTATTTTATATAGACTATATATAAAAAAAATAAATGATAGGTAGCAGAGAGACTGTACAGTTTATAAATATACTGAGAGTCTTTCTTTTTATGAAAAAATTTACAAATAAAAAAGTTTGTTATAAAAAATAGAGTTTTTAACAAAAAAGGAGAGAAAAATGAAATATTTCGATTGTCACTGTGATACATTGACACGTCTGGCAAATGAGGGAGGAAATCTGAAAAAAAATCAAATCAATCTGGATCTGGAGCGAATTGAAAATCAATTTTTGGGATATGGACAGATTTTTGCACTGTGGACAGATGTAAAAGCAGTAAAAGGTTCTCTGGAAGAAGATTTTATGAGAATGTACCGAAAAGCCTTATTATTGCTGGAAGAGCAAAAAGATGAGATGGTACTGTGCAAAAATGCAGAAGATTTAGAAAATGTCTGGAGAGAAGGGAAAAAAGCCGCATTTTTGTCGGTTGAGGATGCCTCTTATATGGGGAGACTTATTGAGAATGCGAAAGAACTTGGTATTCGTTTTGTTCTTCCTGTATGGAATTATGAAAATGAATATGGATACGGGGCAGCCGCAGACAATAAAAAAGGGCTAAAACCGGCGGGCATGGAACTGATTCAAAAATTGGAAGAACAAGAGATTGTGATTGATGTCTCTCATCTGTCAGAAGGCGGATTTTATGATGTATGCGAAAGAACAAAAAGACCATTTATGGCTTCTCATTCAAATACGAGAGCATATTGTGACAATGTAAGAAATCTGACGGATGATCAGATTCGTGCTTTGATACAAAGAGAAGGATTCATGGGATTAAATTTGTACAGAGAGTTTTTGGGAAGCGACAGCTGCACGTTAGAACAGATCTTATTCCATACAGAACACGTTTTAGAACTGGGAGGAGAAAAGATTTTAGGATTTGGCAGTGATTTTGATGGCTGTGGCGATACATTTCCTCATGGAATCACAGGAACGGAAAGCATGGAAAAAATCGTAGAGCTTTTTTTACGCCATAATTATTCAGAAGATCTTGTAAAGGATATTTTTTATCGGAATGCAGAACAGTTTTTAAAAAGAGTGCTGTAAAACAAAAATCGGCTCTGAAATGCAGAATCTATTTTTGCATTTCAGAGCCGAAAAAGGTTTATTTTTTATTTTTTTTCATATCTTTTTTATATCATTTTCTTCAGCAGAATAAAATCGTTTGATTTTTTAATGCAAATTATTTCCAGAGATATTCTTCAGCAAAAATTTTAATCAGCTGTGGCCATGTATTCCAGTCATGCGCACCGTATGCTTCATGCCATGAATAAGAAATATCATGTTCATCCAGTTTTGCTTTTAATCCTGTGATGGTGAAAGTATCTTCATCTGTGCCTGATTTTTCTCCGACAAGACCAAAATCAAAAATTCCAGCTCCAAGCATAATAGTTGGCTGTTTCATTTTTTCAATATCTAATTCTGCAAAATCTTTTCCCACATCTGCACCGCTGAAAATACCGAAGTATCCGAACTGATCTGCACATTGATACAGCACGTTAGAAGTGGTCATACCACCCATAGAAAGACCGGCAAACGCTCTGTGGGATGGGTCTGATGCAGCATTGTAGTTTTCTTCTACATAAGGAAGAATATGGTTTGTAAGATTATCAATAATCACATCAAAATCCCATTCATAAGAACCATTATCCATAGTTACAAGGATTGTCGGTTCTACCGCACCATCTGCAATCAGATTGTCAAAAATATAGTCAACACTTCCACCGGCAAACCAGTCTGTCTCATTTCCACCGCCGCCATGTGAGAGATATAAAACATTGTACGGTTCTTCTCTGTCAGCATCATATCCAGAAGGCAGATAAATACCAAGAGGTCTTTGTGTGCCATCGTAATCCTCATAATTTACATAAGATACCTCGCCAGACTGTCCGTCCTCTCTAGGAGCCATATAAGAGAAATCAATTGAATCAGATTGTTTTTCCTCATCATATGGAACATAGAAAGTACTGCGGTCATAATGATGGCCATTTTCAACGCCGGAAGCTTCCATCGGATTTGTAGGGTCTTCTAATTTTTCTTCTGCACCATCTACATGGAATACATACTGATAATGACCGCTTGGAAGAGGAAGGCTGATGGTCCAATAATCGGTTCCTTCCACTTTTGTCATAGCTTCTGTATAAGACTCATCTCCAGCTTCAAACATTCCATTTTCCCAATCGTACGGTGCAGTATATTCAGCAGGCGTTGTACCGCGTGTCTCATCGTCCGTATAAAATGTAAATGCACCTGTCAGGGTAACTTCTTTTGCATCAGCTGCTTCATATACGAAGGTAGCAGTATAACCTGTCGGTGAATCAGCATCTTCTTTTACGGTGACACCTGGAGTCAATGACTCTTCTTCAGCGGCAAATGCGGAAAGACAGCTTCCCATTAAAAGTGAAGCAATACCAAAGGTAACCAATAATTTTTTCTTCATCTTTATTCCCTCCTCAATAGATATTTGATAATTTAATCATATCAGGAAAAAAAGAAAAATAAAATATAAGATTTTTGCTATTTTATAATAAAATTTTGGCATGAAAAGAAAAAATATTGCTGTTGTATATTTTTTTGCTGTATCATTTGTTTTATCAGGAAAAAACACCTGAAAATTTGAACGGAAAATAAAGATAGGCATTCCTCCCACTTTTATCTTTTGTGGGAGGAATGCCTAGGATTATTTCGGTTAAATTGATTTTTTAAGCGGAAATGAATTACCACGTCTAAAGTCAGATTCTCTGCCATTAGGCGGGGTTTCCTATAAAAGGAAGTTATAAAATTAAACTTCCAATCTGGTACACTGCAAAGGAGACTACCCATGCTACGGAGAGCTGGAAGATCGCTGCCCGAATTGCCCATTTCCATCCGTGCATCTCTCTCTTGATTGTGACGAGTGTTGCAGCACATGGAATATATAAAAGGCAGAAAATCATTAAAGTGTACGCATTTAAAATACCAAATCCCATACCGCCTAAAAGTTCGGTAAGGCTTGCCATGCCAGCGGCGGAGTTTAAATTGGAAATGCCAAATAAAACGGCACAGCTAGATACGACAACTTCTTTTGCTGAGATTCCTGCGATCAAAGCAACCGCAATCTGCCAATATCCAAGTCCAAGCGGTGCAAAGAAAGGAACAATCCATTTTCCAATAACAGCTCCAAAGCTGTCTTTCATATCCAATGTGTATCCGGAAGGACCAAAATTCAATAAGAACCACATGACGATAGAGGCAATAAAGATCGTAGTACCTGCTTTTGTGAGGAAATCTTTTACTTTTTCCCAAACATAAATGGCAACCGTTCTGGCGCTTGGCGCTTTATATTCTGGAAGCTCGATCAGTAAAATATTTTCATTTTCTTTTTTATCAATCAGATGAAGAATATATGCGACGAAAATGGCGATGATCAGTCCGATCACATACATGGAATATGCAGCAAGCATAGCATATTTTCCAAAAAACATCTGAGAAAATAAAATATAAATCGGCAGTCTTGCGCTGCAGGACATAAATGGTGTGATCAGCATGATTTTATAGCGGTCATGTGGATTTTCCAATGCACGCGATGCCATCAAAGCCGGAACGGTACATCCAAAACCTAAGATCATAGGAATAAAAGCGCGTCCGGAAAGACCGAGACGACCCATAATACCATCCATCACATAGGCAACACGAGCCATATAGCCGCTGTCTTCCAAGATAGCAAGAGCCAAAAACAGAATAAAAATATTTGGAAGGAAAGTCAGCATTCCGCCCACACCGGCAATGATACCGTCTGTCACAAGTGAAGTGATCGTGGAATTGACTTGCATCTGTTCAAACCAGATCGCAATCCAGCCCGATAAGTTTTCTATAAACAGTTCAATATATCCTTTTAACCAGTCACCGATTGTAAAGGTGAGAAAGAAAACAGCCGCCATAACACATAAAAAGACAGGAATGCCCCAGAAGGAATGTGTCAAAACACGGTCAATTTTATCGGTAGAAGCGGCTTTTTTGCTTTTATTGACGAGTACTTCCTCAATAATTTCTTCGATAAAATCATATTTTTGATTAATCAGTTCTGATTCATAACTTTTGTCAAGAACATCAGGCAAATCCACAGGATATTTTTGTGTGATCTCTGTATCTTGTTCCAAAAGTTTAATTGCGTGCCAGCGATAATTTGTGATATCAGGGTAACGTACCATCAGCGCATCGATGATTTGATCGATTTTATCTTCAATCTCATCACTGTAAACCATAGCGTAATCTTCATGGTGATTATGCTTATGATTTGTAGAGTCGGAGTGATTATGCTGAAGCATTTCTGGTTTTGTAATATTTTTGTGATGCTCTGCGGCATGAATCAAAATATCGAGTCCTGTACGTTTTCTGGCAGAAACTGGAATGACAGGAATACCAAGCATTTCAGGAAGACGGTGTAAATCAATTTCCATTCCGCGTTTTTCAACAATATCCATCATGTTTAAAGCGAGAATGACAGGTTTTCCAAGTTCCAGAAGCTGAAGCGTTAAATAAAGATTTCGCTCAAGAGAAGAAGCATCTGCTACGTCAATGATGACATCTACTTCGTCACTGAGAATAAACTGACGAGAAACCTGTTCTTCCATGGTATAAGAAGTCAGGCTGTATGTACCTGGCAGATCGACCAGTTTGTATTCATGGTCGTGATACTTCATAGCACCTTCTACTTTTTCAACAGTCACGCCAGGCCAGTTTGCTACTTTTAAATTGGCTCCGGTATAGGCGTTGAACAGAGTAGTTTTTCCACAGTTCGGATTTCCAATAAATCCGATGGTCAAATCTTGTCTCATTTTTCTAGTCCCTCACATTGATATTTTTTGAGATGCCGCGGCCAATCGCAAACCTTGTTCCGCGCACATTAATAATTAAAGTCCCATGACTTTTACTGTTTAGAACAGAAACGGTCGTTCCGGAAGTCATCCCTAATGCTTCCAGACGTTTTTGAAGCTGTAAAGGGAGATGGAGACTGTCAATCGTATAAGAATGTCCCTTTTTTCCAAGATCGAGTGTCATAAAAAATGTTCACTCCTTTCTCATTATGCAAAATAATTATAATAGTCATAGAAGTCACCGGATATTCTCATAATGAAACGAGAAGAATGGATCGTGACATTTTTTGAAATTAGCGGTAACACTCAAAAGTTAGATTTGCTTAACTTTACAAAAACCAGAATAGGTTAAATGAGAAAAAAAGTCAATAGTTTCTGAAAAATTTTGTAAAAGAATGTCGCAGATCACAGCATCTAAAAAGACAGCGATCCGCAGATAGAATGGACTTTTTGAGGGGGAGATCATACAATTTTAAAAACAATTCAAAAAAATAAAAAAATTTCAAAAATACTATTGACAAATAGAAGAAAATGATATAGAATACTCATTGTTGTGAGGGACACAAACAAAGAACTTCACAAGATGTGCGTTTAGCTCAGCTGGATAGAGCGTTTGGCTACGGACCAAAAGGTCG
>CBCTVZ010000116.1:0-6904 GCA_965150505.1 uncultured Robinsoniella sp. | reverse complement strand
AAAATATAATCATTGGAGTGGCAGCTGTTGCCTTATGTATAACAGCACTTTCAAGTATTGTCGTCACAGCAGAAAATGAATATAAATTAGTTCGTCAATTTGGAAAAGTGAGTCATGTTGTAAAAGATGCAGGAATCAGTTTTAAAGTTCCTTTTATCCAGAGTGCCGACACACTTCCAAAAGAAATTCTTTTATTTGATTTGCAGCCATCTGACGTTATTACAAAAGACAAAAAAACAATGATTACAGATTGTTATGCTTTATGGCAGATCTCAGATCCTCTGAAATTTGCTCAGACTTTAAACTCCTCTATCAGCAATGCAGAAAGTCGTCTTAACACAGCTATTTATAATGCAACAAAGAATGTGATCAGTAATATGAATCAAGATGAAGTGATAACAAGCCGCGATGGAGAATTGCAGGAAAAAATTCTTTCCCATATCGGAACGAGTTTAGAATCATATGGAATCCATCTGATTGAGGTGGAGACAAAGCAACTTGATTTACCGACAGATAATAAAGATTCTGTATATGAACGTATGATATCAGAACGTGACAATATGGCTGCAACGTATAAAGCACAAGGAGAGGCAGAAGCAAAGGTTATTCGCAATTCTACTGATCAAGAAGTGGAATTAATTCTTTCTGATGCAGAGAAAAATTCTGAAATTATTCGTGCTGAAGGAGATGCACAGTATATGAAAATTCTCGCAGACGCTTACAACGACGAAGATAAGAAAGATTTTTATTCCTTTATAAGAAGCCTTGATGCCTTGAAAGCGTCTATGCAAGGTGAAAATAAAACAATTATTTTAGATGAACATTCACCAATCACTCAAATTTTTTATCAGTAAACAATACACGAGTGATGCGAGAACCAAGCCTGCTTAACAATTCATTCGTAATCGTACCGGAAAGAGAAGCAAGTTCTTCCGCATAAATGCTATGACGGCCATCCTTTCCAATTAATGTAACGCGATCATTGACACAGGCATCTTTGATGGATGTAACATCTACGATCATCTGATCCATACAGATACGTCCTACAATGTTTGCACGTTGTCCACGGATTAAGACATACCCTCGATTGGATAAAGATCGAGGGTATCCATCTGCATATCCAATCGGTATCACGGCAAGTCTTTTTCTTCTATTTACCAGATAAGTTCTGCCATATCCAACCGTATCTCCTTCCTCCACTTCACGAATCAATGCGATCTGACTATATAATGAGAGTACAGGTTGTACTTCAGGATTCATCAGACAAGATTCTTCTAGCTGACTATGACAGCCATATAGCAAAATTCCAACTCGTGCAAACTGGTATTTTAAACGGGGGTAATTTAAAATACCATAACTGCTTTGCACATGTAAAGGCGGTAAAGAGATGCCTGCTGCTTTCAGAGAATTTGTAAGAAATTGAAAAGATTCAATTTGTTTTTGGGAGAAAGCAATATCTTCCGGTGTCTGGCTATCAGCGACACATAAATGGGTATACATTCCGCTGATTAAAAAAGTTGGAATAGAAAATAAAGAAGCAATTTCTTTCGTATGTTCTGGTGTAATGCCAAGGCGGTGCATACCGGTGTCAATTTTAATTTGTACTTTAATTGGAATGTTTGTCCGTGCAAGTTCCTTTGCATGGGAAAAATCTGCGATTGTCTGCGTTAAATCATACTGCATCAATTCTGCCGCATAGAGAGCGGGAGTGTATCCAAGAATCAATATACTGCCTTCTATACCAAATTTTCGCAGATGAATGGCTTCTTCTAACGTAGCAACAGCGAAAGAATAAATTCCCATCTGATTTAAATGACTTGCAATTAAGATATCTCCATGACCATAGGCATTTGCTTTTACAACAGCCATAATCTGACAATCCTTTGATAACATCTTTTTTATTTCAAAAACATTATGCTGTAAAGCCTTTAAGTCTATCTCTGCCCAGGTACGAAAAATTTCGTGTTTTGTTTCTTTAAAAATTTTTGTTGTATTTTCCATAAAATCACCGCTAAAGTATAAGAAATAACGGATACAACAAGGAAATGGATTAAACTTTGATTCACAAGCAGTGAATCCAGATGAAGAAACCCAGAAAAAGCGCGGACAACTACAATCACCCAAGGATGAAGGATATAGATAAACATGGAGATTTTTCGTAAGCAAGTTCGGCTGTTGCACGAAATATTTGTAAGAAGTGAAAATAATCCATACATACAAGGGAGAAGAGCAAGATACATACTGTCATGACGCACAATATCAAATGTATGAAGATACCATCCTTCTAACAAAAGAAAGAGAAAAGAACCAAGAGATATCATCTTTGCATCATGAAAAGATAATCGATTCTTTGTATCGGATAAAATCCAACCCAAACAAAGAAATATAGGCGCGAAAAAAAATCCATTTCTTGTATAAGTTCCGATTTGAAAATAAGTATCATAAAATGGTTTTAAAAAAGGAAGATCTGTTATCACTCCATAATAGCTATCGCCTCCAAGGCCAATCAGATATAAAATGACACAAAAAACCATACAAATTTTTCTGTTAAAAAAGCGCTGTAGCAAACTAAGAAGAAGAATACCTTCTGCCACTGCCGGAAAGTACCATAGATGATAAAATGTTCCATCTAAAAAAATTGCACGAAAAAGAGAAGAAAAGTCTTTAAAAAAGTATTGTCCGGCATAAAGATTTAAAGGCAGATAAAGCAAGATTGCTGCTGCATACATGGTTATTAGCTTTTTTTCCTCTTTTATAATAAGATGAAAACAGTTTGAAATTTTAGGCATTAAGAAAAATCCAGTCACCATAAAAAAGAATGGAACGGCAATGCGGCAGATCACTCCTGTCAGAAAAACATCTGCTGTTTCTGAAAAAGAGGAAAGCACGGAAGTATGAATCGCAATTACGAAAAAAGCACAAATTATTCGCATCCAGTCAAATGCTGGATAAGTCTGGCTTTTCATTTTGCACACGCTTTCAAAACGGAAGAATGGAGAAGATATTCTTCCAATGTAAGATGGTGATTTGTGATAATCTGAGCATGAGGTGTTCCAACATACCGAAAATGCCACGGTTCCCATCCAATTTTTGTAACAGTTTCTTTCCCTTTTGGATAGCGTAAAATAAAACCATAGGAAGGAGCTAATTGTTGAAACAGATGACAAATTCCTTCATCTGGAAAACATGGACAAATAAAGTCTATATTTTCTTGATTTAAAGCTAAATCAATCGCAAGTCCTGTCTGATGTTCACTGCATCCAGGAATCGCAACATATTTTTGCGTATAAATCAAACCATGCTGTTTTAAGGTATCATCCCAGATTTTTTGTTGTTCCTGCTGCGTACGGAATCCACTGACTGGAACAATCTTTCCATAGGCATTTAATTTTTTTATTAAAGCTTGCAGTGCATATGCTGCATAGCGTTCCATAAGAATATCAGGAAATTCTTCAAAAGCAGGTATCAAATCATGTGCAGAAGGGATCGTGCTGACAGGATAATCTGGAGATACTAACTGTAAATAAAAATTTTTTCGATTCATTCTTTCATCCCCTGTTCTATTAATTTTTCTACAAGTTCCTCAAAGGTGTACCCTGCTCCGCGCATCATATTTGGAAAGCGACTGTGAGAAGTAAAACCTGGAATCGTATTGATTTCATTAAAATAGATTTCTTTTTCAGGCGTCACAAACAAATCAACCCGTGCAAAGCCAGAGCATCCCAATGTACGATATAACAGACATGATATCTGTTTGATGCGAGTTGCTGTCTCTGTATCAATTCTTGCCGGCATATGTATTTTTGATGTTTTCAAACTGTATTTTTCTGTAAAATCAAAGAAACCTTCTGACAGTTCAATTTCGTCTACTTCACCTGTCTGCAGTTCTTCTTTTCCAATTACGGCACATCCAACTTCAAATCCATCTACCGCTTCCTCTAAAATGACTTCGGTGTCATAATGAAATGCTTCTGCGATAGCAGACATCAATTCTTCTTCTTTTGTCACCTTTGTAATGCCAAACGAAGAGCCAGCATGAATCGGTTTTACAAAAATCGGATAGGACAAATCTGCTGCATACTGCTTCATTTGTTCAGCTGTTCCAATTTGATCTATTTTTACACAGCGAGGAACTTTTACTCCTGCAAGGTAAGCTAATTTATGGGCGCGATCTTTATCCATACACAATGCACTTGCCAGAAGACCACAACCAATACAAGGAATACCGGCAAGTTCTAAAAGACCTTGTATCGTTCCATCTTCTCCATTTTTTCCATGAAGAATTGGAAATGCCGCATCAATCGGATAGGTACAAATACCATTCTTGGTCTGTTCTAAGATTCCATGAATCGATGGATCAGGAGAAATAAAAGCAGGATTTGCATGAGATTTCCATGTATCATTTTCGATTTGACTGATTTCTCCCGTAAAATGAAACCACTGTCCAGAAGGATCAATGCCGATTAAAAATAGATTGTATTTTTCCTGATTTACGGCACGGATTACAGCAGAAGCAGATTGAAGCGAAACAGAATATTCACTTGATTTTCCACCAAATAAAATGGCAATTCTTTTTTTTGATTTTTCTTGATTTATCATAAGATATACTCCCCTTCTTTTTTTATTATTTTCTTTTATTATAAAAAATTTTTAAAAAAACAGACATCGTTTTGCCTTACATTTTTTCTTTGCAATCTTACATTGATGTCATCTAAATGTTATATTTCAGATAATTTGATCATATCAAAAAGAAAGAAAACAGTTCTTACTGGAATCTGCAAAACCTCTTAAGATTTCCTTATGGAAATATAAGAGGTTTCCTAACACGAAAAAAAGCAAAAAAATATCCACATTTACTTTCGTTTTATTAAAAACGAAAAAATGTGAATATTTTAAAAGACATTTTTATTGAGAAATTGGAAGTATCACCGTAAAAATAGTACCTTGCAGATCGCTTTTTACCTCTATTGTGCCATGGTGTGCAGTGACAATTTCTTTTGCAATCGCCAGACCCAGACCAGAACCTCCTGTTTTGCTTGATCTGGAACTATCGAGACGATAAAATTTCTCAAAGATTGTTTCACATAGATGAGCTGGAATAGGAGTTCCTTCATTTGTAAAAGAAATTTTTACATATTCTTTTTCTGGTGTCACTTTAATTTGAATCGTTGTCTCAGGATCACTGTAGGATGCCGCATTTTTCAGAATATTATTGAACACTCTGGCCAATTTATCAGCATCTCCCATAAAGATAAAGTCATCTGGAGCATCCACAGAAATTTTCTTTTTGTCAGCTTCCAAAATAGGAAAAAATTCATCTGCCATCTGCAAAAGCATCTGCCGAATATGGATTTTTCCCGGAGTAATCACAATCTTGTGAAGATTATACCGTGTAATTTCAAAAAATTCATTGATTAACTGTTCCAGACGATATGCTTTTTCAAGCGTAATCCCTATATATTGCTCTCTGAGATCTGAAGGGAGCGTAGGAGTTTCATCCAGTAAACAAAGATATCCGATAACGGATGCCAATGGAGTCTTTAAATCATGTGCCAGATAGGTAATCAGATCATTTTTCTGCTGCATTTCCTGTTCTAAAATTCGTTCTTTTTCCAATGCACTTTTTTGAAGTTTACTGATTGGCAAAGAAATAGAAGAAAATTCTTTTGAAAAAACAGACAGATCACCATTTCTTTCTAAGAATTGATCTAGCTGATCCGAAAATGTTTCAATGAACTCGCGTTTTATCTTTTTTTCCTGTCTTCTTTTAAAAAAGATTATCATAAATGTAAGAGATAGAGTAAAAAGGAAAAAAATGATAATCAGAAATCGTTTTAAAAGATGCCAATTTATATATTGATAAGTATTTCCGTCATAATCTCTCTCAATCCATGTGAAAAAATTTGAAAACCATTCAACAAACATCCCATTAAAAACAACATCAAAAAGATAAACGATCGGCAAAACAACCAGCACAACACCGATCGTTATTTTTAATGCGAGAGGAAAAGTAGGTTTCTTTTTTTTATTCATCAATTTTATACCCCACTCCCCATCCTGTTTTGATATATTTTGGACGTTCTGCAGAATCTTTCATTTTAGCACGAATGTGGCGAATATGAACCATTACCGTATTCGAAGCATTTTCATAATATTTTTCTTTCCATACTTTTTGAAATAATTCTTCTGAACTGACAACTTTTCCCAGATTTTCACATAAAATTTTTAAAATTTCAAATTCTGTAGGCGTTAGGGAAAGAGGGCGTTCATTTAAAAAACATTCGTGACTCTCAATATTGATTAAAAGACCTCTGACACTTAACAATGATGCAGCAGATTCTGGTTTTGATGCCTGATTATAACAGGTGACACGGCGAAGATTTGCTTTGACTCTGGCAATTAATTCTAAAGGACGGAACGGCTTTGTGATATAATCATCAGCGCCGAGTGCAAATCCATTGATTTGATCAATTTCGCCATCCTTTGCTGTCAGCATCAGAATCGGAAATGTATGATGTTCTCTGATTTTTTGACATATGGTAAGTCCACTGATGTCTGGAAGCATAATATCTAAGATAGCCAGATCAATAGGCGTTGTCTCAATACAATGTAATGCTTCTTTTCCAGTATAATATTTATACACAGTAAAATTTTCGTTTTTTAAATATACTTCCACTAAATCGGCAATCGCCTGTTCATCATCTACAAGTAAAATATTTGGCAAAGTTCTCCCCTCATTTCTAATTTTTTTTTATTATAACAAAAGAAACAAAGACAATCTAGTTCTTATTAAGATTATTTGGAAAAAATGGAGATGGATGAATAGTACCGGAGTATGTTATTTTGAATTACAAGGAGGTGTAATATCTAAGCTATCAAGAAAAGCGGTTCCCCAGTTACACAT
>CBCTVZ010000115.1:0-6907 GCA_965150505.1 uncultured Robinsoniella sp. | reverse complement strand
AAATTATTGGAGGTGCGGTATGAGCAAAAAATATTATCGTTTCTTCGGCGGTTTATTGACTGCTCAAGAACATTGGCTAAACAAAATAGCCCAAAAGGGCTATCGTCTGATTCGGGTAGAAAAAATGTTGTATGAATTTAAGGAGTGTGAACCAGATCAGGTAAAATATTGTGTGGAATTTATCGGGCAAAAATCGAAAGCCGGAGCATCCGATTATTCCGAATTTTTAGAGGAGATGGGTTACAAAGTATTCTGTAAAAACATCAACCTGAATTACTCTGTTGGTAAAGTGCGTTGGCGTCCGTGGGCTGAAAAAGGCGGACGCATAGCGACAAATGCCACAACCTTTAACAAGGAACTGTTGATTGTAGAAAAAGAAAATGATGGTAAGCCTTTTGAGCTTCATACTTCTTATGAAGATAGGGCAACTTATTACAGAAATCTGCGTAATCCGTGGCTACTGATACTGCTTATGTTTCCAATATTTGCTGTTGTAAATCATTCGGCAGTTTTTGGCGTACTTGCCTTGATTTCTCTGATCCCCGTTCTTATATATCAAATCCAGATCATGCAGAACAAACACGAAGGCAAAACAAAAGAATGGTGATGGCGAAACGGCAGAAATGAAAAGGATGGTAATTGGAGTACCAAGTATCGCAATACCTATAATTCATATAAAAACATCGAAAGAGAGAATCGGAAATCTATGAAATGATTCGGAGAAAAATTAAGAAATAGGTATTTTCAGATAAAAGGTTGCTCCGCCGCCGTTTGTTTCCCAAAATCCGATTTTACCTCCCAGAAGACGGGCTAGTTCTTTTGCAATGCTAAGTCCTAGTCCAAAGTGTTGCTTTTCTGTTCTGGATTTATCGGCACAATAGAAGCGGTCAAAAATAAAGGGAGCGTCTTTTTTATCAATTCCATTTCCATGATCTGCTACAGAAAAAATAAGTTCTTTTTTATCATAGATAGCCCGAAGTTCGATTTTTCCACCCTCAACAGAATAGGAGATGGCATTATCCAGATAAATAGAGAGAAGTTGGAAAAGACGCTCGGAATCTGTATGGAGTAAAGGATAACTTTCACAGGTAAAGTCTGGTATAAGCTGGATCTTTTTTTTCAAGCATAGTGGTTCATAGGCTTCATACAGAGAAAATAGTAAGGTATCCACCATTACATCAGACAGATGCAGTTTTTGTTGTTTGGCATCGGAGGAAGCCAGAAACAACAGATCCTGAATAAGTTTTGCCATTCTGCTACATTCTGCATCAATCGTAGAAAGAAAGACCGCTTTTTTAGATCCTTTTTCTTCATACGTTTGTAAAAGTTCTGCATTTGCCATGATGACTGCCAGAGGAGCTTTTAGTTCATGGGAAGCAGAAGCAATAAAATTTTTTTGACTTTCAAGCATTTGTTCCGTTGGGGCAAATGCTTTTTTTAGCAACCAGTGACTTAAAAATAAAATGCAAACAAAAGAGATAATCCAAATGAGAATATAGGCAAAAAGATGCTGCAGTAATACATCAAAAGGAGAAGTTTGCCGAATCATCATGGTAAGATCATAATGTTTTTCATGGACAGGAATCTGCGAGAGAACAACGAAGTACTGGTCATGATGATCTCCTGAAAGTTCCATATACCCGCTTTGACTGATTGTCCGATTGCCAGATGTATTTTCTTTTAAAGAAGATGTTACTTTTATATTATCTGTGACATAGGCAATGAGCGTATCTAGGCTAGTAGGAAAGACAGATTCACTTTGATAAAGCAGTGTTCCCTCACTGTCTGTCAGATGGCTGTAAACAGACATCTGCTGTTCGTAATCTTTTAGAATGGAAGAGTAAGACGCTGGCTGATCTTTTAGTTCATAGATTAAAAGAGAAGCCATTCGCTGTATATAGTTCGTATCTGCCATTTGTTGTGCATCAAATTGTCGGTCAAAGGTAAATATTAAGATCAAAGTGATAATACTCATTGAGATCGCAACAAAGATCCATTGCAGACGATGAAAAAGATTTTTAAGCATGACCATCCTCCAATCGGTATCCTGTACCATAGATCGTTCGTATGAAACAGTTGCTTTTCAGTTCTCTCAATCGTTTCCTCAGAAAAGAAATATAATTGTCTACATTTCCAGATTCTATATCTGCATCACTTCCCCAAACTTTTAAAACAAGCTGTTCTCTTGTAAAAACATTTTCTGGCTGCTTTAAAAAAGTGCTTAGAAGTTCTGTCTCTTTTGCAGTAAGCGAACATTCTTTTTCCATACAGGAAAGCTTTCTTACAGAATAATGAAGAGTAAGATCACCAAAAGAAAATGTATCCGCACATTGGAGAGAAGGACTGCGTCTTGTCAAAGCACGAATTCTTGCAAGCAATTCTTGAAGATGGAAAGGTTTTACCAGATAGTCGTCTGCCCCGCCATCTAATCCTATAATTCGGTCATTTAGTTCCGACATTCCAGTAATAATGATGACGGGGATGGAAATTTGTTTTTTTCGCATAGCTTGGATCACCGTCAGCCCATCAACGATTGGAAGCATTCGGTCAATAATGGCAAGGTCATATCCGTAATCCATATTCAGCGCATAGAGCATGGCTGTCTCCCCATCATAACAACAATCTACCGTATGACCATTGCGCTGGAGTTCCCTAGAGATAACTGTGCAAAGGGAACGATCATCTTCTATTAATAATAGTTTCATATTTTATCCGTCCTTTATAAAAAATTTCCTGTTTCCAGTATACCATGTAAATTCTCTAAAAGTCTTCTAAAAACAGAAGGAAAATTTTGCAGATCTTAGAGGAGTTTTAGAAAGGTTTTTCGCTACAATTTTATCGGTGTCACAAAGACGCAGAATATAGAATAGGAAAGGAGTATAAATTTATGAAAAAAGTAAGAATTGGAAGAGGAATCGTTGCAGTACTCTGTGCTGTTACATTGGTTGGATGTGGCGCATCAAATTCTCCAAATTCAAAGCCAATTACTACACCGACCACGGAACAAAATCAAGAAACAGATTCTGTCAGTATGAATGATCTGTTGGATGAAGCCATTTTAAATGGAAGCGTAACACAGTTTTCAGATGGAATATTTCAAGTTTTACCAGAGATTGAAAAAGATGGAGGACAAGTTGTGATGCAGGCGGCTTCCGGATATGAAGATACGATGGAACAAATTACGGTAAGATATGATGAAAACTGTCAATTTCAGATTGCACAGATGGATGCAGCTACTGGAACAGTACAGCTTACACAAAGCAGCGCTTCAGAGGTAAAAAAACAGACAAATATTGCTGTGTTTGGTGAAAAACAGGATTCCGGTGAAATTTGGGCAACGAAAATTTTGATCACTAGATATTCTGGGGCTACTGGTGTAGGAGGCGAGTAGAATGGCATGGTATCAAAGGGGAATACGTTATCTATGGCGGAAAAGAAGCAAGTCTATTTTGCTGTTTTTCATTTTTTTCATTGTCAATACGATGATTTTAGGCACAGGAATCATCTTATATGCAACAGAGCATACAGAGACGGAAATGCAGAAAAAAGCAAAGGCAAAAGTCATATGTGAAATGAACGCAGCAGATGCAGAACTTACAAAAGAGGAATGGAAAAAAATCAGAAAAGTTCCCTATGTACAGGCGATTAACCGTATGGGGCATCAAAAGATCTTTCTGCCAGAACTGCTGCCTGTTACGAAAAGCGATTCTTTGGAACTCGATAACCAGAAAGTAAGCCTCTATTCCTATGATAATTTGAAGCAGGACAGTCCATTTTTTGATCACACGTATCAGTTGACAGAGGGAAAACTTTTTGAGGCTGGAGAGACATACAAAGCAGTTGTTCACGCTGATTTTGCCGATTTAAATGGATTAAAGATTGGAGATCAACTTTCTTTGAAGACAGGTGGCGGTACAGACGGCAATACGAAAGTACAGACAAAAGTGACAATTTGTGGATTCTTTCTGTCTGGTACGGAAAAGCAGCAGGAAACATCGACACTGGCGGTATCTCGCACAGAAAATCAGATCTATCTGGATCAGACTTCATATGGAGAATTATTTGGTGGAAAAGGTATTTACAAGCTGTCTGTCTATACCGATCAACCAGAAAAACTTTCCAAACTGGCAGATCAGCTTTTAGAAATCTTGGCAGAAAAAGCAGAAGTAACTACTTCTGATGCTTTATTCCAACAAATGAAAGCACCTTTAGCACAGATTACACGCATGGTCTGGTTCATGCAGATTTTGACCTTTTTTTCTGGCCTTTTTGTAGTTTCGTTGCTTCTTTGTATGTGGATGCGCAACAGACAGAAAGAAATGGCAGTGTTTGTCAGCTTAGGGGAGAGAAAAGTCTATTTATTTCTTCAGGCTTTTTTTGAATCCTCCATCCTTTTTTTACTTGCAGCTGGATTTTCCTGCTGCTTCGCAGTAGCAACAGCCAACCAGATGCAAAAACTTCTTTTTTCTTCGGTAACATCAGAATTGACACGGAATATTTCTCTAAAAGGGTCTGATTTTATGAAGCTTTTAGGAATGGGAGGAGCAGTAGTTGTGACAGCAGTATTTTTATCTGTTTTTCCAGTGCTTTGTTCTAATCCAAAAGATATTTTATCGAGAATGGAGGGATAAGAGATGAATTTATGGCAGAGAGCAAATCGTTCTGTTTTACGAAAGCCGATAAAAAGTATTCTGCTGCTTTTAGCAGTCTGTACGATCAGCTTGTTGTATTTATCTGCAATGGCAGGCAGAAGTGCAAACATTGCAACAAAAGACAGTACACGTCAAGCAATCGGAGCAGGTTTTTTACTGGAAATGAATGAAGAAAGCCGCAGCAGACGATATGAAGAAATGAATAAAAAAATAGATGAATTATATGGAAAGGATCAAGATGGCAGTTATGGAGGTGTCACCAGAAAAACGCTGACGGTAAATGGACAAAAAGTTTACAGTGGTTCTACAGACCGGTCTTTTGAGTCTATGAAGATGGAAGATATTGAAGAAGTAGCAAAGGCTGAAGGAATTGCGGACTATAATGTGACGACCGTTCCTATCCCTGTAAAGCCTGATAATTTTGAGAGAATAGAAGATTCGCAGATGGATCAGACAAGGGATTTTAATGGTGTCGCGCTCATTGGAAATCGAAAGATGGAATTAAATTCTAATGTTTTAAGTGGAAATGTATCCATCAAAGAAGGACGTATGATAGAAGAGAAAGATGAAAATGTTTGTGTGATTTCTGAACAACTGGCAGAAAAAAACAAACTGAAAGTAGGAGATACCATAAATTTTCGCCCCATCAAGATAGAAGAACCTGTTACAACGGCCAAAATTATCGGTATTTATACTGTAAAAGAGAAGATGCGTCCATATATGTCTGGCGATACGTTTCGGTCTGAAAATGTGATTTTTACGGATTTATATTTTCCGAAAAAAGCCGAAAATGATGATTCTCTATTTGTAAATGCTTACTATAAAGTTGCTGATGTAGATCATTATGAACAGACAAAAAAACAGATCAAAAAAGCAGCTATCAACTGGGAATGGTATGATCTCATTGACAACAATGGAAATCTAGACACGATGGCCGTCAATTTTAATGATCTTGAAAAAATCAGTAATACGATGATGCTTCTGGTGAGTGGCGCAGGTTTTGTGATTTTATTTCTGATTTTTGTATTCTGGATTAAAAATAGGAAAAATGAAATTGGAATTTTGATGTCGCTTGGAATTTCTAAAGGAAAAATATGGATGCAGATGGTGATGGAAGCGCTCGTAATCAGCACAGCAGCCGTACTGATTTCTTTTGCTGCTGCACCGGTCATTTCTAACGCTGTTGCAAGTTATCTGGTAGGGCAGCAACAAGAGCAGGCCGAGCTGGAAAAACAAGCAGACGCTGGAAAAGTTTTTATAGATGAATATTATCAAGAAGCAAACTTAAGTGTAACGAAAGTAGAGACGGCATTGACACCTCTGATGCTTTTGGCAGATGCAGCAGAGATTGTAATTTTGATCCTTTTATCTACATCTATAGCTGGAATCATGATATTTCAAAAGAAACCAAAAGAAATTTTAAGTACAATAAGTTAGGAGGCAACCAAATGATTTTAGAAGCAAAAAATCTTACCTATTCCTATAAATCAAAACGGGAGAAGATGGTTTTAAAAAATGTGTCTGCATCATTTGAAGAAGGAACTTTTTATGCCATTGTAGGTCCTAGTGGATCAGGAAAGACAACCTTTCTTTCTCTTCTGGCAGGTCTGGACAGTCCATCCTCTGGGGAAATTGCGTATAAAGGGGAAGATATCCTAAAAAAAGGACTCAATTATCACCGCAGACATCATATTTCTCTGGTGTTTCAAAATTATAATCTGATCGACTATCTGACAACCGAAGAAAATGTAAAGCTTGGCGGAAACAAAGATGCAGCGCTGCTTCTTCAGAATGTCCATATTCCTAAGGAGGACTGGAAACGAAATATCTTACAGCTTTCCGGAGGGCAGCAGCAAAGAGTTGCCATTGCAAGAGCGCTTGCTAGTGATGCACAGGTGCTTTTGGCAGACGAACCATCTGGAAATCTAGATGAAAATACGGCTGGTGAAATCATAGAACTGCTAAAAAACATGGCACATGAATTGAAAAAATGTGTGATTGTCGTAACACACAGCAGCCAACTGGCCAAAGAAGCGGATGAGGTGTTGGAAATTCAAGAAGGAAAACTTAAAAAAAGGAAAAACGAAAGAAAAGACAAAAAAGATTTTTTGGTAGTTTAATTTGTTGGTTTGAATAGAGTTTGAATAGAAATTCTTAAAAAATAGAATTAAATATTCCATAAAAAAATAGAATATTCTCTAAAAAGGGGCTGTGAAATAACAGTCTCTATGAAAAAAGAGGACTTTTCGTTCAAA
>CBCTVZ010000114.1:0-7034 GCA_965150505.1 uncultured Robinsoniella sp. | reverse complement strand
TCTGAATGGAATTGACAGAGAGTCTTCATTGGAAGAATTTCAAAAAGGATATGTTGTGCCATTTGTGATATGGGCAAATTATGATATAGAAGAAGAAACGGTTGATAAAATGAGCGTCAATTATTTGAGCAGTCTTTTGTTGGAAAAATCAGGGATTCCTATGAGTCATTATCAGGTTTATTTACAGGAATTACAAAAGACGCTTCCAGTTTTGACAGGAACGGTATTTATTGACAAAGATGGAATGTATCATACATTAGATGAAACAGTATGGAAAGAGGAACGAGAAGAATATGCTTCTTTGCAGTACAACCATTTACTAGATACGTCTCACCGTGTAGAATCGTTTTTTGAGTAAGGATATGGCAGCTATGCTGAACTTAAAAATTGAGCCTTGACAAGAAGAAAAAGGATGAGTATAGTTTGATTAAATGTAAATATTTGAAAATGAGGAGCTACTGAAGATGAAAAAACAGCCTTTTGTAACATTGGAACAAGTAAAAGAAATCGTAAAAGAATATCCGACACCATTCTATTTGTATGATGAAAAAGGAATCCGACAGAATGTCGAATTATTGAATAAAGCATTTTCTTGGAATGAGGGGTATAAAGAATATTTCGCAGTAAAGGCAACGCCAAATCCATTTTTAATTCAGATTTTAAGAGAATATGGATGCGGATGCGATTGTTCTTCAATGACAGAACTCATGATGTCTGATGCAATCGGAGCAATAGGTGATGACATCATGTTTTCTTCTAACGATACACCAGTGGAAGAATTTAAAAAAGCAGCAGAGCTGAATGCGATTATCAATCTTGATGACATTACACATATTGATATTGTAGAAGAGACGCTTGGAAAATTGCCGAAAAAGATGAGCTGCCGTTACAATCCAGGGGGAACATTTAAAATTACAAATGATATTATGGATAATCCTGGGGATTCCAAATACGGTATGACAAAAGAACAGCTTTTTGAGGCTTTCCATATCATGAAAGAAAAAGGCGTGGAAGAATTTGGAATTCATGCGTTTTTGGCAAGCAACACCGTGACAAATGAATATTATCCAATGTTAGCAAAAGTTTTATTTGAGACAGCTGTAGAATTGAAAAATAAGACAGGAGCAAATATTAAATTTATCAATCTTTCTGGAGGAATCGGTATTCCTTATCTGCCGGATCAGGAAGCAAACGATATTCTGAAAATTGGTGAAGGCGTAAGAAAAGTATACGAAGAAGTCCTGATTCCAGCAGGGATGGGAGACGTTGCTATTTATACAGAACTGGGCCGTTTTATGATGGGACCGTATGGATGTCTTGTGACAAAAGCAATCAATGAAAAACATACGCACAAAGAGTATATTGGAGTGGATGCGTGTGCCGTTAATCTGATGCGTCCGGCAATGTATGGAGCATATCACCATATAACAGTGCTAGGAAAAGAAGATGCCGTATGCGACCATCAGTACGATGTGACAGGTTCTCTCTGTGAAAACAATGATAAATTTGCGATTGACAGAATGCTTCCTGAAATCGAAAAAGGAGATTATTTAGTTATTCATGATACAGGCGCTCATGGATTTGCCATGGGATACAGTTACAATGGAAAATTGAAATCAGCAGAACTTCTTTTGAAAGAAGATGGAAGTGTACAGATGATCCGAAGAGCAGAAACACCGAAAGATTATTTTGCAACATTTGATTGCTTTCCAATTTATGAAAAAATGATTCAGGAATAATATACCTGATCCATTAAAAAATAGTGCAGACAGAAAGTATCCTTGAGGAAAAACTGTGCTGCACTATTTTTGACAAGAAAGAGATTTTTTACTTTGATTGACTTCTTGCTTTTTTAAATAAAAATTGATATAGAAATTGAAAACATTGCGATACAAAAAGAGAGCAAATAAATACGAGTGGTACAATGATAGGATAATAAATCAGGCGATCCTCCATAAACAAAATCGTATTATTTAATTTTTTATAAAATATTTGATCAAAAACGTAGGAGACGAGATACGTTCCAAATGAAAGGGTTGAAATTTGGACAATTACTTTTTTAAACAGGAAAGGTAAACGGGAAAGATCCAGTTTTTGAATGAAAACAAATAAAAGTCCGGAAGAGATCACATTTTGAAAACCACCCCATCCATTATAGATATCCCATACAAATTTTTCACCATAAGAAAAATGGATATTAAATATGGTACAAAAAACAATCCAGATTAGCAAAAGAGGAGCTAGAAAACGTTTTTTTATCGGAATAGAATATTCATTTAAGTAAGCTCCTAAAAAATAGTAGGAGATCGGATAAAATCCCTGCCACCAATTTGGAATAATTTCAACATAGTAATTGATTGCGGTAGGTAATGCAGTCAGCGCTAAAAAAGAGAAAACTAAAATCTGTTTCTGCCGTTTTGTTGATAAATTTTGATAAATGAGATTTAAAAACGGAATAATAAGAAACAGACCTAGATACATTTCAACATACCAACTATATTGTGCGGCGCTGAAGTCGAAAATACTTAAAATAGCTTGTAAGGGAGTATAAGCAATTCCTTTATAAAAATAATTAAAACTCATACAGACGATGCAGGAGAGCAGATAAATAAACAGAGTATGAGTGATACCGCGGTAATAGCGGGCAGACAGTGTTTTTTTATTCATTAAAGCGCCTGTCACGAGAAGAAATAAAGGTACGCAGACCATAAAAAAGGTGCGCATTCCTGTCATAAAATACATACGCGGCGTGGAGACAGGAATAGAATAGAAACCATTATTATAAAAGAAATGGACAGATAAAACAGTAAAAACAGCGATACATTTTGTGAGATCCAGATTTAAATTTCGCTTTTTAAATTCCATAAAAGAACCACCTCCTAATAAAAATTAGTTTAGCTGATTTTCACGAAAATGTCAAAAAGTAAAAAAATATTTAAAATTTTAAAAAAAGTGCTTGCAATTTTAAAAGGTGTAGGATATTATTATAGAAGTTCCAAGGGAACAAAGAAAAAAGCCGGTGTGTCGGAATTGGCAGACGAGACAGACTCAAAATCTGTTATCCATCCGGGTGTGTGGGTTCGAGTCCCACCACCGGCATTAAATGATATATGTGTAAGATATAGAGACAGAAAGTATTGAAAAATCAATATTTTCTTTTTTTGTTCTACATTTTATGATAGGCGACGGTAAAAAAATCTTCTTTTCTTTTTGGGCAATAAAAAAAGAGTTTATAAAAATCCTGCATTCTGTTAAGAGGGCAGGATTTTTAAAAGATTGTTCTAGCAAAGCCATTTTTCTTTTTCCATAATAAAATTTATAAAATAGCATACGGTTTCTTTGTCGCTGCTATCTAATGATAAAAATTTATTAATATATTCTATATTTTTTTCATCTTTTAACAT
This sequence comes from uncultured Robinsoniella sp., assembly GCA_965150505.1. Lineage (GTDB taxonomy): Bacteria > Bacillota > Clostridia > Lachnospirales > Lachnospiraceae > JAGZHZ01. The sequence continues at coordinate 3,630 of CBCTVZ010000114.1, read as the reverse complement.
TTCAGCCGTATAATTTGGATCGATTGTCATATGGTCTTCCCATCCGAGAAGAAAAGCAGGTCTGACTGAAAAATAATCGGCTATTTTTTTGGCCATTTCAAAACTAGGTTCTCTTTTGGCATTTTCCCAGTTGAAAATTGCATTTTGTGAAACGTGTAACGATTCCGCAAGTTGCTTTTGAGATAACTTATGATCCTTTCTCAATTTTTTTAAACGATCAGAAAATTTAGACATTGATTCATCCTCTCTCCATATGGTATCAGCCCCTCATGATGAGGGGCTGTATTTTTGTAAAATCTTTCTTTTTTACTGTAATATTTTAGATATAAAAGTATCGTTTAGATTATTTTGGAACAGTTGGCTCGATAAAACCTTCGCCAAATACCTCGCTTGTCTCTGTAATCATAATAAAGGCATCCGGATCAATATGATATACGGCATTATGGAGCTTATAGACTTCCGATTTTGAACAGGCGCATAATAAAACTTCACGCTCTTTGTTTGTATAAGTTCCAGTTCCACGAATCGCAGTAGAACCACGGGCGCAGATTTCATCAATTTTAGAAGCTACATCTTTGCTTTTTGTTGTAATGATAATCATTAGTTTTCCAGCGCCCATACCATACATGATTTTGTCAATCACAATGGAAGTGGCAAAAGTAGAGATTAAGCCATATAAAACAGCATCAATATTTCCAAATACAGGCCAACCAAGAATGATGACGAATAGATCAATCGTCATGGTTACAACTCCAAGTGAGAGATGCGGAAAGATTGCCTTGATGGACATCGTTAAAAAATCAGTACCGCCTGTGGAAGAACCTCTCATATAGATAATGGCAAGACCTGTGCCTAAAAAGACACCAGAAAACAGCGCTGCGAGCAGAGGATCGCCGGAATAAGGCGGAAAATATGGAAAAACAAAATCCAAAAAAATGGTACAGAATATCATCGTTTTTAAGGACTTTAAAAGAAATTTTTTTCCAACGACTTTATAGCTGAATAAGATAAATGGGATATTTAAAAATAGTGTAGTGATTCCAATAGGCAGATCCCATAGATAGTTGATAATTAACGCAAGACCTGAAAGACCGCCTGGAGCAAAGTTGGCCGTTTTAGCAAATGTATACAGTCCAATGGAATATAGGATTGCTCCAAGTATATCACAGACAAGATCAAGCATGAAAGCATGACGCTGCTGCTTATTTGAAATCATAAAAATACCTCTCTTTCTGTCAAAAATTGTTCTGGGTCAGAATTTTATTTTTCCGATTTGGAGTAAATAATGCGATCTTGTTTTATCGTGTGGCAAACTTTTATTGAACGTAAATTCTCTTTTTCAATTTTTAAAGGATTGTCAGAGAGAATTACAAAATCAGCAAATTTTCCAGGCGTGATACTTCCTTTTTGATTTTCTTCAAAATATTGGTAGGCAGCATGGATTGTCACAGCTTTTAGAGCTTCCAAGACAGGAAGCTGTTCGTCAGCGCCGAGCAAAATACCAGCCTTTGTCATTCGATTCGCAGCACACCATACGGTTTCTAGGATATCAGGTTCGATGACAGGAGCATCTTGATGGAACGTAAATAAGATCTCTTTTTTGAATGAAGAAGCAGTAGGACTGATCCGTGAAGCGCGTGAAAGTCCAAAGTTTTTAATATGTGTGTCCCCCCAATGATATACATGGGCAACAAAAAAGGAAGGAATTACCCCAAGTTTTTTAACGAGATCAAGTTGGTCATAATCTAATAATTGAGAATGAATCATGACAGGTCGCAGCTCTTTTAGATGACCGCCTTTTTCTTGAAAAGTATCAATACAGGAGAGATACTGCGCACAGGCAGCGTCACCGTTACAGTGAGCGAGCAGCTGCATCTTGTTTTCTTGTGCTTTTTCCAGAACAGAGAAAATCTCTTCCTCTGAAATGGTAGGATAGCCGCAGTAGCCGTCTGAATCAAGATACGGTGTGCGCATCCATGCTGTTCGACCTTGAGGAGATCCATCTAAAAAAATTTTATATCCGCCAATCTTGAAATGATTTTCATATTGGCGAAGATGAGTAGGAAAGCAAGAACAGATTTTTTCGCTGTTTTTTGCATCTACATATCCAACAACATCCAGATTTAAAAGATGATTGGAAAGAAGAGCTTGATATAACGGTATGAGAGAGTCTGGCATCATACCTTCTTGGATCGTAGTAATTCCATAAGAAGCGTAGCGCTGCTGCGCTTTTACAAAAGCTTCCATCAGTTCTTTGGCAGATGGCATAGGAACAGAAGAGAGTACTTGAATAAAAGCATTCTCTTCCATGTAACCTGTCAAAACGCCATCTTTTTGACCGATAACACCTCCGTCTGGAACAGGAGTATCAGAAGTAATTCCAAGGCGGGAGAGCGCACAGCTATTAAAAATACCGAGATGACCCGACTTATGCTGCACAACGATTGGGTGAGAGGTAGAAGCCTGATCGAGGATAAAACGATCGATATGCGCATGATTAGGAAGCTGATTATGATCATAGCCTTTACAGATCACCCATTGTTCTTCGCTGAGGGAAGCGGAAGAAAGAAATTGCCTGATTTTGTCTATAATCTCTTCAGCAGAAGAACATTCTTCCAATGGAACTTGTAAAAGTGAATTTGCATATCCGGAAAAATGACTGTGTGCATCGAGAAAAGCTGGCAGCATAGTTTGACCTTGCAAGTCAAAATAAGTGACATCCTCATCAGCAGCATCCTGCAGATCTTTTAAATTTCCAACGGAAAGAATTTTTCCATCTTCGGTAAGCACACTCTCAGCAAAGAGAGGCTCATCCATCGTTAAAATAGTTCCATTAAAATAAAGTGTTTGACTCATAAAATGATACCCCTTTTATATATTTTTCATTCTTTTTGACAAAAATTTTTGACTGTGAGCTGTTTCCATGTAATTTCCCGTAAAAGATTGTAAATTACAGAGAAAATTGGAATAAAGAAAAGCATTCCTACAATACCTAAAAGGTTTCCTCCTGTTGTCACTGCAACAAGAACCCAAATGGATGGAAGACCGACAGAATTTCCTACCACTTTTGGATAAATTAAGTTTCCTTCAATCTGCTGTAAAACAAAGAATAAAATTACAAAGAATACCGCTTTTAAAGGACTTTCGATGATAATAAGAAGGATACCGGTAATACATCCGATAAATGCTCCAAATATCGGAATCAGCGCGGTAAGAGCAATTAAAAGACCGATTAAAAGAGCATATGGAATCTTAAAAACTGTCATCGAGACAACAAACATCGTTCCAAGAATACATGCCTCAACAAACTGACCACTGAAAAAGTTTGAAAATGTATTCTGAGTCAGTCTTGCCACTTTTACGGTACGTCTTGCAAAACTTCTTGGAAAATGGGCAAATAAAAGCATTTTTAACTGACGTACGAGAGTTTCTTTGGAAAAAAGAATATAAATAGCAAATACTAAGGCGATGGCAGCAGTTGTAAAAAAGTGGATCATAAAGCCGGCAACACCAATGGTGGAAGAAATCAGTCTGGATGAAAGATTGCCGATCAAACTTACTAATTCAGAATCAAGTTTTTCTAAGCTATCTGTGATAAATGTACTTTCAAAAAAGTCGGAGCTGATATTT
>CBCTVZ010000113.1:0-7111 GCA_965150505.1 uncultured Robinsoniella sp. | reverse complement strand
AAAAACACACAATTTATTATTATTACTCATAGACGAGGCACAATGGAAGCAGCAGACCGTTTATACGGAATCACAATGCAGGAAAAGGGAGTGTCTACACTCGTATCAGTAAATCTGATTGAAGAGGAGTTAGAAGAATAGGAGGAGAAAAATGGGAGAGAAAAAAGGCTTTTTTAAGAGGCTGGTGGAAGGACTTTCCAAGACAAGAGAAAATATCGTAAAAGGAATTGACTCAATTTTCAGTGGATTTTCCAGTATTGATGATGATTTTTATGAAGAAATTGAAGAGATTTTGATTATGGGAGATCTTGGAATTAATGCAACAACTTCCATTATTGAGGATTTAAAAAGAAAAGTCAAAGAACAAAAAATTAAAGATCCAGTACAGTGCAAACAACTGTTAATTGACAGTATCAAAGCAGAAATGAATGTCGGAGAGACGGCATATGAATTTGAAAACAGAAAATCGGTTGTTCTTGTCATCGGCGTTAATGGCGTTGGAAAAACGACAAGCGTTGGAAAACTGGCTGGAAAATTAAAAGATCAAGGAAAAAAAGTAATTTTGGCTGCTGCAGATACATTCCGTGCAGCGGCAGGAGAACAGCTTTCTGAGTGGGCAAACCGCGCAGGGGTTGAGATGATTGGAGGGCAAGAAGGCTCTGATCCAGCATCTGTTGTATACGATGCAGTATCGGCGGCAAAGGCAAGACACGCAGATGTTTTACTGTGTGATACGGCAGGAAGACTGCACAATAAAAAGAATTTGATGGCAGAACTTGGAAAAATAAATCGTATTTTAGAGCGAGAATATCCAGAAGCATATAGAGAAACGCTTGTTGTTTTAGATGGAACAACAGGACAAAATGCCTTGGCACAGGCCAGAGAATTTAAAGACGTTGCTGACATCACCGGTATTATCCTGACAAAACTGGATGGAACAGCAAAGGGAGGAATTGCAGTGGCAATCCATTCTGAATTGGGAATTCCAGTGAAATATATAGGCGTAGGAGAAAGTATTGACGACTTACAGAAGTTTGATTCAGATGAATTTGTGAATGCTTTGTTTGACGTAAAGACACAGGAGTAGACATGAGAAGGAAAGGATGACAAAAAAATGTTAACATTGGAGAAATTTGAAGAAGCTGCCGAGATTGTACAAAAAGTGACACAGGAAACAAAGCTGATCTACAGTCCATATTTGAGCGCTCAGACAGGAAACAGAGTATTTTTAAAACCAGAAAATATGCAGGTGACAGGGGCATACAAAATCCGCGGGGCATACTATAAAATCAGTACACTGAGTGAAGAAGAAAAAAAACATGGTCTGATTACTGCCTCAGCAGGCAACCATGCGCAAGGAGTTGCATATGCGGCAAAAGAATATGGCGTAAAGGCAGTTATTGTAATGCCTACAACGACGCCGCTGATTAAGGTAAACCGCACAAAGAGTTATGGCGCAGAAGTTGTTCTGTATGGAAATGTGTACGATGAGGCGTGCGCATATGCGTATGAACTGGCTGAAAAAGAAGGATATACGTTTATTCATCCATTTGATGATCTGGCTGTGGCAACAGGACAGGGAACGATAGCGATGGAAATTTTTAAAGAACTGCCGCTTGTTGATTATATTTTAGTACCGGTAGGAGGAGGCGGACTGGCTACAGGTGTCTCTACACTCGCTAAAATGTTAAACCCAAAGATCAAAGTAATAGGCGTTGAACCGGCAGGTGCAAATTGTCTCCAATATTCTTTTGAAGAAGGAAAAGTGACGACCCTTCCTTCTGTCAGCACAATCGCTGATGGTACAGCGGTAAAAACACCAGGAACAAATATTTTTCCTTATTTACAGGAAAATCTGGATGAAATTATTACAGTGGAAGATGATGAATTGATCGTTGCATTTTTGGATATGGTAGAAAATCATAAGATGATTGTAGAAAATTCAGGACTCTTGACGGTGGCAGCTTTAAAACATCTTTCTGTAAAAGGAAAGAAGATTGTCTCGGTATTAAGCGGAGGAAATATGGATGTCATCACAATGGCATCTGTCGTTCAGCATGGATTAATTCAGAGAGATCGTATTTTTACAGTATCTGTTCTTCTGCCAGATAAACCGGGCGAACTTGTGAGAGTTGCATCGATTATTGCAGAGGCACAAGGAAATGTAATTAAGTTGGATCATAACCAGTTTGTCAGCACAAACCGTAATGCAGCAGTAGAATTGAAAATTACATTGGAAGCCTTTGGAACGGAACATAAGACAAAAATTGTAGAAGCATTAAAAGAACATGGATATCGTCCGAAATTGATTCGTCCAAATCTATAATTTTTATGAGATAATGGCAAATAACGTTTCTAATAAAAATGAAAGACAGAACGTGATAATCAAATGATAAAAAGGGAAAAAACGGGAATGTTGGATCAGATTTTGGCATTTCCGCTTTTTCTGTTTTTGAACTATAAAATGTAATCTTTAATGTGGGAGGAAAAATGAAAAGATGGCTAAATAAATATATAGATCCTTGGATTAAATTATACAGTATTATTCCGCTGATTGCGATATTCACATGGAACTCTGTTATTTATTTTGGGGCTGCTTGGCTTACAGAAGGATGGCCGCATTATGATTTGACAACAAAACTGGATCAAGCTATTCCGCTCATACCAGAATTTGTCTATATTTATTTTGGATGCTATCTGTTTTGGGGAATAAACTATATTATGGTTGCACATTTGGGAAAAGAGCATTTTTATCGATTTGTGGCGGCAGAAATGCCGACAAGATTGATCTGCGGATTGATTTTTATTCTTTTTCCAACAACGAATATCAGACCAGAAATCACAGGAAATTCTCTCAGCGCTTTTATGATGAATCGATTATATGAGATGGATCAGGCTACAAACTTATTTCCATCCATTCATTGTCTAGTAAGCTGGTTTTGTTTTATAGCAATTCGAGGGAAAAAAGAGATACCAAAATGGTATCGGATTTTTTCTTGTATCTTTGCACTTTGCGTTTGCGCTTCAACGCAATTTACAAAACAGCATTATCTGATTGATATTGCGGGGGGAATTTTACTTGCGGAAGGATCGTATTATCTTGCAAATAAGAAAAATTATTATGTAAAATTTATGACGTTTTTTGAAAAATGTAATTGTAAGATTTCAAATTTACTGTTAAAATCATGAAAGAGGGTTTTTTACTCTTTAAAAGGTGGGAAGGAGAAAGAAGGCGAAAGTGAATTTCTTAAAGAAAAATAAAAAAAATATCTTTCAGATATTATTTTTGATTTTACTTTGCGTAGGTACATTTTTCCTTTTATTTAAAGATCAGGAACTTGGAGGGATCTGGGATTCCATACAGAAAGCAAACAAATTATATTTATGTGCAGGAGTAGTTTTGGTTGTTTTCTTTGTGAGCGGGGAATCAACGATTATTTTTTATATGATGCGCTCTTTGAAAATTCATGCACCATTTGCACATTGTATAAAATATAGTTTTGTCGGATTTTTTTATAGCTGTATCACCCCTTCGGCGAGTGGGGGACAGCCGGCGCAGATTTATTATATGAGTAAAGAAAATATTGATGTATCAATTTCTACTCTGGTGCTGATGATTGTAACGATTGCATATAAATTTGTGCTAGTTGTAGTAGGCGTGGGAGTAATTCTATTTCATCATGAATTGATTTCAACCTATATGGAAAAAACGAGATTCGTTTTTTATCTTGGACTTTTTTTAAACGTGGGATGTATTGCTTGTATGATGATTCTTGTATTTATGCCAGAATTGACAAAAAAATTGATGATTTTAGGTCATAATATTCTGGTAAAAATTCATTTGATGAAGCATAGAGAAGCAAGAGTGGAAAAATTATCAAGAGCAATGGATAAATATGGAAAGGCTTCGACCTATTTTAAATCACATAAAATGGTGATTGTCAATGTAGTGCTGCTTTCAATTCTGCAAAGATTTATCTTGTTTTTTGTGACGTATCTGGTGTACTGTTCTCTAGGACTGCGTGGGGCAAAGTGGACAGACATTGTATTGTTGCAGGCGATTATTTCTGTAGCGGTTGATATGCTTCCTCTTCCAGGAGGAGTAGGCGCAAGCGAAACATTATTTCTTTCCATGTTTGCACCGATATTCGGAAGCAGTATTTACTCAGGACTGCTTTTGAGCAGAGGAATCAGCTATTATGCTTTGATTTTAATTAGTGCGGTTGTGACAATTTATACACATATTACAATTACTCGTGCGTCAGAAAAGAGACGCAGAATGAGGGAAGGAGCATGAAAACTTTGTGGATAGGATTTTATAATTATTCCGTTATTTTAACGTATTTGGGCTTGATCAGCTCTGTGATTGGAATGACGCAGGCTTTAGAAGGAAAATTTAAAACGGCGATTGCTTGTCTTGTAGTTTCTGGTATCTGTGATATGCTGGATGGAAAAGTAGCAAGAGCGATGGACAGAACAGAAGATGAAAAAAAATTTGGAATACAGATTGATTCTCTATGTGATTTGATCTGTTTTGGAGCATTTCCAGCTTTCTTAGGATATGGACTGGGACTCAGAGGAATCTGTGGTATGACAGCAATGTGTCTATATGTACTTGCGGCGGTGATCCGTCTTGGATACTTTAATGTGATGGAAGAAAAACGTCAGAAAGAAACACAGGAAGTTCGGAAATATTATCAGGGACTTCCAGTTACATCGATAGCAATTATTTTTCCACTTGTATATTTAATGCGCCCATATTTTGGGAATGCCGTCTATTTGCGTGTTTTGATCGGCGTTATGGTGGTAGTTGCCATTTTATTTGTAAGTAATATTAAGGTATATAAGCCAGGAAATAAAATGATGGCAGTATTTATTGGACTTGGTGTGATAATTTTGGCAAAACTGCTTCATGTATTTTAAAAAAGGGTTATCTGTTCAGGAAAGGAAGATAAGATGAAATATCAGGAGCTTGACGGAACAATCTGTGAAAAAGAGAATAGTCAGGATAAGCTTTTAAAAACGTTATATACAACTGTCTGGGGAAGAATGATATTAAAACCTTTAGTGCAGCCAGCATTCTCTATTTTGTGCGGAAAATTTTTAGACAGCCGTTTCTCGAGATGGATGATTCAGCCATTCATCAAAGGGGCAGGCATTGATATGACACCGTATAAAAAGTGCAGATATAATTGTTACAATGATTTTTTTACAAGAGAGATCAAAACAGGAGAGCGTCTGATTGACAGAAGAGATGACGTGTTAATCAGTCCTTCTGACGGAAAGGTTTTAGCATACAAGATTGATGAGGATTTATGCTTTGAGATCAAACATAGCAGATATTCTTTGAAACAACTATTGGACAGTAAAAAATTGGCAAAACGTTTTTTAGGAGGATATGCGGTGATTATCCGTCTGTCTGTGGAGGATTACCATCGTTACTGTTATCCAGCATCTGGATATAAGTCATGCAACTATTATATTCCTGGAAAATTTCATACCGTAAATCCGATTGCCGTAGAATCTGTGCCAGTTTTTAAACAAAATGCACGAGAATATACCTTGCTAAAGACGAAGATGTTCGGAACTTTGATACAGATGGAAGTCGGAGCATTGATGGTCGGAAAAATCTGCAATAAGAAAGAAGAAGGAAGTGTCCGAAAAGGAGAAGAAAAAGGATATTTTGAGTTCGGAGGCTCTACCATCATTCTCCTGATCCAAAAGGATAAAGTTGTTTTGAAAGAAAAATTTTTGAGCAACACAGAAAAAGGAATTGAGACAAAAATTCAAATGGGGCAGGAATTAGGGAAAAGTTATCGAAATTAAGGATGGAAAAATAGAGACAGATACGGTATAATGCGATATATGGCAGAGAGAAAAATATGATGCCAAACAACACAAGAGGAGGAAAGAACATTGAAAAATGTAGTAATTTCTGATGCAGTAAAATATATTGGTGTGGATGACAAGACGATTGATCTGTTTGAGAGCCAGTATAAAGTTCCAAATGGAGTGTCCTATAATTCTTATGTGATTTTAGATGAGAAAATTGCAGTTATGGATACCGTTGACAAAAGAGCGACAGAGCAATGGCTGAATAATTTAGAGGCAGTTTTAGATGGTAAAACACCAGATTATCTGATTGTATCTCATTTAGAACCAGATCATGCTGGAAATATTCAGGTTTTTGCTGAAAAATATTCCGATGCAAAAATTGTTCTCAGCGTAAAAGCTGCTTCCATGCTGAATCAATTTTTTACGCTTGATTTATCAGAGAGAATGGTTGCTGTAAAAGAAGGAGATACCTTAAGTTTAGGAAGCCATACGCTTCATTTCGTGATGGCTCCAATGGTACATTGGCCTGAGGTTATGGTAGAGTATGAATCTTCTGAAAAAATTTTATTCTCAGCAGATGGATTTGGAAAATTTGGAGCGCTTGATGCAGAAGAAGATTGGACTCCGGAAGCACGCCGCTATTTTATTAATATTGTTGGCAAATATGGTACACAGGTACAGAATCTTCTCAAAAAAGCATCTGGATTGGAGATTCAGACAATCTGCCCTCTGCATGGACCGATTTTGAAAGAAAATCTTGGATTTTACATAGAAAAATATTTAAAATGGAGCGGATATGAGCCAGAAGAAGAAGGCGTTGTGATTGCATACGCTTCCATTCATGGAAATACAGCAAGCGCTGCAAAAAAACTGGCAGAGATCTTAAAAGAAAAAGGAGTATCTGTCGTTTCCTATGATTTGGCGCGTGATGATATGGCAGCAGCAGTGTCAGATGCGTATCGTTTTGACAAACTTGTAGTAGCATGTCCGACATATGATGCTTCCTTATTCCCTTGCATGGAAGATTTTCTGTATCATCTGAAAATCAAAGCATATCAGAACAGAAAAGTAGCAATCATGGAAAATGGTTCTTGGGCGCCGATGGCAGGAAAACTGATGAGAGCATATTTTGAAGGAATGAAAAATATTACCATCTGTGAGCCAATGGTGACAATCAAATCTGGTGTAAAACCGGAAACAGTTGCAGCGATGGAAGAAATGGCAGAAGCATTGCTGACAAAATAAAACAGATTATAAAGAGATGGAAAAGAAATCA
>CBCTVZ010000112.1:0-7237 GCA_965150505.1 uncultured Robinsoniella sp. | reverse complement strand
ATATCACGCGGACGAATATTTTTTCTAAACAACTCCATAACCTGCATACCAGCATGTTTTGCAAGTTTTAATCTTTCAGAGTAAACCGCCGGAATTGTTCCATTTCCTTTTAATCCCATACCAAGTACTTCTGTCAAACAATTCATACTGTTTGCTGTATACATTCCAGAACAAGATCCGCACGTTGGACAAACTTTTTCTTCCATTTCTAATAATTCTTCTTCTGTCATTGTTCCTGCTGCATAAGAGCCGACTGCTTCAAACATACTAGACAGACTTCTCTTCTTTCCTTTGACATGACCTGCCAGCATCGGTCCTCCGCTTACAAAAATGGTTGGCACATTAATTCTAGCCGCAGCCATCAAAAGTCCTGGTACATTTTTATCACAGTTTGGCACCATGACAAGGGCATCAAACTGATGTGCCATTGCCATCGCTTCTGTTGAATCCGCAATCAGATCTCTTGTTACGAGAGAATATTTCATGCCAATGTGTCCCATTGCAATTCCGTCACAGACAGCGATTGCCGGAAATTCTCTCGGTGTTCCTCCTGCCATCGCAACACCCAGTTTTACTGCTTCTACAATTTTATCTAAATTCATATGTCCCGGCACAATTTCATTATAGGAACTGACAATTCCTACAAGTGGTCGTTCCATTTCTTCTTTTGTCATTCCAAGCGCATTAAATAATGATCTGTGAGGAGCTTGCTGCGTCCCCGTTTTTACTGCATCACTTCTCATTTTTATTCTCCTTCTTATCTCTTTTTCTTTTCTATATTCTGGCGGCGATCAAGTCACCCATCTCAACCGTACCTACTTTTGTACATCCTTTTGAGAAAATATCTCCTGTGCGATATCCGTCAGCCAAAACTTTCTTCACGGCTGATTCAATTCCTGCTGCAGCATCATCTAAATCAAGAGAGTAACGCAGCATCATAGCAGCCGATAAAATAGTTGCAATCGGATTCGCAAGATTTTTTCCTGCAATATCTGGAGCTGATCCATGGCTTGGCTCATACAGTCCAAATTTTGTCTCATTTAAACTTGCTGAGGAGAGCATTCCTATAGAACCTGTCACCATACTTGCTTCATCTGACAAAATATCTCCAAACATATTTTCCGTTAAAATCACATCAAACTGTTTTGGATCTCTGACAAGCTGCATCGCACAGTTATCTACCAACATATGTTCCAAGGTCACATCTGGATACTCTTTTGCAACTTCTTCGACTACACTTCTCCACAATCTGGAAGAATCCAGCACATTTGCCTTATCGACACTTGTAACTTTTTTTCTTCTCTTTCTTGCAATCTCAAATCCTTTTATTGCAATCCGTCTTATTTCGTTTTCATCATAAGAAAGCGTATCTACTGCCTTGCGGACTCCATTTTCCTCTGTCGTATATCGTTCTCCAAAATACAGTCCTCCTGTCAGTTCACGCATAATCACCATATCAAATCCATCCCCGATAATCTCGTCTCTAAGAGGACACGCAGCTTTTAATTCTTCGTATAAATACGCTGGTCTGACATTTGCAAATAAATTCAGTTCCTTGCGGATTTTCAACAATCCTGCTTCTGGTCTTAATTCAGGAGCAAGTTGATACCATGGAGAAGTTTTAGCATCTCCTCCGATTGATCCCATTAAAACGGCATCGCTTTTTTTAGCTGCCTGAATCGTTTCTTCTGTAAGAGGAACTCCATTTGCATCAATCGATGCGCCTCCCATCAAAAGTTCCTGATAGTTTAAAGAAAATCCATATTTTTTTCCCGCTGCATCTAAAACTTTTCTTGCTTCTGCTACGATCTCCGGTCCAATACCATCTCCTGGAATGACTGCAATGTTATAATTCATCTTTTTTTCCTTCTTTCCTGTTATTCTTTCTCCATTTTTTCTGTTTTTTCACAGCCACTGTCTTTGCTTAACAGTCACTTGACTGTGAAGTAAAGACTTTTTACAGATAATATTCATACTATACCACATTATAGTGATAAAAAAAAGAACCTTTTTCAGGTTCTTTTTTCGTTTTTTTATTCGTTATCTGATTTTTCGATTTCAGCAATCGCTGTTTTCTTCATTGGAATTCTACAGTTTTTGTTGCTTCCAAACTCTACAATCACATCTTCTTCTGTGATATCAATTACTACGCCGTAAAATCCGCTTGTTGTTACAACCCAATCTCCCACTGTCAATTCGGAAAGCATCTGAGCCATTCTCTTCTGTTCTTTTTTCTGTGGTCTGATTGCCATGAAATACATAATACCACCGATAATAACAACGTAAAGGAGAATCATCACGATTCCTGCTCCGCCTCCGCTTGCAGCTGTTTCTAATAAGTTCATCTTATTTCCTCCTAAAACTAAAACATTCATATGGTATAGTACACAAAAACCCTTGTCTTTTCAAGTGCTTTTTCTATTTTTATATTTTTTTTATATCTGCTGATGAGGAAAGATCTTTTTCTCTCCAACATGATCCTCTTTTACTGCTGTTCGCCGTTAAATCCTTCAATTTTTTTCTTTTTAAATTCTTTGTAGCATCCCGCATCAATCGCATCACGGATTTCTTCCATCAGGTGATTATAGAAATAGAGGTTATGCAGCACACAAAGTCTCATTCCAAGCATCTCTTTTGCCTTCAGCAGATGGCGAATATACGCTCTGCTGTAATGGCGGCACGCCGGACATTGACATCCTTCTTCAATCGGTCTGTCATCCAATTCATATTTTGCATTAAACAGATTTAATTTTCCATGTGCCGTATAGACATGTCCATGTCGTCCATTTCTGCTTGGATATACACAGTCAAAGAAATCCACACCGCGCTCAACCGCCTCTAAAATATTTGTAGGCGTTCCAACTCCCATCAGATAAGTAGGTTTGTTTTCTGGAAGATAAGGAACGGTTGACTCAATGATGCGATACATTTCCTCATGCGTCTCTCCTACAGCAAGTCCTCCTAACGCATATCCATCTAAGTCCAGCTCTGAAATGCGTTTTGCGTGTTCAATACGAATATCTTCAAAAATTGCACCTTGGTTAATTCCAAACAGCATCTGATGTGGGTTGACGGTATCTGGAAGTTGGTTTAAACGAGCCATCTCTTTTTTGCAACGTTCCAGCCAGCGCACTGTGCGATCTACGGAATTTTGTACATATTCACGAGATGCCATACTTGGTATACATTCATCAAAAGCCATCGCTATTGTAGATCCAAGGTTTGACTGAATCTGCATACTCTCTTCCGGTCCCATAAAAATTTTTCTTCCATCAATATGAGAATTAAAGTAAACTCCTTCTTCCTGAATTTTACGCAGTTTTGCAAGCGAGAATACTTGGAATCCACCGGAATCTGTCAAAATAGGACGATCCCAATTCATAAATTTATGAAGTCCTCCAAGCTGTTTTACAATTTTATCTCCAGGTCTTACATGAAGGTGATATGTGTTTGACAATTCAACCTGTGTTCCAATTTCCTTTAAATCTTGTGTAGAAACAGCTCCTTTAATCGCTGCAACCGTTCCTACATTCATAAAAACAGGGGTCTGAATCACACCATGAACCGTATGAAATTCTCCCCTTTTTGCATTTCCATCTTTTTTTAATAATCGATACATGTTTCTCTCCATTTCATTATAAGTTAAGGCAAATCTAGTGGCCATTTACCCATTGTCAAGTTTTTCAGGCATAGATAGTATAACGAAAATATCTTTATATTTCAATTATATTTTTCATTATTTTGTTGTTTGAATTTTCCGCTTTTCTGTCGTATAATGTAAGGCGTATCAAAATACTGACGTTTCTTGTGCCTGTCTGCAACCTATTTTAATCGTAAGAAGAACGCAAAAAAACAGGAACTGTCAAATTTCAGTATGCGATCATGATACTAAGAAATTATATTTTATTATATACAGAACTCCTTCTTCTATGGAAAAGTGAGTTTGCACCTATGATAACGAAAGGATTTTTTTATGAATCAGACAAATTTTTTTACACTCGGAATTGATATCGGGTCTACTACAGTCAAAATTGCGATTCTGGATTTCAATCAATCCTTATTATTTTCCGATTATGAGCGTCATTATGCGAATATTCAGGAGACTTTATCCCTGCTTTTAAAGAAAGCCTACAATCAATTAGGAGAGATGGTTCTTTCACCTGTCATTACAGGTTCTGGAGGTCTGACCCTTGCAAAACATTTAGGCATTCCTTTCGTCCAGGAAGTTATATCTGTATCCACTGCGCTTCAATCCTACGCTCCTCAGACAGATGTTGCTATTGAACTTGGCGGAGAGGATGCAAAGATTATTTATTTTGACGGCACAAATATTGAGCAGCGTATGAATGGAATCTGTGCAGGAGGTACGGGTTCTTTTATCGATCAGATGGCCTCTCTTTTACAGACAGATGCTTCTGGATTAAATGAATATGCAAAAAATTATAAAGCGATCTATTCCATCGCTGCTAGATGCGGTGTATTTGCGAAATCTGATATTCAGCCTTTAATCAATGAAGGCGCTACAAAAGAAGATCTTTCCGCTTCTATTTTCCAAGCTGTTGTCAATCAGACAATCAGTGGACTTGCCTGCGGAAAGCCAATCCGCGGTCATGTTGCATTTTTAGGAGGACCGCTTCATTTTCTTCCGGAATTAAAGCAAGCGTTTATCCGCACCTTAAAATTAGATGATGAACATGCTATTACGCCAGAAAATTCTCATTTATTTGCGGCCATAGGTTCGGCTATGAATGCAAAAGGAGATGTCCTTTTTTCCATGGATGATCTTCTCCAAAAACTTTCTCAGACCATCCATCTGGAATTTGAAGTTGCAAGAATGGACCCTCTTTTTTCTTCCCATGAAGAATATGATTCCTTTGTGGAACGCCAAAATCAATACAATGTTGCAACGGATGATCTGGAAACGTATGAAGGAAATTGTTTCCTTGGAATTGATGCCGGATCTACCACAACAAAGGTAGCCCTTGTCGGTGAAGATGGCTCTTTATTGTATTCCTTTTACAGCAATAATAATGGAAGCCCTTTAAAGACAACCATCAAGGCGATGAAAGAAATCTATACGCTGATGCCTCCGACTGCTAAGATTGTCTACTCTTGTTCCACAGGATATGGAGAAGCTCTGATCAAAGCTGCGTTGATGCTTGATGAAGGGGAAGTAGAGACGGTTTCTCATTATTATGCCGCTGCTTTCTTTGATCCTGAGGTAGATTGCATTCTTGACATTGGCGGTCAGGATATGAAATGTATCAAAATCAAAAATCAAACCGTTGACAGCGTTCAGCTCAATGAAGCATGTTCTTCAGGATGCGGTTCTTTTATTGAGACATTTGCAAAATCTCTCAATTATACGGTACAAGATTTTGCAAAGGCAGCTCTTTTTGCAAAACATCCGATCGATCTTGGAACACGATGTACGGTTTTTATGAACTCTAAAGTAAAACAGGCTCAAAAAGAAGGTGCGGAAGATTCTGATAACTCAGCCGGTCTTGCATACTAAGTCATCAAAATTGCTCTGTATAAGGTTATTAAAGTATCTGATGCTTCCGAGCTTGGAAAACACGTTGTTGTACAAGGAGGAACTTTTTACAATGACGCTGTTTTGAGAAGTTTTGAAAAAATCGCTGGATGTGAAGCAATCCGTCCTGATATTGCTGGCATTATGGGAGCATTTGGCGCTGCTTTAATTGCCCGTGAACGCTACACAAAAGATTCTGAGACAACGATGTTGTCCATTGAAAAAATCAATGCCCTGCAATTCACAACACACATGGCAAAATGTAAGGGTTGTACGAATCAGTGCCGTCTGACTATCAACCGTTTCAACGGCGGCAGACAATTTATAAGTGGAAACCGCTGTGAACGTGGAATAGGAAAAGAAAAAAACAAAGAAAATATTCCAAACTTATTTGATTTTAAAAATAAACTGCTGTTTTCCTATACGCCGCTTGACGCAGACCAAGCGGTGCGTGGAGAAGTCGGAATCCCTCGCGTATTGAATATGTATGAGAATTATCCGTTCTGGTTTCGATTCTTTACTGATTTAAAATACCGTGTCATTCTTTCTCCGCCTTCCACGAGAAAAATATACGAACTTGGCATTGAATCGATTCCAAGCGAATCGGAATGTTATCCTGCGAAATTGGCGCACGGTCATATTTCCTGGCTGATCCATCAAGGTGTTTCTTTCATTTTTTATCCATGTATTCCATATGAAAGAAATGAATTTGCAGAAGCGCAGAATCACTATAACTGTCCAATCGTAACTTCTTATGCTGAGAATATAAAAAATAATGTAGAAGAACTTCGCACGAATCAGATCGATTTTCGCAATCCATTTCTTGCGATGACAGATCTTCAGACCGTTACTTCTGAATTAATCAAAATCTTTCCAGAAATTTCTCCAAACGAAGTTGCATCTGCCGCTGCTGCTGGCTGGAAGGAAATGGCTCATGTGCGTGAGACGATGTATCAAAAGGGAGAAGAAACGCTTCAATATCTGAAAGATACTGGCCGTCATGGAATTGTTCTCGCCGGAAGACCATATCATGTAGATTCTGAGATCAATCATGGGATTCCAGAATTGATTAATTCATATGGCATCGCTGTTCTGACAGAGGATTCTATTTCTCATTTAAACCGTCCGGAACGTCCGCTTCTTGTGATGGATCAATGGATGTACCACAGCCGTCTTTACGCTGCTGCTAATTTTGTAAAAACACAGGAAAATCTTGATCTGATTCAGCTTAACTCCTTCGGATGCGGTCTTGATGCCGTCACAACCGATCAGGTCAATGATATTTTATCTAAATCAGGAAAAATTTATACCTGCTTAAAAATTGATGAAGTCAATAACCTCGGCGCTGCGCGGATTCGTATCCGATCCCTGATTGCAGCCATCCGTGTGAAAGAGCAGAAACAAGCACAGAGAAAAATCGTTCCTTCTAATTTTGATCGTGTTGTCTTTACAGAAGAAATGAGAAAGAATTATACCATCCTCTGTCCTCAGATGTCACCGATCCATTTTTCTCTTTTAGAGCCTGTTTTTTGTTCCAGTGGATATCGGTTTGTCATGCTGCCGGAAAACGATCGCCATTCTATTGACATGGGATTAAAATATGTCAACAATGATGCCTGCTATCCTTCTCTTCTGGTTGTTGGACAATTTATGGAAGCATTATCATCTGGAAAATATGATCTCGATAAAACAGCATTATTAATC
>CBCTVZ010000111.1:0-7257 GCA_965150505.1 uncultured Robinsoniella sp. | reverse complement strand
CATACGGTATACTGGAAAGATGGACAAAAAATCAGACTGCAGTTTTTGACGATTGGAACAGATACATGGTATTTTGACAGCAATGGATATATGGTGACTGGATATCAAAAAATAGACGGGAAATCATATTACTTTCGCAGAGAAGGATCTGAACATTACGGCGCTATGATCCGAAGCCGATTTATGAAATTGGGAAACAATACTTTATATTTTTCAAAAACAGGAGATGCGATTGTCAATAAAGTAGTAAATATTAACGGCAAGTATTTTGGATTTAATGAAAGAGGTTATCGTCAGACAAATATGTTCCGTGATTATAATGGGGGAACGTATTATCTGGGAGCTGACGGAAGAGCTTTCACGAGCGGTGCGTATGACATCAATGGAAAACGGTATGGTTTTGCTTCCAATGGAAGATGCTATAAAAATATCGTCAAGACAATAGGAAAAAACACATACTATTTTAATGCCAAAGGGGAAGCAGAAAGAGGACTTCGCTCCTATAAAGGAGATCGGTATTATATCTGTCAAAACTATACTTTGCTGAAAAGCAAATGGAAAGTAATCAATGGAAAAAATTTCTATTTCTTAAAGACAGGAAAAGCAGCAAAAGGCGTTGTCAGCATCGGAGGAAAAAAATATCTGTTTCAGAGTAACGGAATCCGTATCAATGGACCTGGATTCAAAACATTAAATAATCAGAAATATCTGTTAGGTTCTAATTCGGCCGTTCTGACAGGATGGCAGACATATGGAGGAGAGACGTACTATTTTTCTTCTGACGGAACTATGGTTGTAAGCCGTTTTATGACTCGAAATGGGAAAAAATGTTATCTGACATCGAAAGGTACTCTGGCAAAAGGATGGGTTGTTTTAGGAGAAGACCGGTATTATTTCTTAAAAGATGGTTCTATGGCGACAAATCGTATGCTGGGAAGCGACTATGTAGGAAATGATGGAAAATCAGCATGTTATCAGATGCTTGCAGCCATCAATGATGAGAGAGAAAAGGTGGGTGTTCCACCGCTGAAAATGAATAAATATCTGTTAAGTGCGGCAGCAGTACGCGCACCGGAGTTGAAGATTTTATTCGACCATGTAAGACCAAACGGACAGAGTTGTTTCACAGCAGTCAATCCGGCATATGTTGCAGCTATGGGAGAAAACATTGCACAGGCATATTCACCGCTGCCTATGATTGAAAATATTGTCAATATGTGGATGAATTCACCGGGACATCGTGAAAATATTTTAAGAAGTGAGTTTCAAGGTACAGGCATCGGCCTTTCCTATGACAATGGCGTATGGAATTGGGTGCAGATGTTTGGATCAAAGAGATAAGACAGACAGAAAAAGTAGATAAAATAAGAACAGATACAAAGTAGAAAAGAGAAAGAAAGGGATATTTCAAAAGGGCGAAGGAAACCTGCAGTACAGGAAACCAAAACGACTTTTGAGATATCCTTTTTTCGATCTTATGTTCTATTTTCTGCTTGCTTTTTCTTGTGAACTGTTGTTATAATAACGGTTAGACTGTTTAGAAAGGAAAGTGGATATGACAAATCAGGTAACGTATGATGCAAGCAGTATCGCTGTTTTGGAAGGTCTGGAGGCAGTGCGGAAACGTCCGGGCATGTATATTGGAAGTGTTTCCAGAAAAGGACTAAACCATTTAATATATGAAATCGTAGATAACTCAGTAGATGAACATCTGGCTGGTTTTTGCAGTAAAATAGAAGTGACATTGGAAAGAGATGGATCGGCAACAATCCAAGATAACGGAAGAGGAATTCCAGTTGGAATGCACGAAAAAGGAATTTCTGCAGAGAGGCTTGTCTTTACAACGCTTCACGCAGGAGGAAAATTTGATAATTCTGTCTATAAGACCAGCGGAGGACTTCACGGTGTAGGTTCTTCGGTGGTCAATGCTTTATCAAAACGTCTGGAAATTTGGGTCAGCAGAGAAGGAGCGATTCACTATGATTGCTATGAAAGAGGCGTACCTGTAACAAAACTGGAAGAAGGATTGCTTCCTGTTGTTGGAAAGACGAGAAAGACAGGGACAAAAATTAATTTTTTGCCAGATGATGAGATTTTTGAGAAGACAAGTTTTTCTGCAACAGAGGTAAAGAGCAGACTTCATGAGACAGCCTATTTAAACCCAGAGCTAACCATCGTATTTTGTGATAAAAGAGAAGGAAAAGAAGAACAGATTGAATTTCATGAACCAGATGGAATCATTGGATTTATAAAGGATTTAAATAGAAAGAAAGAAACGCTTCATGATCCTGTCTATTTAAAAGGAGAAAGCGACGGGATTACGGTAGAATGTGCGTTTCAGTATGTCAATGAGTTTCATGAAAATGTGTTGGGATTTTGTAATAATATCTACAATGCAGAAGGCGGGACACATCTGACAGGATTTAAAACGATCTTTACAACGGTCATGAACACTTATGCGCGAGAATTAGGAATTTTAAAGGAAAAAGATGCAAATTTTACAGGGGCAGATATCCGAAATGGATTGACGGCAGTGATTTCTGTAAAACATCCTGCGCCACGTTTTGAAGGACAGACAAAGACAAAGTTGGATAATCAAGATGCTGCCAAGGCGACAAGTAAAATTATCGGAGAAGAGGCAGTACGCTATTTTGATCGAAATTTGGAGACATTAAAGATCGTACTTGGATGTGCGGAGAAAGCGGCAAAAATCAGAAAGACCGAAGAGAAAGCAAAGACGAATATGCTGACGAGACAAAAATATTCATTTGACTCAAATGGAAAACTGGCAAACTGTGAAAGCCGTGACGCATCACAGTGCGAGATTTTTATTGTGGAGGGAGATTCAGCCGGAGGATCAGCAAAGACAGCAAGAGACAGAAATTTTCAGGCAATTCTTCCAATCCGAGGTAAAATTTTGAATGTAGAAAAGGCAAGTATTGACAAGGTACTTGCAAATGCAGAGATCAAGACGATGATCAACGCATTTGGATGTGGATTTTCAGAAGGATATGGAAATGATTTTGATATCACAAAACTTCGCTATGACAAAATTATTATTATGGCAGATGCAGATGTCGATGGGGCTCATATCTGTACTTTATTGCTGACATTATTTTATCGTTTTATGCCAGATTTGATTTATGAAGGACATATCTATATAGCGATGCCGCCATTGTATAAAGTAATGCCATCACGCGGAAAAGAAGAGTATCTGTATGACGACAAGGCATTAGAAAAATATAAAAAGACACATAAAGGAAGTTTTACGCTTCAGCGGTATAAAGGATTGGGAGAGATGGACCCAGAACAGCTTTGGGAGACAACGCTTGATCCAAATACCCGTATTTTAAAACGCGTAGAGATTGAGGACGCAAGAATTGCATCGGATGTGACAGAAATGCTGATGGGCAACGATGTTCCTCCAAGAAAAGCGTTTATCTACGAACATGCAAATGATGCAGAACTGGATATATAAAGGAGCGAAATATGGAAGAACAGATTTTACGAACTGAGTATGCAGATATTATGCAGAAATCATATATTGATTATGCGATGAGCGTAATTGTCGCAAGAGCGTTGCCGGATGTCAGAGATGGATTAAAGCCGGTGCAAAGAAGAACATTATATGATATGTATGAGCTTGGAATAAAATATGACAAGCCATATCGAAAATGTGCCAGAATTGTCGGAGATACCATGGGAAAATATCATCCTCATGGAGACAGTTCTATCTATGAATCTCTTGTTGTGATGGCACAGGAATTTAAAAAAGGAATGCCTCTTGTAGATGGACATGGGAATTTTGGTTCTATCGAAGGAGACGGCGCAGCCGCAATGCGTTATACAGAGGCGCGTCTGCAAAAAGTGACTCAGGAAGTATTTTTAAAAGATCTGGATCAAAATGTAGTCGATTTTATCCCTAATTTTGATGCAACAGGAAAAGAACCAGAAGTGCTTCCTGTTCGCCTGCCGAACTTACTCGTCAATGGATCGGAAGGAATCGCGGTAGGTATGGTCACGAGTATCCCGCCGCATAATCTAGGAGAAGTGTTAGATGCTGTAAAAGCGCTCATTCAAGACAGAGAAATTTCAACAGAAGAGCTGATGCAATATGTGCAAGGACCAGATTTTCCAA
Organism: uncultured Robinsoniella sp.; assembly: GCA_965150505.1. Lineage (GTDB taxonomy): Bacteria > Bacillota > Clostridia > Lachnospirales > Lachnospiraceae > JAGZHZ01. The sequence continues at coordinate 3,119 of CBCTVZ010000111.1, read as the reverse complement.
CTGGAGGCATTGTGATCAATAAAGATGAATTGAAAGACATCTATGAAAAAGGAACTGGAAAAATTCGTCTGAGAGGAAAAGTTGAAATAGAAAAAGCAAAGGGACAGAAGCAGAGAATTGTCATCACACAGATTCCGTACACGATGATGGGAGCTAATATTGGAAAATTTTTAAATGATGTGGCAAATCTTGTCGAGACAAAAAAAGCTCCTGAGATCTCAGATATCTCAAATCAATCTTCAAAAGATGGTATTCGTATCGTAATTGAATTGAAAAAAGATGCGGATGCACAAAATCTCATCAATATGCTTTACAAAAAAACGCGTCTGGAAGATACGTTTAGCGTCAATATGCTGGCTGTATGCAATGGAAAACCAGAGACATTGGGTCTGAAAGAGATTCTTGAGCATCATGTAGACTTTCAGTTTGAGCTTGCTGACAGAAAATATAAAAATCTGCTGGGAAAAGAATTAGAAAAAAAAGAAGTTCAGGAAGGTCTGATCAAAGCATATGATGTGATTGATCTGATTATTGAGATTCTAAGAGGCAGTAAGAATCAAAAACAGGTCAAAGAATGTCTTGTAAATGGAATAACAAAAGGGATTTCATTCCGGAAAAAAACATCAGAGAAAGAAGCGGCAAAACTTTGTTTTACCCAAAGACAGGCAGATGCCATCTTAGATATGCGTCTTTATAAATTGATTGGATTAGAAATCGAAGAATTAGAAAAAGAATATCGCAAAACTTTGAAGAATATTGAGACGTATGAAGATATCCTAAATCATTACGATTCCATGGCAAAAGTAATCATAAAAGACCTCGATAACTTGAAAAAAGAATACAGTGTGGCGAGAAAAACCGTGATCGAAAATGCGGAGGAAGCGGTCTATCAGGAAAAACAGCCTGAAAAAACAGAAGTTGTATTTTTAATGGATCGTTTTGGATATGCAAGAGTGATTGACAGAGCAGTATTTGAGAGAAATAAAGAAGCGGCGGAAAAAGAAAATAAGTATGTGATTTTCAGCGATAGTATGGATAAGATTTGTATTTTTACGAACCAAGGCAAAGAACATTTAATTAAAATACAGGATCTTCCGTTTGGAAAATTTAGAGATAAAGGAATACCGATTGATAATGTATGTAATTATAACAGTTCGGAAGAAGAAATCTTATATATAGAAGCAATGAAAAATATTGTGAGTCAAAAAATCTTATTTGCTACAAAACATGGAATGATAAAAGTGACAGAAGGAATAGAGTTTGAAGCTGCAAAACGTATGGTGGCAGCGACAAAAATAGCAGAAGAGGACAGTCTGATTGCTCTTATGCCTGTGAAAGACGGAGAGGATGTAGTATTGCAGACGAGAGAAGGGTATTTTCTGCGTTTTGAATCTGCTGAAATTCCAATCAAGAAAAAAACGGCGCTCGGTGTGCGAGGAATGAAGATAAGCGAAAAAGATGAGTTAGAGGCTGTTTTTATTCTGCATGAAAGTCCAGAGGCAGACGAGACGGTGCTTAGTCGTGACAAAGAAGTACATCTTAGAAGACTGAAACGAAATAAACGAGATGCCAAGGGAACAAGACCGCGCTGAGGGTGATAAAAATGTAAAAGCCAAATTGGGGCTTGCAATCAAGAAAAAACAGTGATATAATAACGATGATTAAGTGTACAAGTTACTAGACGAACGAGAGTGGACAAGTGTCCACTCTCGTTTGTGCATAGCAGTAAAATCAAGAAAAAATAAAAGAGAGAGAGGCGGATTGGATGACAAAGAAAGAGATGTATGAGCAGAAAACAGAGGAGATCCTGAATCCTATGGTCGAAAAGCATGGATTTGAGCTGGTCGATGTGGAATATGTCAAAGAAGGCGGAAATTGGTATTTGAGAGCCTATATTGACAAGCCGGGTGGAATTACGGTAGATGACTGCGAAGTAATCAGTAGAGAACTGAGTGATAAGCTGGATGAAAAAGATTTTGTTGAGGATGCGTATATCTTGGAAGTCAGTTCGCCGGGACTTGGAAGACCACTGAAAAAAGAAAAAGATTTTGAACGCAGTCTGGGAGAAGAAGTAGAAGTACGCACTTATCGTGCTGTCAACAGACAAAAGGAATTTACAGGCATCCTAAAAGCATATGATAAAGACAGCATTACGATTGAACTGGAAAATGAAGAAGAAATGACGTTTGCAAGAACTGACATTGCTCTGGTCAGACTTGCCTTCGACTTTTAATGGATTGAAGGAGGAAATATTAAATCATGAACAATGAATTGTTAGAGGCTTTGAATAGTCTGGAGAAGGAAAAAGATATCAGCAAAGATACTTTATTGGAGGCGATTGAGCAGTCGCTGATTCAGGCCTGTAAAAACCACTTTGGAAAGTCAGATAATGTAAAAGTGTTTATTGATCCACAGACTTGTGATTTCGGTGTTTATGCCGAAAAGACAGTTGTAGAAAAAGTGGAAGATGAGATCATGGAAATTAGTCTTACAAACGCAAAGCTGATGAATACAAAATATGAATTGGGCGATGTTGTAAATGTAGAGATTAAATCAAAAGAATTTGGAAGAATTGCAACACAGAATGCAAAAAACGTGATTCTCCAGAAAATCCGTGAGGAAGAAAGAAAAGTACTGTACAAACAGTATTATGAAAAAGAAAAAGATGTCGTTACTGGAATCGTACAGCGTTATGTCGGAAAAAATGTCAGCATCAATATGGGAAAAGTAGATGCTATGTTAAATGAAAACGAACAAGTAAAAGGTGAAAAGTTTTTACCGACAGAACGAATTAAAGTATATGTTTTGGAAGTAAAAGATACTCCAAAAGGACCAAAGATTCTTGTCTCCAGAACACATCCTGAATTAGTAAAGAGATTATTTGAGTCTGAAGTGACAGAAGTAAAGGACGGCGTTGTAGAAATTAAGAGTATTGCAAGAGAAGCAGGAAGCAGAACAAAGATTGCAGTATGGTCAAACAATCCAGATGTTGATCCAGTTGGAGCATGTGTCGGACCAAATGGTTCTAGAGTAAATACGATTGTAAACGAACTGCGCGGAGAAAAAATTGATGTCATCAACTGGAGTGACAATTCTGCAGTTCTGATTGAAAATGCTTT
>CBCTVZ010000110.1:0-7318 GCA_965150505.1 uncultured Robinsoniella sp. | reverse complement strand
CCCAGTTTTGTCTGGTCGTCTGTAAAGCTGTACTGTGTCTTTGCTACACAGATTGGGCAGTTTCCAAATCCTAATGCTTCCAGTTCTTTTGCCTGTTTCTGTGCATTTGCTGTCAGAACTACACGATCTGCATGATAGATTTTCTTTGCCAGTTCATTTAATTTATCTTCGATGCTTCCTTCTAATTCATATGCAAAGTGGAAATCGTTTGGCTCTTCTACGAGACGAATTACTTCTTCTGCCAGTTTGATTCCACCGTCTCCGCCTTTTGCCCATACTTCAGACAGCGCTACGTTTACACCCAGTTCTTTACATTTTTCTTCTACCAGATCCAGCTCTGCTTTTGTATCTGTTGGGAAAGCATTGATTGCAACTACGCATGGCAGACCATATACATTTTTGATATTTTCTACATGCTGTAATAAGTTTGGAAGTCCTTTTTCCAGTGCTTCCAGATTTTCATTGTTCAGATCTGCTTTTGCTACGCCGCCGTTGTATTTCAGTGCGCGTACCGTTGCTACGATTACAACTGCGTTTGGTTTTAATCCTGCCATACGGCATTTGATATCCAGGAATTTCTCTGCTCCAAGGTCAGCTCCAAATCCTGCTTCTGTGATTGTATAATCACTCAGTTTCAGCGCCATCTTTGTTGCTGTTACGGAGTTACATCCATGTGCAATGTTTGCGAATGGTCCGCCGTGTACGATTGCTGGTACATGCTCTAATGTCTGTACTAAGTTTGGTTTCAGCGCATCTTTTAACAGAGCTGCCATAGCGCCTTCTGCGTGCAGATCTCCTGCTGTTACTGGTTTCTGCTCAGATACTTTTCCATATGTATATCCTACGATAATCTTGGATAATCTTTCTTTTAAATCTGTGATATCTTTTGCTAAACAAAGAACAGCCATGATTTCAGATGCAACTGTGATATCATATCCGTCTTCTCTTGGCATTCCGTTTGTCTTTCCGCCTAAACCATCTACTACAAAACGAAGCTGACGGTCGTTCATATCCACACATCTTCTCCATGTGATTTTTCTTGGGTCAATATTCAGAGCATTGCCCTGGAAAATGTGGTTATCCAGCATTGCTGCTAACAGGTTGTTTGCTGCTCCGATTGCATGGAAGTCACCTGTAAAGTGAAGGTTGATATCTTCCATTGGAACTACCTGTGCATATCCGCCGCCTGCTGCTCCACCTTTTACACCAAATACAGGTCCTAAGGATGGCTCTCTAAGTGCAACCATAACATTTTTTCCTAATTTCTGCATTGCGTCTGCCAGACCAACTGTTGTTGTTGTCTTTCCTTCTCCTGCTGGAGTTGGGTTGATTGCTGTCACAAGGATCAGTTTGCCGTCTTTTGCATCGGTCTCTCTTAATAAGTTATAATCGATTTTTGCTTTGTATTTTCCATACTGCTCTAAATATTTGTCATCGATTCCTGCCTTTTTTGCAATCTCCGTAATTGGAAGCATTGGTGTCTCCTGTGCAATTTCAATATCTGATTTGTATCCCATGATAAAAATCTCCTTTCTTTCTACTGCTTTTGCAGTTATCTACTTTTTTGTGGTTTTTGACAGTTTTTTTCTTTTAAACAATCTATTTTTTGTCACTTTTTTCAAAAAAAGGGTAACAAAAAACTGCGCAAAGAAAATGCAACTCACTTTGGCGCAGTAGCGGAAGCGATATTACAACGCGGATTTCCCTTCGTTCACAGAAACTCTTCCTATTCGGTGACACTTTACGCGTAACATCTACTCTACTTTATTCAAAATAACTTTTTTACTTTTCTCGACAATCTATTTCTCAGCCCTGATGCAAAAAAAGACAACATCTTTTTTTCCTCAAATGCTGTCCAGACGGTCGACTCTATTTAATCCCGATTACACTGTAGTGCTCTACATTGATCCGTCAGCAATCGGAACTTCTTAATTACAGGTCTTACTATAACTCTTCTTTTCCAATTTGTCAAGTAAATATTTAAGTTTTTTGATATTATTTCCACAATTAAAACAGAGATCTATGAGTAAGTCGCATCAAATATCATACATCATAAGATCTCTGTGTCCATTTTACGTTCTATTTTTTACTTCATCAAAATATTTTCTTTACAAATAGAATAAAAAATTAAAGTTTTACCATTATCTAAGCTATCTGCTTATTATTTCAAAATTTCAATTATAGCATGTTCTACTTGATGATTTTTGATATGATCCACTTTAATCTTTATATTTTTTACATCTAATTCTATCGTTTGAACTCCGTCATCAGGAACCATTCCAACCTTTTGGAATACAAGACCCGTAAAGGTATCGCATTCTTCCGACAAATCTTCTATCCCCGTTGCATCTTCGATTTCGCTTAATTTTATATTACCTTGAATTTCCCATTTCTGATCTCCTATTTTTTTAATAGAAGGCTCTGCTTCTGCTGTCTCATCCAAGACATCATTTAAACTTCCCACAAGTTCTTCCAGAAGATCAAACAGCGTTACGATACCGACCATACCTCCATATTCATCTAATACAACTGCCATAGATTGTTTTGTTTTTTTCATATTTGTGAACAAAACATCTGCTTTTGTCGTCTCTAATACAAAATAAGCTGGAAAAACGGCGCATTCAAGAATTTTTTCCTTACTTTTTTCACGAAGTCTAAAATAGTCTTTCGCATTTAAAATCCCAATAATATCATCTGCTGAATCTCCACAGACAGGATAGAGTGTGTGGCGTGTATTGTGAATGATTTCATCCCAAACTTCAATATCGTCTTCCATCCATAAGATTGTCACATCTGTTCTGTGAGTCGCAATCGTGCTGACCGTAATATCATTAAATTCAAAAACATTTTGAATAAACTCTTTTTCTTGATGCTCTATTGTTCCTTTTTCACTTCCTGCATCAACTAACATACGAATTTCTTCTTCACTTACTTCATCTTCTGTCTCATTTGGATCAATGCCGCATAATTTTAATACAAAATTTGTCGATACTGAGAGAAAAGATACAATCGGCTTAAATAGGACAGAAATTCCACTGACTAAACCAGAGATCCCCATAGCAAGTTCTTCTGATTTTTTCATGGCAATTCTTTTTGGAACTAATTCTCCAAAAATCAATGTAAAATAAGATAAGATTAATGTAATGACAATTACTGCCATTGTATCTAAAGTCGAGCGTGGAATGGCAACGCCCATTTTAAGAATCCAGTCAACCAATGGCTCTGAAAAATTATCTGCTGCAAATGCACTTCCTAAAAATCCAGATAGTGTAATGGCAACCTGAATGGTAGCAAGAAATTTTGCCGGCTCTCTTGTCAAGCGAAATAGACGTTTTGCACGATTGTTGCCTTGCTCTGCCATCCGTTCCAGTTTTGTTTCATTAATGGATAATACGGCAATTTCTGCGCTTGCAAAAACTGCATTTAACATCATTAAAATAACTTGTATTAACAATAAAAAAATTATTGAACTATTCATAAAATCCTTTCTGGTTTTTATTCTATCGCCCTTAACAAACGTTTTTCTCTCTCCTATCCATCTTATTCATTTGGTGTCTCTAAAAGGAACGGAAGCTCTCTCAGCAGTGGATGTTTTACGATTCTTTTTATGGCTTCTAATCCTATATATCCTTCCCCAATTTTTTCATGGCGATCTTTGTGGCTTCCCATCGGATTTTTGCTGTCATTAAGATGAATCGCCTTCAGGCGCTCCAGTCCAATCACATCGTCAAATTCTTTTAGCACTTCATCTAAATGATTCACAATATCGTATCCACCGTCGTGAACATGACAGATATCCATGCAGACCCCCATCTTTTCTTGTAGATCCACTTTTTCCAACACCGCTCTTAGCTCTTCAAAAGAACGTCCTACTTCCGTTCCTTTTCCTGCCATAGTCTCAAGAAGTACAATCGTTTTCTGATCTTTCCACAAGATTTCATTTAACAGATCAGCAATCTGACAAATCCCCTTTTCTGCTCCCTGCTTTACATGACTGCCCGGATGAAAATTATAATAATTTCCAGGCAGATATTCCATTCTCTCTAAATCATCCTTCATCGTCTGTCTTGCAAACTCTCTGATTTTTTCATCCGAAGAGCAAGCGTTTAATGTATAAGGAGCGTGTGCCACAATTTCAGAGAAATGATGCTCCGCCATTAAATTTTTTAATTTTTCTACATCTTCCAGATTTAACTCTTTTGCCTTGCTTCCTCTAGGATTTCTTGTAAAAAACTGAAATGTGTTTGCTCCGATTCGCAAAGCATCTTTTCCCATTGCCTCCCAGCCTTTTGAGCTTGAAAGATGACATCCTATTTTCAACATGCGTTTTCCTCCACTGTCTTTAAAAATACCTTTTTGATCTCCTCTTTTTCTCCCTTGACTGTTCCTTGAACCATCTGGGCAGTTCCTCCTCCTTTTGAGAAAAATTCAGTTGCAAGCGCCTTGCTGATCTGTCTGCTGTCGATCTCTTTACAGGCTGCTGCGTAATTAAAGATCTCTCCTTTTCCCGGAACAAGTACCATGATATTGTCTGCTTTTTTCATCACCGCATTGATCATATGGCGCAGATCATTCGGCTCTAAATCTTCTTCCCACAAAAAAACTGTTTTCTGGCTATCTGGAATCATTTGTGCCTTAATCTCTAAAATCATCTGTTTAAGCTGACCTATTTTCTGTTTAAGATTCTGATTTTCCTCTCTCACTCTTTCGACTGCTTCCGTTACTTCCTCTGGTTTTGCTGAAAGCAAATGAGAAATATCCATCACGCTTTTATGTTTTTGTACATAATTTTCAAATGCTTTTTTTCCACAGATCATTGTGATGCGAACACCATTCTTATAATTCTGCATCGTTAAAAACTTGATCATTCCGATTTCCAATGTATTTTTCAAATGTGTTCCGCAGCAAGCGCATGTATCGCATTCCGGAATGCGGGCAATTCGCACCTGCCCGTCAATTTCTTTTTTACTGCGATATGCTAATTTTTGAAGTTCTTCTGAAGACGGATAAAAAATTTCAATCTCTCTTCCCTTATTTACTTCTTCATTTGCCTCTCTTTCGATTTCTTCCAGTTGGCTTGGGTTCAAGATTCCTCCCACATCAATCGTGATCTGCTCTTCGTTCATGTGAAAACCAACATTTTCATACCCGTATTTTTTATGAATCAATCCTGAGACAAGATGTTCTCCCGTATGATTCTGCATAAAATAAAAACGTCTGTCCCAATCAATTTTCCCGTCTATCTGTTTTCCAATCTCCAAAGCTCCGTCTGTCCAATGGACAATCTGTCCATTTTCTTCCTGAACATCTAAAACATTTACTCCACCTAAAATTCCATGATCTGCCGGCTGTCCCCCTCCTTCTGGATAAAAGCAAGTCTGATCTAACACAATCTTCCATCTATTTTTTTCTTTTTCACAAGAGATTACTTTTCCTGAAAACATCGTCTGATACGCATTTTTTTCATATAATTTTACCATTTCATTCTTCCTCATTCTCATCCTGTTTTTTCTTTCTAAAATCTCATCCTAGAAAAGTAAATTTACACATCCAATCACAAATCCTATAACAGCTCCAAGATTGACCACTGCATTTAATTCTTTTTTCATGATGGAGAGAAGCAATTTTTCCAGTTCCAGAACATCCATCTCTTTTACCTTGCTCTCTACAATCTCAGAAATATGAATTTTTCCAATGATTTCTTTTCCTTTTCTTCTCACGATTTCTTCATACAGTTTTTCTGCTGCTTTTCCAGCTTGCTCTGCGTTTGTTCCCAATTCTTCGGCCACTTCTTCTAATCTTTTATTTTCAATCTGCTCTATTTCTTCTTCAATCATAGGTTTTATTTTTTCTTCCCCATGTTCTTCGATATATTTTTCCGCTTCTGTCCCTACTGGTTTTACAATGCTCTGTATCAAGCCGTCGCTCAGCATCATACTAAAAAATGTTCCAGCTGCTTTTTCTTTTATAATTTTGCTTCCCTCTTCTGCAATTAAATCTCCGATATGAATTTTTTGCAGACCTATTACTATTTTTTTGCTGATCTTATCTGTCAAAAGTTCATTCCATTCTTCTGTCTTCTCCTCTGTCATCCAGTGGTTCATATGTTCCAGAATCGTATTTTGATCTTGTTTTATTTCATTTGATACCGCCCCTTTTACCATCTCTTTCATTTCTTCTGAAAGGAGCGCTGCTTCCATATCTTCTTCTGTCAAAAGATTTTCTCCCACTGCTTCTCCTAATGCCCTAGCCAGCCTGTCTTTTCCTTTTGGAATGATTCCCGGTGTAAAAGGCAGTGTATAATTTCTAAACTTTATTGGTTTTAAAGGGCGAAACATCATTTTTACAGCAATATAATTTGTGAAATATCCAATTACAGCTCCGATCACAGGACCTGCAAGTATCTGAATCCAATTCATCTCTTCCTCCTATGTATTTTATCTTTTTGGGTTTTCTATATATTTTGCTATTATATCACACTTTCATTTGCCCGAAAAGCATTCTACTTTTAAGACATAAAAAAAGCTCCCATGCAAAAAGTATTTTTACCTCCGCATAGGAACTTTTCTATTTCAACACACACAATATAAATCACAACAATTTGCAACCAGACGGTATTTTCCATTTTTTAATTTTACGATATGGATGGAAAACTTACCCATTTTTTTAGAGCCATGGATCGTACATCTGCCATAACAATCCTCCGCACATTCTGTTTTTTTCATATTTGTATTTGTCTCTCCCATATCAAAAAAAGAACAAATCTGCTGCTCAATGGTGCTATAGTATAAATTATCAATTTCTACACTTAAGCTCTTCATTCTATCCCTTTCTTCCTGTCTCTTTGCTATATTCAGCATTCTGAAATAGAGTGTGATTTCTTTAAAACACATTACGAATTATTGTTACAATTATATTACATTTTTATTTCTTTGTCAAGATTCGACTTTATCCTTTATTTTTCCGCCTATTTTCGACTTTATTTTTCTTTTTTCGATTTGTTTTTGAATGATTTTTATATATTTTTTCTTATTTTTGTAATATTTTAAACACTTTTTTTTAATATATCCCATGTTTCTTTTATTTATGTATTTCTTCTCTAGTTTATGCTTCCTCAAAAACCGACTTTTGCCAAAAAAAAATTCCCTGTCTATACAGGGAATAAAAGAAATGCGGCTAGTGGGACTCGAACCCACACGGTCACCCACTGGTACCTAAAACCAGCGCGTCTGCCAATTCCGCCACAACCGCATATTTTTATAATGTCTAAAAAATCCGAACAGCTAACGATTGTCCGGATCATCAGACGGATAGGATT
>CBCTVZ010000109.1:0-7349 GCA_965150505.1 uncultured Robinsoniella sp. | reverse complement strand
TCCAGCGTCATCCTGAAAATAAGAAGGTGTTGATTTGGTGTAACTTTCTGGAGTAGAGACACCGACAAATGCGACGCTGGTGTCGCCATAATCAAAGATCTGATATGCGTCGAGAACCGGTTTCTTTGTCTTTAAGTCCATAAAGTTACAGGACGTATATCCACAGTCAAGATCATCGGCAAGAGCAAGAAAACGATCCATTCCATAGTCAAATTCATGATTTCCAGGTATTGCAAAATCATATCCTACTTCATTCATGATATCAACGATATAGCTGCCGCTGGAAAGTGTTCCAATCGGAGCTCCTTGGATGGCATCACCGGCATCGACAAGTGTGACATATGGTGTTTCCTCTAACATTTCTTTTTCGTAGAGAGCCAGTCCGGCATATCCGATGTTATCATCGACCGCGCAGTGAACATCATTTGTATATAAAATAATGATATCCTGTTCTTTATCGGACTCTTCAGCAAATGATGGCAAAGGCATGGCAAAAGCCATGTTGAAAGCTACAATAGAAGCGAGACAGCAAGAAGATAACTGCTGTGAAAACTTTTTCATAGATAAAACCCTCCTTTTTGGCATCAGCCTTTTTTTTTATTATAAGGTTTTCAGAATCTACTGTCAATAAGTGAAAAAAATGGAAATAAAAAAGAAAAACAAAGAAAAATATTTCCAGATAGTCGATTTGATAGAAAATTTGTATAAAAAAACAGCCGTATACAAAATGATTGAGAATCGTATATCGGCTGTTTCATAATAGTTCGATTATTTTTTAAGCAAATTGGCTGAAATACAATGCTGCATATTTTCCGCCTTTTTTCATTAACTCTTCATGATTTCCAATCTCTTTTATATCTCCATCCTCCATATACAAAATCATATCTGCATCGCGAATGGTAGAGAGGCGATGGGCGATGACAAAGCTGGTTCGTCCTTTCATCAGCTCCTGCATTGCTTTTTGAATTAACACTTCTGTATGGGTATCTACGTTGCTTGTCGCTTCATCTAAAATCATGATTTCAGGATCGGCTGCAATGGCTCGTGCAATTGTCAAGAGCTGTCGCTCTCCTTGAGAGATGTTTTCAGCGCCCTTGCTAAGCACCATATCGTATCCTCCAGGGAGTGTTTTGATAAAACTGTGGGCACACGCAGATTTTGCGGCAGAGATCACTTTTTCTTTTTCCATCTTTTCTTTGGCATATCCGATATTTTCACCAATAGTTCCTTCAAAAAGCCACGTATCTTGTAATACCATACCAAATCTGCTGCGCAGTTCTTCTCTGGACATTTCTTTGATATTTATTCCATCGACAGAGATCGAACCGCTATTAAGTTCATAAAAGCGCATTAAAAGATTGATGAGCGTTGTTTTTCCAGCGCCAGTAGGACCAACGATAGCTACTTTCTGACCAGGTTTTACAGTTAAATTTACATTTTTCATCAGCAGTCGATCTTCGGTGTAACCAAACTGTACATTATGAAACGTTACACTGCCTCCATGCTCCTTTGGAACACGGCAAATAGTTGCATCTGGTATTTCTTCTTCTGCATCAAGCAAAGTAAAAATACGTTTTCCGGCAGCGGCAGCAGCCCCTATACTTCCAGCCATACCAGCAAGAGAAGAAAATGGTTCTGCAAATTTTCGGGTGTATTCTAACATTGCCTGCACATTTCCTACCGTAATTCTTCCGGAGATTGCCCAAATACAGCCGATTGCCGCACAAAGCACATATCCTAAATCATTTACTAACGTAGTGATTGGACTGATTGCGCCTGCTGTTGTCTCTGCTTTGCGGGCGCTGTCTTTTAATTTTTGATTCAATTCTTCAAATCTTTCTTTTGCTTTTTGATGATAATTAAATAATTGTACGACTTGCTGTCCATTGTAAATTTCTTCAATATAACCATTGAGTTTTCCTAAAAATTCTTGTTGGCAACCATAATGTCTGCCACTGGCTTTCATTACGCCGGCAGCGCTGATCAAAGATAACGGAACCATAAGAACGGGAATAAATGTCAATTTAGGGCTAATCATAATCATCATGATAAAAATTCCGATCGCAGTGATAATCTGCGTGACGATGGCAGTTAAGTTTTGACTGATCGTGTTGTTGATCGTATCTACATCATTTGTGATGATACTGAGGATATCGCCGTGCGTGTGGGTATCATAATAATTTAATTTCAGACGATTCATTTTACTATTGATGTCATGACGCAGTTTTTCCATGACACCGGCTGTTATTTTCACCATTCCAAATCCCTGCAAAACAGAAAAAAATTGTGAAATAAAATATAGAGCTATCAGACCAACTAAAAGCCAGATGACTTTTTCCCAATAAAATACGCCATCTCGTATGCTGTCAAATAATGTCGTTGTGATTTTTCCAATCATAAAAGGAGCTAGTACCATAAACATTGTGCTGATTGCAGCGAAAAGCAGCGCGAAAAAAAGTCGCAGACGATAAGGTTTTAAATAGCCAAACAGTTGCTTAAAGACGTTGTTCTTTTTCATTGCTGATATTCTCCTTTCCTAATTGAATTTCTGCCATTTCCTGATATAAAGAACATGTTTTCATAAGTTCTTCATGTGTTCCCTGTCCAACGATACGACCGTCATCTACAACAAGAATACGGTCTGCATCTAAAATGGAGCTGATGCGTTGAGCAACCATAATTACGGTGGCATCTTTTATATTTTCTTTTAAATTTTTTCTCAATGTCTGATCCGTTTTCATATCAAGAGCAGAGAAACTATCATCAAAAACATAGATTTCCGGAGATTTCATGACTGCTCTGGCAATAGCCATTCTCTGTCTTTGACCGCCTGAAAGATTTGTTCCGCCCTGAGCGATAGGATCGTGATATTGGTCTTGTTTTTTTTCGATAAATTCATCTGCGCACGCAATCTTAGCTGCATATTTCCAGTCTGCTTCTGTGCCGGATTCTTTTCCAAAATTAAGATTAGAAGCAATGTCGCCAGAGAATAATACATTTTTTTGCGGAACATATCCAATCATAGCTCTTAATTCTTCCACCTTATATTCTTTTACATTGACGCCATCAACGAGAACTTCTCCAAATAAAGGATCATACAATCTAGGAATCAGCTTTAAGATTGTTGATTTTCCTCTTCCAGTACCGCCAATAATCGCAGTTGTCTCTCCAGGATGGGCTTCAAAACTGATATCTTTTAAAATAGGTTCATCTGCGCCAGGATAAGCAAATGTAACATGACGAAATTCTACAGTAGAATGAAGAGAGCGCTGTTGGGCTTGAAAAGATCCGTCTGTGATACTGCTTTTTGTTTCCAATACTTCGGTGATTCGCTTTGAACACGCATAGGTAGTCGGGAACATCATAATTACCATGGCAAACATCATCACGGACATTAAAACCATACTGATATATTGACTGTTTGCTACGAGAGAACCAACTTCCATTGCTCCGCTTTCCACATATCCAGCGCCCAGCCCAAGAACTGCTGCTGTTGTCACTCCAAAAATTACATTGATCGCAGGCATCAAAAAACTTGTGATTTTTCCAGTGCTTATCGTTGTCTGCGTGTATTCTTCATTTGCCTTTCCGAAACGATGGCTTTCTGTTTCTTGTTTATTGAACGCTCGAATGACACGGACACCCTCCAAAGATTCCAGAAACAGTTTGTTGATCTGATCTAATTTTTGGCGAAGTTTGATGGAATATTTCGATGCCAGCACGACAATTCCTCCCACTCCGATCAATAAAACAGGAATCGCAATGGTTAAGACAGAGCTGACTTGTCCACCTGTAGCGGCTGAAAATACAAGACCGGCAGCAGCCATCATTGGGGCTAAGATACCGATACGCAGCAGCATAGTAAGAAAGTTTTGTACGTTTGTGATATCCGATGTACTTCTTGTCACAAGGCTGGCAATGCCAAATTTATCTAATTCTGCTGAGGAATAACTTTGTATCTTTGTAAAGACTTCGGAACGAAGTTTGGATGAAAATTCTGTAGAGATCCGAGTTGCCAGTTTAACGGATAAGAAATTAATGACACATGCCATAATGGTAATGCCAGCCATTGACGCTGCAAGTATAAAAATCATTTTTTCTGAGGCATTTGATACGCCACTGTTAATCATTTGCGCCAACAGGGAAGGCAGCATCATTTCTCCTACTGCTGAAATTAATACCAGTACAGAAAGCCCTGTGATTTGATATCCGTTTAGCTTGATTTTTGAAAAAATAGTACGCATAAATTTTTTATCTCCTTCCTTTATTATTTTGATTTGTTTTTTTGTCAAATTTATCCGAAAAGTTTCTGATTTTAGATAAGAGCAAGATTAAGCGGCAAAATCAATTTTAGACAAATGAAAAAGCAGATTGCCCAAAGCGTATCTTTGTAAGATCAGATACTCTTCTGGAGATACCTTTCCTCCAAAAGTTAAGATTTCCATATCTCCGCTAGCTCCTTTAATAAAAAGTTCAGAAGAAGAAAAGCCATTTTTGAAATAGAATTTTCTTCTGGCAATTCTCTGTTTCCGATTGTCTGCCTGATCGTCTAAACGTTCAATCAGTAAGAGAATTCTTCTGTCTGAAAATTGTTTGCAAACTTTTTGCATAATATAACTGCCTGTTCCTTTGCTGCGTATCTCCTGAGAGACGGCAAGATAATCTACCATAACCATATCGCGATAAGGGATTACTACCGTAAAGCCGATTACGGTATCTTGATCGGATACGGTAAAAATCTGAGCTTTTCCTGTTTTTACAGAGTGGCGCAGGACACAGAACGGTTTTCGTTCTCGTTTTGGAAACGCTTCCAAATAAATCTTTTTTATTTTTGCCCACTGATTGTTCTGTATGATTTTAAACTCCATTTTTTCCTCCTGAATATTGTAATTTTTCTTTTCGAGGTGTATCATACTATGTACAGTAACTGTACAGTCAAGGGGGATTTTATGAAAAATAAAAAATATTTATTTTCTTCAGGAGAATTTGCAAAATTAAATGGTATCAATAAAAGAACACTGCATTATTACAATGATATTGGACTATTCTGTCCGAAAGTGAAAGGAGAAAATGGATATCATTATTACAGTTGTTTTCAAACGATACAATTAGAAATGATTTTGATTTTCAGAAAACTAGGTCTTTCCATCGAAGACATCAAGACGTATACAGACAGTCCGTCCGACGCTTCTTTTAAACAAATTATTAGCGATAAAAAAAAGCTGATCGACAAATCGATTGAGCAGCTTTTGGAGGCAAAAGCCTTTTTACAGCAAAAACAGGACAAATTAGAACTAGGTTTATCAGCATTTCATGGAAAAATAGAAAAAGTTTATCTTCCAGAACAGCGGATTATGATTTCAGAGCCGATCACAGGGGCATATGATGAAGATGATTTTTCTGTTGCAACAGAATTTTCACTCCGCTTAAAGAAAATATTTGGTCTCTATGATAATTTTGGAAGCCGTATTTCAGTCCAAAATATTTTACAGGGAAATTTTCAAAAATATGATGCTTTTTTTGCATACGGTCAGGAGAAAGTTGCCCAATACGATGAGCTTTTGCCGGCAGGAGAATACATAAGAGCATTTTGCTTTGGAGGATGGGATAAGATTCAAAATGTCTATCGGATGATTTTATCTTTTGCAAAGGAACATCATCTTACTTTAAATGGATATGCCTATGAAGAAGGATTAAATGAGATGTCACTTCAAAAAAGCGATGACTATATTACTATGATTACCGTTGCTTGTACTTCAGATTTTTAACACGTTTTTTGAAATAGGAAAGGCACTTTTTACAGAAGCGATACATAAGATATAATAAAACCACTTAGAGGAGCTTTTTTGAAAACATTTCCAAAACCGCTTACAGTCGAGGAAGAAAGAAAATATCTCCGGAAATATCAGGAAGGCGATATGGAGGCAAAAAGGATTTTGATTGAGCGCAATCTAAGACTGGTTGCTCATGTAGTCAAAAAGTATCAGGGGACAGAAGAAGAAAAAGATGACTTAATTTCAATCGGAACGATTGGTCTGATTAAAGCAGTTTCCACCTTTGATTCTCAAAAAAACAATCGGCTCGCCACCTATGCGGCAAGATGTATAGAAAATGAACTTTTGATGATGTTTCGCATGAAAAAGAAAACAACAAAAGAAGTATCTCTGTATGATCCAATCGGAACAGATAAAGAAGGCAATGAAATTAGTCTGTTTGATATCATTGAAGGGGAAAATATAGATCTTGTTGAAAAGATGGAGCTTGAGGAAAATGTAAAGAAACTATATCATTTGCTGGAAGAAGTGTTGAATGAAAGAGAAAAGAAAGTAATTCGTCTGCGTTACGGTGTCTGTGGCGCGGAGGAAATGACACAGAGAGAGATTGCAAGACAGCTTGGAATTTCTCGTTCTTATGTATCACGCATTGAAAAAAACGCACTTGAAAAATTAAAAAAGAGATTTTAAAATAAAAAGAGCAACAAAAAGCAGGTGATAAAAATGATTTATTTATATGAAGATTCAAGACAACTGACCGATTCCGAAGCACTTTTTTTATATTCTGCATTTCCGGAAGCGATTAAAAAGAGAATAGATGAGATAAAAAATCGAGAGCGCAAAATGGAGCGTGTGATCTGTTACACGCTTCTTATTTCTGCTCTCTGTAAAGAATATGGATGTAAAAAGGAAGAAATCCGCATAGAGAACAGTAAATATGGAAAGCCATTTTTAGCTGGTATGCAGGAAATCTTTTTTAATCTCAGCCACAGCGACAAAAAAGCAGCGTGTGTGATAGGCAGACAAGAAAATGGAATTGATTTGCAAAAGAGAATTTCTTTTCAGGAAAAGTTAAAACAACGCATCTGTTGCGAAAGTGAAAAGAGGCGGATCGATCTTTGTCACTCAGGGGAAGAAAAAGAATGGATGATGACAAAAATATGGACAGCAAAGGAAGCGTATCTGAAAAAAAAGGGGACAGGGATCAGAGAAGATCTAAGACGTTTAGAGACAAAGGAGGAGAAAGAAAATCTTTGGCGTTTAAACGGCGAAACGATTGATTTTTGGAAACGTGGGCAATTTATGATGGCTCTATGCAGCAAAGAAGAGATAAAAACGATAAAAATTGTTGAATTTGATGAGCTGATGGAAAAATTTTGATGAAATAGATAAAAAATACAGCAAAGGAGCAAAAAATATGGCAAAGAAAAAAAATGAAGCTTCCGTGAAGACAAATGCGATGCGGATTGTGGAGAGTGCAGGAATTTTATTTCAAACGAGAGAATACGAGGTAAATGAGGAAGATTTGTCAGGAGTACACGCTGCACAGATGATAGGAATGCCATGTTAACAAGT
>CBCTVZ010000108.1:0-7362 GCA_965150505.1 uncultured Robinsoniella sp. | reverse complement strand
TATGTGTAGCAGGTAGCAAGAATCCCACGGCTTTAGCCGTGTGGAGTGTCAACTCATTCTTTAAATCTTCTTTTTTAATGCTGAATGAATCCGTATAGCAGATACTTTCTACCGGTTTGCCATTCAAATAATCGACAAGTTTAGAGACAGCCAGATATCCTTGTTCATATGGAGACTGCGTGATGATGGAATAGTAAGTGCCTTCCTCTACATATTGAAAAGAAGGGGTGACGATATCAAACGAGACAACCGGAATATCGCAGTATGGTTTTCCCAACTGTTTTAAAATTTTGCCTGTCATATCGGAAGAGTAACCTTCCATACAGAATAATGCGTTGATATCTGGATGTTCTTTCAACATCTGTGGAATCTTTTCATTTAGAAGGAGACGGCTGGATTCGCACTGTATGACACACTCTAAAGATAAGTCTGGATAGCGGCTGATTTCATCTTTAAATCCTGTCAGTCTCTGATATTGATTCGGGGCAGTGAGCGATGATGCAATGACTCCAATTTTTGCCTTGCCGCCTGTAGCTTTATATAGATCAGAACCGGCAAGCTGTCCGGCTTTTATATTGTCTGTTCCGATATAGCAGATCCGTTTGCTTTCTGGAAGATCGCTGTCTACTAGAACAACAGGAATCCCTTTTTTGGCCGCTTTTAGAAGAACAGCGGATAGTTCGTCATTTTCCTCAATACCTGCCGTGATGATTCCATCGGGATTGGAACAGATTGCGGTCTCAAGAGCCTGAATCTGCAGGGCAGGATCAAGGTGGGAACAGCCGACAAGCTTTGTATCTGTGCCAAATTCTTTGTCCGCATCTTTGATGCCAGATGCAAGAATGGTCCATGTCAAAAGGCAGACAAAAGTAAAGTGAAAAGTAGGATCTTCGGCAGGAGAAAATCCAGACGGAAATTTTAATAAAAAAAGCATAGACACCATCAGCAGAATAATCAGATATTTGAGTCGTTTCATAAATCAAATCCTTCCATGAAATTTTTTATAAATCAAATCTTTTTGCAAATGAAATCTTTCTATAAATGAAATTTTTTCAAGTCTTAAAATGAATCTGAAAAATAAGCATAAACTCCCAAGAGTTCTATGAAAAGCTGTGATGTTTCAGAGAACTTTTGAGAGTCTATTGTTCGTATAAAATTTAAAAACGAAACATTATAATTAAGAATGAAATACTATAATTGTGATAAATCTTTATAAAAGTTTGTGTAAACGCAAGATCGCAGTCTTATTATTTCCAAAGATAATTTTCAGCAAAGATATTCAGGAGCTGAGGCCATACAAACCAGTCATGCGAGCCGTCTACTTCGTGGAAACGATAGGAAATACCTGCCTCTGTCATATTTTCTTTTAAACCAAGACTTGTGCGGTCGCCTTCTTGCTGATAGCTGTCATTGACATAAGCCATATCAAATTTTCCAGCGCCAATCATGACAAAAGGCTGTTTTAAAGTTTCAAGATCAAGGACGCTTGTATCAATCGTTGCTTCAGATCCGCTGAAAATTCCAAAGTAATCGAATTGATCTGCGCAGTTGTAATAAACGTGAGAGGTTGTCATTCCTCCCATAGAAAGACCGGCAAATGCTCTGCCTGAAGCATCAGGAGATACATTATAATTTTCTTCTATGTAAGGAATAATATGATCCATCAGATTTGTGATGATGCGGTCATAATCCCATTCATATACCGAGTTGTTCATTGTCACAACAATCGTAGGTTCTACTTTGCCATCTGCAATCAGGTTGTCAAAGATGTGATCTGCGCTTCCACCATAGAACCAGTCTGTCTCATTTCCACCGCCACCATGGGAAAGATATAATACATTGTAATCCTCTCCATTTTCATCGTATCCGTAAGGCAGATAGATACCAAGAGGTCGTTGTGTTCCATCCAGATCTTCATAGTTTACAAAGGAAACACTGCCTTTCTTTTCATCGGCGCGTTCCATCAGGAAAGACCAATCTTTATAGCCAGCTTGTTTCTGCACATCGTACGGTACATAAAATACACTTCGATCAAACGCATTTCCATTTTCTACATCTGCGGTTAAAGGAACATTTTCTGGATCGGAAATGTTTTTCTCAGCGCCGTCTACATTGTAAGCGTACAGATATTTTCCGCTTGGAAGAGGCACTTCCACGGTCCAATAATCGGTTCCGTCAATTTTTGTCATTTCTGTCGTAAATCCGCCATCACCGGAAGGAATCATATCTGCTTTCCACTCATAAGGTGTATAGGAGATTTCAGGATTTTTTCCAACAGAGCCATCATCGTAGAAGAAAGCCATACCTCCTACAAGATTGACAGACTGCGCATCTGCATCTTCATATACAAAGGTTGCAGTATAACCTGTGGCAGACTCTTCATCTGCACTGACTGTGACACCAGGAGTAAGGTCAGCTTCCTCAGCAGAAGCATGGACACCAAGAACCATTGCCATTGCGCTGGATGCGGCAAGAAAAACTTTTAATTTTTTATTATTCATTGTAAAATCCCCCTTTCATTTCTGTTATCAATAGCATACCAAAATGGGGAAAAAAAGAAAAGTCAAGGTTTTTGTCTTGGAATAGTCTATTTTTGCAGTTTTATCAGTAAAAATTTGCAGTGCAGTTTATTTTTGCAGTAAAATGTGTGATATACTGGCTGTGGAAAATCAGGGGAGGAAAAATGAAAATTTTTTTAGGGTTAATGATTCCATTTTTTGGAACGACAGCAGGGGCGGCATGTGTATTTTTTATGAAAAAAAAGATTCGACCATTTTCAGGAAAATTAATGATGGGATTTGCCTCAGGCGTGATGGTTGCGGCATCGGTTTGGTCGTTAATGATTCCAGCAATTCATATGGCGCAGGAGATGGGAAAATTTGCATTTTTTCCAGCATCAGTCGGTCTTTTGGCAGGAATGGGAAGCCTATTGCTTTTGGATCGCTTTCTTCCGCATTTTTATCCGAAATGGACGCAGAGTGAGAATATATGTGGGATCACAAAGAAAAATACAATGATGACGTTGGCGGTCACTCTCCACAACATACCAGAAGGACTTTCTGCCGGAGCGGTCTTTGCAGGAGTAATGATGGGAAATCATGAGGTGACTATGGCAGGCGCATTTGCGCTTGCAGTAGGAATTGCGATACAAAATTTTCCAGAAGGGGCGATCATCTCCATGCCGCTTTACAGCGAGGGGATGAAAAAGGGAAGATCTTTTTTGTATGGGATGCTTTCTGGAATCGTAGAGCCGATTGCAGGGGGAATCACAATTTTAATTGCGTCTAAGATTATTCCAGCTTTGCCATATCTGCTGTCGTTTGCGGCAGGCGCAATGTTTTATGTAGTGGTAGAAGAATTGATCCCCGAATCAAATGAAGGAAAACAAAAAAGTGGAGGAACAATCGGATTTGCGCTAGGTTTTGTCGTGATGATGATTTTAGATGTAGCGCTTGGATAAATAAATTGGAAGCAGTGATGGGATTTCATGAAATTTTGACAGGAGTATAGAATACAGAAATATACAATACAAGAATATATAACACAGGAACATACAATACAGGAATATACAATACAAGAATATATAACACAGGGGCATATAATACAGGAACATATAATAAAGAAGCATATAACAAAGGAGGAAAAATAGAACAATGGCGATAGATGGAAAAAAATTTTGGATCAAAAAGGCAGAAGATTCTGATGTAGAAGAGATTATGGAAGTGATGGAGAGCGTAAAAAGAGTGACAAAACCAGAATGGTTTGTCGCAGATGATCGCGATTATATAGAAGATCATATTGAAAAGGCTGGATTTATCTTGAAAGCTGAGACAAAAGAGAAAAAAATCGCAGGATTTTTTATGGTTGATTTTCCAAGGCAGAGCAGCGCAAATATGGGAATTGATCTTGGATTAAAAGGGGAAGCCTTAAATCAAGTCGCCCATATGGATTCGGCTGCGGTATTGCCAGAGTTTCGAGGGAATCATCTTCAGGAAGAAATGATGAAAAAAGCGGAAGAAATACTGGATGAGACAGGGAAGTATCGCTATCGAATGTGTACCGTCTGTCCGGAAAATCAGTACAGTCTGCATAATGTTCAGAAGATGGGATATCGTATTTTGAAGACAGCAAAAAAGTATGGCGGTCTTCTGCGCCATATCCTGTATAAAGATATGGAAGAAATCGTGACAGAGGAAGCACAGATCAATTTGCAATCAGAGAGATAAGTGTGATATAATGCGGTCTGTAGGATTTTAAGAGAGAGCGTAGAAAAGTTACTTTAAGAGTGACAAAAGCAAACATTCTCCTAGCTTTCAACAGCAGGAGATAAAAATGTGTTTTCAGAAGTACGCCAGAAGAAAACAGAAAAGTCAGTGGAGGAAAAAGTATGCTGGAACTAAAGAACGTTTCTTTTCAAGTTTCTGAAGAAAGTAAGGAAAAAGAAATTTTAAAAGATGTCAGCTTTACGCTGGAAGACAATAAATTTGTCGCAATCACAGGACCAAATGGCGGAGGAAAATCAACGCTTGCCAAGCTTATTGCGGGCATTGAGAAGCCGACATCTGGACAGATTCTGCTTGATGGAGAAGATATCACGAATCTGAGCATAACAGAAAGAGCAAAAAGAGGAATCAGTTATGCGTTTCAGCAGCCGGTTCGATTTAAAGGCGTTACCGTTTTAGATTTGATTCGGTTGGCATCAGGAAAAAATCTGTCAGCGGCCGGCGCGTGCGAATATCTCTCAGAAGTTGGACTGTGCGCAAAAGATTATATTAACCGTGAAGTCAACAGCAGTCTTTCAGGAGGAGAGATTAAGAGAATTGAAATTGCAACTGTCATGGCAAGGGGAACAAAGATTTCTGTATTTGACGAGCCGGAAGCTGGAATTGACCTTTGGAGTTTCCAGAATCTGATTCAGGTATTTGAGAAGATGCACGGTCGTCTGCACGGCTCTATTTTGATCATTTCTCATCAGGAAAGAATTTTAAAAACAGCAGATGAAATTGTAGTGATCGCAGATGGTCATGTTACAGGATGCGGAAAAAAAGAAGAAATTTTACCGACTCTGCTTGGAGAAGAAAGTGCAGAAGAATGTAAATACTGGCAGAAAGGGGAAAAATAAAATGGATGCAATTCAAAAACAATTACTGGAAGCAGTGGCAGGATTTCATGAGATTCCGACAGGAGCATATAATATAAGAGCAAATGGACAGACAGCGGCAAGACAGACCAGCGCTAATATTGATATCATCACAAAAGAAGATGGAACAGGAATTGAAATTCATATCAAAGCAGGTACAAAAAAAGAAAGTGTCCATATCCCTGTGATTTTAAGTCAGGCAGGATTGACAGAGACGGTATATAATGATTTTTATATCGGTGACGATGCAGATGTCACAATCATTGCAGGATGTGGTATCCACAATGGAGGATCAGCGGCAAGTCAGCACAATGGTATTCACCGTTTCTTTATCGGAAAAAATGCAAAAATTAAATATGTAGAAAAACATTATGGAAGCGGAGATGGCTCTGGAGAAAGAATTATGAATCCAAAGACAGAAATTGAGATCGCTGAGGGCGGATACATGGAGATGGATACGGTTCAGATCAAGGGAGTAGATTCTACGATCCGTGAGACAGAGGCAAAACTGGCAGAAGGAGCAAAAATTATGGTGACAGAGCGTTTGATGACACACGGCCATCAGACAGCAGAAAGCCGTTTTAAAGTTTGCATGAATGGAAAAAATTCTTCTGCTAATATTATATCTCGTTCCGTAGCAAAAGAAGAATCAAGACAGGTCTTCTATTCTGATCTGGAAGGAAACGCGCCATGCAGCGGTCACACAGAATGCGATGCGATCATTGTGGGAAATGCAAAAATCAGTTCACTTCCTCAGGTAACAGCAAACCATCCGGATGCTGCTTTGATTCATGAGGCGGCGATTGGAAAAATTGCTGGAGAACAGATTGTAAAACTGATGACTCTAGGATTGACAGAAGCAGAGGCAGAAGAGCAGATCATCAGCGGATTCTTAAAATAGATTTTTTTAAGATAAGTATAGAAATAAATATAGAAGAAATAGATTGTAGAAATAAAGATAAAAATAAATAAATATAGAAGAAATAGATATAGAAATAAAGATAAAAATGAATGTATTTTTTGAGAGAAAAGAAGAGATCTGGCTGCGAATAAAAAACGACATCAGACAATACTGGAAAGCGGCAGTTGCCTTTTGCGCGTATGCTTTGAGTGTTCAGACATTGTTTGGGCGGTTTTGCCCGATGGTTTTGTTTTGCGGTCTGCCCTGTCCGGGATGCGGAATGACAAGAGCGTTTTTTCTTGTTCTGCAGCTGCGTTTTGCTGAGGCGTATCAGATGCACCCGCTGGTCTATGGCTGGATTGCGCTTGGAATTGTTTTCTGTTTGAGACGGTATGTGATGGGAAAGGAAGTAAAATCCCTTCAGAAATATGCCATCGCGCTTCTTGCGGCAATGGTTGTTTTTTATATTTACCGCATGATTTGGGTTTTCCCAAATCAAGAACCAATGACATATTTCGAGGGAAATTTGCTTTGGCGAATCAGACAAAACGTGCAGTCAAATCGTTGATGACCTCGCCGGCGATAATTAAACCGGCAACAGAAGGGACAAATGCGGTACTTCCAGGCGTGCTTCTTCTCCCTTGCTGAGGCGCTTCCGATGATTCCAGAGGTTTTAAAGGAAGCTCTTTTGAGTAAACAACTTTTAGATGACGAATGCCCCGCGCTTTTAATTCTTTTCTCATTACTTTGGCGAGTGGGCAGACCGATGTCTTATAAATGTCAGTGACTTCAAACGCACTGGCATTTTTTTTATTTCCAGCTCCCATCGAGGAGATAATTGGAACACCGGCAGCAGTGGCGCGCATGACAAGTTCAATTTTTCCAGTGACGGTATCAATCGCATCAATGACATAGTCAAAGACAGAAAAATCGACCTGATCTGCCGTATCTGGCATGAAAAAAAGTTTGTGAGTAAAGACAGAAGCGTTTGGATTGATAGATAAAATGCGTTCTTTTGCCGCATCTACCTTATACATCCCAATCGTCTGATGAGTGGCGATGATCTGTCTGTTCAGGTTTGAGAGACAGACGGTATCATTATCAAAAAGGTCAAGTGTGCCGATACCGCTTCTTGCAAGGGCTTCCACAGCATATCCGCCGACACCGCCGACACCAAAGACGGCTACTCTTCTGCCAGCGAGATCTTCCATTGCTTCATGACCGTATAATAATTCTGTTCGAGAAAATTGTGACATAAAAATCTCCATTCTACTACAATATATTTATGGTTAATATCCCTTACAGCCAGTAAGGAATTATC
>CBCTVZ010000107.1:0-7368 GCA_965150505.1 uncultured Robinsoniella sp. | reverse complement strand
TGAACTTCTATGCCTATCTATTTTTTACTTTACCCCCAAGTAAAGTTTACAACCTAAAATTTATGACGAAAATGGGCTGTCGCACTAAGTGATTAGTGGGCAGCCTCTTTTCTTGTTTTGTTATAATAGTTGTAATTTCACTCTGCATCCAGTTGATTGCAAGGATCTTTTACGGAATTGCATTGTAGACAGATGAAGTCGTATAATTGTTCCACAGCATCTCCATGGATTTGTCTGGCTTGGCTGTCTATCATCTTTTTTTGAGCTTCCAAGTCATTCATAAGACGGATTCCTTTGCTAACCTGACCTTTTAAGGTGGCTGCAGACCAGCTCATGCCAGCGCGCATAAAGAAACGACGATTGATTGTTTCACAACCAGGAATTGGAGCTGTGTGAATGATTGGAACACCGATGACAGCAGCCTCTGTGGAAGTTAATCCACCAGGTTTTGTAAATACTACATCACAGGCTCTTAAATAAAGCGGCATTTGATCTGTGAATCCTAACACAGTTACGCGCGCCTCTTCTTTAAATTTCTTTTTTAATTTTCGTTCAGCTTTTCGATTATTTCCACAAATGGCAAGAATTTGTTCCGTATCTGTGCTGGAAACTAATTTTTGAATCAGTTCCACAAAATCTCCAGCGCCCATGCTACCGCCAGATGTCAGAAAGTATTTTTGATTTAATTCTAAGCCTAATTTATTACGCGCTTCTTCTTTACTAATTTTTAGGCGACAGTTTTTTGATACAGGAATTCCAAATGTTTGAATTTTCTCGTTTGGAATTCCTTTTTTTACGCAAGATTTTCGTAAGGCTTCATGAGGAAGAATATAGTGATCGCAGTCTGTTTCTTCCCAAAATGGAATGCAAGTATAATCCGTCATTACAGCAATCGTTACAGGAAGATTCATACCTTTTCGTTTCATGTAAGTAACTGTTTCAGCAGGATACAGATGTGGCATGATTAAAACGTCTGCTGGATGTTCTTGCAGGTAGCTATTGAGATATTTTGCCATAAGTCCGCTGATATAATAAACGGGTGATTTTCGAGTGATGCGACTGATGAACATTCCTAATTTGTATATAAGTCCAAATAAAAGAGGCGTTTTCTTCACAATCTGTACATAGCCGTCTCCAACTAATTTTGACACGCCCTTACCTGCGAGACAGAGGTAATCTAACACATAAGCTTCGTCACCGTGAGCGAGAAGCTCTTCTGCAACTGCTTTTGCAGCAGAATTATGACCGCCGCCTGTATTGCAAGATAATATTAATGCTTTCATCGAATCCTCCATTCTTCATTTTTTTTCATAGCTTTTTTCTTGGTGTTGTTCACAAGCAATGGCATTTAAATAATGCTTGTGAATGACAATAGTAGCAATGAGAATACATCCAAGCATAATCATCTTATATTTCACGATAAATATAGAACTGATTCCAAATGCAAAGAAAGTATAGATACTTTTTCTTGTGTTAGATTTAGTTGGTATTGCTATAAGAAAAAGTAAATACCAGACAATAAGTAAAACTAGTGGTTGCCAAATTGGAAGTAATCCCAGTAAAACGCCGAAAGAAACAGCAATTCCTTTACCTCCATTTCCTCTGTCAAAAATAGAATGAGCATGTCCAAATACAGGCGTTGCAACTACAAGTGCAAATAACCAAGAATCTGTTCCAATGTGAGAGGCACATAACATAACTGGAAGAGCTCCTTTTAAAAGATCTAGTAATAAAGCGAACGTTCCGCAAAGTGGTCCACCATATGTAAATGCGTTAAAGACACCAGGATTTCCGTCATCAGATTTCTTGGTTACATCGACGCTTTTGAAAAGAAATGGAATGATTCTTCCAAAGAGAATGCTTCCAGAAAAAAAACCAACAACAAGATAAAACAAATATCCATATTCCATAAAATAACCTACTTCCTTGGATTGACACTCCTCACAGCTAAAGCAAGAGGGTACGGGCTAATTTGATAAATTTCAATTTAATTTGTTTTAAATATAAACAATGACAGTTTAACATATTCAAAAAATGCCTGCAACTGAATTCCATATAGAGAATAGGTTTTGTAGTTTAAATTGTATGGAAAACAGATCAGGCGTATGGAAAGTTTGATTTTTTCTATACAGAAAAAATGTTATCATGTAAAATAGCAGTATTAGATGATAAAAACTGAAGGAGGAAAGAATCATGAAGATTTCAATTATTTATGTAAGTCAGGGTGGAAACACAGAAGTTGCAGCAGAATATATCGAAGAAGGAATTCTACAAAGATTTCCATTTGCACAGGTAAAATTGATGTCTATTCGGGATGATGAAGTAGACTATGAATTTCTTCAGCAAAGTGAAGCGGTGATTTTTGGGACACCTGTATATTGTGCGGGGATGAGTTGGGAATTAAAGAAATGGTTTGATTCTAATGTAAGACTAGATTTAAGTGGAAAATTAGGTGCGGCATTTGTAACGGCACAGTCTCCGATAGGAGGCGTTGATACGGCTATCATGGACGTTGTCAGAAATATGATGTTAAAAAGAATGTTAGTTTTTTCAGGAGCTGGTAAAAAAACGACAAATAAGTTTCAACTGGGAGCTGTTGGAATCGTTGAAACAATGAATAAGGACGCAGAGCAGTTTCAAGTATTCGGAGAAAATATTGCAGAAAAAGTAATCTCATTGATCGCAAAGCAATAGGTAGGTGATTGGACAATGGGGTTATCAAATTATGAAATTATGCGGAATCAGATGCGGAGTGAATTTATAAAGTATGACCAGACAAAGATGATTCAGAAGTATTCACTGAAAAATGATTCAGAATATTTATATCTGGATTTTGCATTAAGGCATTATAGAATAAATCGAAAAAATGGAATAGTAGAGTGGTCAGATGATTGTTTTAAGAATGGCATAGAGGCAGATTATAATGAAGCTATGACGATATATGATATTCTTTGTTATGCAAAAGAGACCTCTAGTTTGTCAGGAAAATACTGTTCTCTCAATATGCTGAAAGGGACAGTAAGATCTTCCGCTCCGGGAAGTAATATGTTTCAGAAAGTGGCAGATTCTTTTAATGGAAAGATAAAAGAACTAGAGAATGTTTGTTTACTTTTTGGGGAAAAGATAGATCTAAAAGGGGATGTTACTGCAAAATTATATCCATTTTCATTTTTGCCAGTGATCATTCAATATTGGGAAGCGGATGATGAGTTTCCGGCGAATCTGAAATTTATGTTTGATGAGAATATACTGGAATATATGCACTATGAAACAATTTTCTTTATGATAGGACATCTTTTAAGTAGAATACAAGAGATGATAAAAAGTTGTGATAAATTTATAATGTGAAATTCATATATTTGCGTATAGGATGAAAATTTGAGGAATTTTATAGCGAAATGAGATATAGGCATAGAGTTCAATTTTTTCTATAATACGGGTATGTGTTTGAACGCAGTGTAAATCTATAGGGTAATGAAATAACAAAGATTATTCAAACATAGGAATTTGAGAGTGAGTTTATATATAATTAGAAAAAAGGATATATAGAACAGTTGGAAAGAAAACCAACTGTTCTTATTTTATTCTTCTAACTAAAATCTTTCGGAAGCGAAAAAATATATTCACTGAAATCTTTCATCTGGCTTGTAAAAGAGTGATTGCGGTTATAACAGAGATAGAAAAAACGATCAAGATTAATTTCTTCTACTGGACAGTGAAACAACATACCAGCTTTTACTTTTGGGGCAGCACAGCGTTCGGACACAAATCCCAGACCAAGATTATAAGAGACGGCATCAATAATTGCCGGAGTACTGCTGCTTTCCCATTTTATGTGATACGGTATATTTTGAACTTTCATAAAGGTTTCAAAAATAGCTCTTGTACCGCTTCCTTTTTCACGCAGAATAAAATTTTGATTGCGAAGATCTTCTGCATGAAGACTGGAGGCATGAGCAAATGGATGATCCTTGCTGCAGATAATGCAGAGTTTATCAAGAAAGGCTGATTTTGCAACCAGATCATTATGCGTGATGATGCCCTCGGAAAGAGCGAGATCTATTTCATTGTGCAAAAGCATATGTTCTACATGTTCGGTGTTTGTGACCGTAACAGAAATATCGATATCAGGATAGAGCTTATTCATATGAGCTACGATTTTTCCCATAATATTAGCCCCTATGGTGATCGTAACACCGATATGAAGAGAACGAATAGAATTGATTGTTTTCATATTTTGTTTTAAAGCAGTTTGAATTGCAATAATTTCACGGGCGCTTTTCAGGAGAAGAGAACCGGCAGGAGTGATTTGAAGTTCCTTTGTGTGACGCTCAAACAGTTTTGTCTGGTACTCTTTTTCTAATTCAGAAATAATTTGGCTGATAGTGGGCTGAGAAATATATAGATGTTTTGCAGCTTCACTCATTTTTTTAAATTCAGCAGTGGCAATAAATGCTTCCAGCTGTCGAATCGTTGCCATAAATGTTTCCTCCTCTCTTATATTTTTTGTATTTACGGTATATATTTACATTATAAGAAAATACCTATACGTTACATAAAATATTACTATTTTACTTATAAAATAACAAGTGATATTATTATTATTGTAAGAAAAAGATTTTTGATGACAATACTTGGGAAATGGAATAGATAGAGAGATAGGAGGATAAATATGAAGGTACTTGTACTAGGAGGCGTTGCTGCTGGAACAAAGATTGCTGCAAAGCTTATGAGAGAGGATCGTGCAAATGAAGTAACAGTGCTGAATAAGGGGAAAGAAATCTCTTACGCAGGATGCGGACTTCCATATTATGTAGGTCATGTGCTTGAGAACCGTGAAGAGTTAATCGTAAACACACCACAGAAATATGAAAAACTGACAGGAGTAAAAGTGCTGACAGAAGTGGAAGCTGTAAAAGTCGATCCGGAAGGAAAAAAAGTAACAGCCGTTGATTTAAAAACACAAGAAACAAAAGAATATGATTATGATAAACTTGTGATTGCCGTTGGTGCAAGTCCGGCAAAACCTCCTATTGAAGGATGCGATCTGGAAAACGTATTCTTTATGAGAACACCGGATGATGCGTTCCGACTTCGTGAAACGGTAGACAGCGGTGACATAAAAAAAGCAGTCGTAGTAGGAGCTGGATATATTGGACTGGAAATCGCTGAAAATCTGAAAAAAATGGGTGTTCGGCCATTTGTGCTGGATATGATGCCACAGATTCTTGCACCTGGATTTGACAAGGAGATGGCGGAGTACGCAGAAGGAAAACTGTCTGAAAGCGGAATTGCCGTTGTGACAGGAGTTGCGGTTAAAGCGATTGAAGGAAATGGCAAGGTGAAAAAGGTTATCACCAGCAAAAAAGCGTATAAAGCAGATTTGGTAGTTTTAAGTGCAGGAATTAAACCAAACACAGATTTCCTGAAAGATACAGGACTGGAGATGGTAAAAGGCACAATTATGACAAACAAGTTTGGTGAGACAAATCTTCCAGACATCTATGCAGCAGGTGATTGTGCAATGGTTCACAATGCCTTGACAGGAAAACCGGTATGGTCTCCAATGGGATCTACAGCAAATATTGCAGGACGTGTGATTGCACAGAACATTATGGGAGCAAAAATTCCATATAGAGGAGTTCTTGGAACAGCAGTGTGCAAACTTCCAGGAATCAATGTAGGAAGAACAGGTTTGACAGAGGAACAGGCAAAGGCAGAAGGATTTGATCCGATCAGCGTTGTCACGATTGTGGATGATAAAGCTCATTACTATTCAGGAGCAAGCTCTTTTGCAATTAAGATGATTGCAGATAAAAAAACAGAAAGACTGATTGGTATTCAGGTAATTGGATCTGGCGCAGTAGATAAGATTGTGGACATTGCTGTGACAGGCATTATGTTAAAAGGAACACTGGATGATCTTTCTGATCTGGACTTTGCATATGCACCGCCATTCTCAACAGCAATTCATCCATTTGCACATACGTTAAATGTTTTAAAGAATAAGATCAAAGGCAACTTTGAGACATTTACACCGGCTGAGTATGCAAATGGCGCGGCAGAGGGATATCGTCTGATTGACGCTTCTATTCAGCCAACAACAGAAGGAGCGCCATATGTGGATCTGACAACCGTAAATGGTTTGATTGACGGATTTGATCCAGAAGAAAAACTGTTACTTGTGTGCAACAAAGGAAAACGTGCATATCTGCTTCAGAATCGTATGAAGTTTTATGGATATAAAAATACAAAAGCTTTGGAAGGCGGCAACATTTTTACAGATGTAGAAGTCGAAGAATAAAAAAAGAGAGGTAGTCATTATGGGATGTACAATCAGCGCAGATGAAATTAAAAGAGTAAAAGCATTAGGTTTTTTAAATAATAAAGGAACAGATCTTTTCAACGGCCGTATCATCACAGTAAATGGAAAGATTAATGCGGAGCAGACAAGAGTGATTGCAGAGGCAGCACAGAAATTTGGAAATGGAGATGTTGAGTTTACAACACGTTTGACGGTGGAAGTCAGAGGTATCCATTTTGACAATATTGAGCCATTCCGTGAGTATATTGCACAGGCAGGTCTTCAGACCGGAGGAACAGGTTCTTTGGTGCGTCCTGTTGTTTCATGTAAAGGAACGACATGTCAGTATGGTCTGTATGATACGTTTGCACTGTCAGAAAAAATTCATGAGAGATTTTATCTTGGATATCGCACAGTGAAACTGCCGCACAAATTTAAAATTGCAACAGGAGGATGTCCAAATAACTGCGTGAAGCCAGATCTGAATGATTTGGGAATCGTTGGACAGCTGATTCCAAATTTCGATGAAGATTTGTGCAATGGATGCAAGAAGTGTAAGATTGAGAAGACTTGTCCGATGAAAGCTGCAAAAGTGGAGGATGGTGTTCTGGAGATTGACAAAGACATCTGTAACAACTGCGGACGTTGTATTGGACAGTGTCCATTCGATGCGATTGAAGACGGCACAGCAGGATTCAAGGTTTACATTGGCGGAAGATGGGGCAAGAAGATTGCTCAGGGTCGAGCAATCTCCAAAATCTTTACATCAGAGGAAGAAGTGCTGGATGTAGTAGAAAAAGCGATTCTTCTGTTCCGTGAGCAGGGCAAAACAGGCGAACGTTTTGCAGATACAATCGAAAGAATTGGTTTTGAAGAAGTGGAGAGACAGCTTCTTTCAAATGAACTTTTTGAAAGAAAAGAAGAAATTTTGGCTGCGAAGCTGCATTTGGCAGGCGGAGCAAGCTGCTAAGTGAAGAACGAGGCATACCTCTATCTAGGGGTATGCTTCTTTTTTGGTTCTTTGTCAAGGGTTGGGGTAAAATGTTTTTTCGAGACATCGGAAC
>CBCTVZ010000106.1:0-7454 GCA_965150505.1 uncultured Robinsoniella sp. | reverse complement strand
AATCACAGCACCTATGGTGCGTATCTTTTTACTGTTCACACGCCACGCCTCCTTTCCAAACGCCCCACTTCCCTAACAGCTGCAAGCTTGCCTGAAGCAGCTCCTCTTTTGTGGGATAATCGTCAATGTACAAAAACGCCGTCTGCTCTTCCCGTTTGAACCAGGTGATCTGCCGTTTGGCAGATCACCTGGTTCAAACGGGAAGAGCAGACAGTGTGATTAAAAATAACGCGGAAAAAGCAAATTATTATGCCTCTAAAACATTGAGAAAAGTGCAGAGAAAAGTTGGATTTCCAGATCGAATTCGATAAGCAAAAAAATTAGAATATTTTATGCAGCAGAGCGTCATAGCAAAAGAGTTATGGCGCTCTGTTTTTACTGGATCTTAATTTTTTTATCAATAAAATCTTTTCTTTTATAAGCTTTTTTTAAAGAAAAAAACAATCATGAAAGAAGCGAAGTAATTCACAAAAAAATGAATAATCTTGTTCATTTTTGTTACGTTTTATTAAAAAACATTGATCCCATTCATTAAATATGTTACAATACAAGACAGAGATCCCTTTAGATAAGGGGTTGGAAAATGTGAGGGATGAATAGGATTATGAACAATGATAGACTGGAATACGTCGATGTCGCGAAAGGAATCGGAATTATCTGCACAATAATAGGTCATACATTTACAGGAACAATAACAGCGAAAGTGATCTATACATTTCATATGCCTATGTTTTTCTTTATCAGTGGATATCTGTATCATGAGAAAAAGACGAAAGATTTATTTGTAAAAAGTGTAAAAAGATTGTTAGTACCTTATTTTACAACCTGTCTTTGCTTTTTGGGATATTATGCGATTGATAAGATTTTGACAGATAATATGGATATTATAGCGAAAGGTTTAAGACTGCATGGCTTGGCGGCACTGTATGGGATCGGAAGCAATAGTAAAATGACAATTAGTTTCCTGCCAGATATCAGAATTGTGGGCGTGTTATGGTTTTTAGTAGCGATGTTTGTGGCTCAAATGGTATTTAATTGGCTGGTAAAAATAAAAAAATATTGTCCTTTATGGCTTTCGGTAGGAATTTTAGCAGGAGCAAGCTATATAACAGCACAATGGTTTTTTTTGCCATGGAGTATACAGCCAGCGTTAGGCGCTCTGGTCTTTATGTACTTTGGATATCTGATAAAACAAAAAAATTGGCTTTATGAAATACCTAAGCATCATAAAATTTTCATGATTCCTATGGCAGCGCTATGGGGAGTCAGCATGTTGTATGGAACGTGCAATATGGTGAGCAATCAATATAAGACATCCTTAGTATTTTTTGGACATCGACTTCCTATTGTCAGCGGAGCGATTGTGATAGGGGCTGGTATCTGCGGATCGATGTTTGTTTTGTGGATTTCAACGTTGATTTCAAAATATTTAAAACTGTTAGCACGGTTTTTGAGCTATACAGGTCGAGAATCTTTAGTTGTTTTATGTCTGCATAAACTAGAACTGAATTATGTGCCATCTATGGACTGGGCAAAATATTTTCTTCCTGAGAATACATTTGGATTTTCTATTCTTGTGATGGTCTTTAAAATGAGTATCATTTATATCGGACTATTTTTAATTCGGAGAATCCCTGTCTTTAGTCTTGCTTTTTATGGAACGGTTAAAACGCCACGCCAAATCAGAAAGAAAAAACAGATTAAAAGAAAGCTGAGGAGAATGAAGTAAGAGATAGACTAGACATCAGCTTGCAAGAGAACAAATTAATAAAGCAAATGATAAAAAAGAAGAATAAAAGGTAAATAATAAAAAATGAATATCTTATTTTTTTTAAAACCCAAAAGTGAAGTAGCGTATCTGTATGAAGATTATTCCCTGAGACAGACGGTAGAAAAAATGGAATATTACAGATATAGCGCAATTCCGATCATTGATAAACAAGGATACTATGTTGGAACATTGACAGAGGGAGACCTTCTGCGCTACATTAAAGATACGGCGCAGCTTGACTTGAAAAAGGCAGAACATATTTTACTCAGCGATGTGCCTAGACGATGGTATAATGATCCAATCAATGTCAACTGTAATATGGAAGATCTTTTGATGACCTCTATGAATCAGAACTTTGTTCCTGTAATTGACGATGACCGGATCTTTATTGGAATTATCACACGCAGGGATATTATCCAATATTTTTATAATCTATATACAAAATGTTCAGAGGATGCTAGAAAATAGCATCCTTTTTGCACACTTTAGAGTGATAAAGATGTAAATTAATGATTGACAAAGAAGACAATCATTGATAGAATATAGAACAAAAGTTACGAAATTTTCAGAGAGAAGGAGAGCGGTCATGAAAAAGAGAGTGCTATCCCTGTTGGTTGACAACACTTCAGGTGTTTTGAGCCGCATTGTTGGATTGTTCAGCAGAAGAGGATATAACATTGACAGTCTGAGTGCGGGAGAGACAGCTGATCCACGCTATTCCAGAATGACAGTTGTTGTAAGCGGCGATGAGCAGATCTTAGATCAAATCACAAAACAGGTGGCAAAACTGATTGATGTTGTGGATATTAAAACGTTAGAAGAAAATAGTAGTGTAAATCGTGAATTAATTTTAGTGAAAGTCCGTGCAGATAATGAAAACCGTTCGGGAGTGATTGCAATAGCAGATATATTCAGAGCGAAAGTTATTGATGTCAGTGTAGATTCTCTGGTGGTTGAACTGACAGGAGATCAGTCAAAACTTGAGGCATTTATTAATTTATTAAATGGATATGAAATTCTGGAGCTGGCTCGAACAGGAATTACAGGACTGTCACGCGGAGCAGCAGATGTGCGTTATCTATAATATTTCGTACGCTAGAGGCTATTATGAAAAGGATAACCTTTAACAAATATAATTATATTAACTAATTTTGGAGGAAAAAAAGATGGCAGCAAAGATTTACTATCAGGAAGATTGTAACCTTTCTATGTTAGAAGGAAAAACAATAGCAATTATTGGATACGGTAGCCAGGGACATGCACATGCGTTGAATTTAAAAGACTCAGGATGCCATGTAATCATAGGTCTTTATAAAGGAAGCAAATCATGGGCAAAAGCAGAAGCTCAGGGATTTGAAGTATATACAGCAGCAGAAGCTGCAAAAAAAGCAGACATTATCATGATTCTGATTAATGATGAACTGCAGGCAGATATGTATAAAAAAGATATCGAGCCAAATCTGGAAGCAGGAAATATGCTGATGTTTGCACATGGATTCAATATTCACTATGGAGCAATCGTTCCTCCTAAGGACGTAGATGTTACAATGATCGCTCCAAAAGCACCAGGACATACCGTACGTTCTGAATATGTAGCAGGAAAAGGAACACCTTGTCTTGTTGCAGTAGAGCAGGATGCTACAGGAAAAGCTTTAGATATGGCACTGGCATATGCACTGGCTTTAGGTGGAGCAAGAGCAGGTGTTCTTGAGACAACATTTAAGACAGAGACAGAGACAGACCTTTTTGGAGAGCAGGCTGTTCTTTGCGGAGGACTTTGTGCATTAATGCAGACAGGATTTGAAGTATTATGTGAAGCAGGATATGATCCAAGAAACGCTTACTTTGAATGTATTCATGAGATGAAACTGATTGTGGATCTGATTTACCAGTCAGGATTTAAAGGAATGAGATATTCTATCTCTAATACAGCAGAGTATGGCGATTATATCACAGGACCAAAGATTATTACACCAGAGACAAAGAAAGCAATGAAGAAAGTGCTGTCTGATATTCAGGATGGAACATTTGCAAAAGACTTCTTGTTGGATATGTCTTCCGCAGGACGACAGGTACATTTCAAAGCAATGCGTGCAAAAGCAGCAGCTCATGACTCAGAGGTAGTCGGAGAAGAAATCAGAAAATTATATAGCTGGAATGGCGAGGATAAACTGATTAATAACTAAAATTAAAAACATACATAGAGGCAGCCATATTTTTGGAGAAAATC
This sequence comes from uncultured Robinsoniella sp., assembly GCA_965150505.1. Classification (GTDB taxonomy): domain Bacteria; phylum Bacillota; class Clostridia; order Lachnospirales; family Lachnospiraceae; genus JAGZHZ01. The sequence continues at coordinate 3,453 of CBCTVZ010000106.1, read as the reverse complement.
CGAAAATATGGCTGTCTTTTTAACTTGGAAAAATTTGACAGATCTGTAGAAAAGAAGAAAGCGCTGGAGAACCAGGTTGATGTTTCAGATAAGCAAATCCTACATCTCGTTTATGGATCGGAATATCAAGGGGAAGCTGAGTCAATATGCCTGTTTCTAATTCTTCTGAGACAAATTCTTTAATAACACATCCGATTCCAATTCCAATTTTACAAAATTCGATTAAGAGATCCATGGTGGAGGCTTCAAGAATATTTGCCGCTTTTATTTGGTTTTGCTTTAAGTAATCGTCAATATATTGACGAGACATATTTTCACGATCTAAAAGCATCAAGGTAGCAGATTGGAGATAGTCAATCGTTTTACCTCTTCGCAAAAGAAGATTATCAAGATAAGCAGGACTGGCGACAAAAATATCTTCAATTTCCTGAATTTTGAGAAAAATAAAGGGGTGAGAATGATCTGGTTCAGCAATCAGACCAAGATCTAGTTTATGTTCCTCTAACAATTTCATTGTATGAAAAGAAGATTGACAGTGGATTGAAATTTGAATGTGAGGATATTGGATGACAAATTGGTGCAAATATGGCATGAGAAGATATTTGCACAATGTTGTACTGACACCGATGCGAATATGTCCCATACCAAGCTGTACGCTGCGATGAAGCAGAGATTCTGCCGATGAAATGGCATTCATGGCATCACTGACATACTGAAAAAGTAGTTTTCCTTCGTCTGTGAGAAGAACGCCGCGAGAAGTTCTGATGAAAAGTCTGACATTTAGATTATGTTCTAATGTTCGGATTCCTTTACTGACAGCTGGCTGGGTGATAAATAATTCTTTGGCAGCATGAGAAATGTTGCCGGCTTTGGCAACTTCATAAAAAATTTTATATAGAGTGAGATTTTGTTCCATAGAAAATCCTTTCAAGATTGTTTTAACGTATATGTATTTTAGATGGTAGAAAAACCATATCGTTTGTATCAAATTTTATTATAAGATCGACTTTTCTATATGTTATCTTTAATTTCATTATAAAAGAAAATCAAATAAAACTCAACGCTGTGTATGACGCAATTCATCTTTCTCCTTATAGAAGATAGGGAATTTCTTGCTTGTGGCATAAGAAAAAAATATGATCTGAAAAGAATCAAAAATAGACGATATGTAGTTATAGTAGATATAACAAAATATGATAACAAAAAGTAAATATATGTATTTTAATTATAACAATAATTGTGATATAATAGCAATAAATTAAAAAAACGGAAAAATTCTGCTTTTTAAGCTTAGGAGGAAATAGAAAATGGGAATGACAATGACACAAAAAATTCTTGCAGCTCATGCAGGACTTCCATATGTGGAAGCTGGACAGTTAATTGAGGCAGATTTAGATTTGGTATTAGGAAATGATATTACATCTCCTGTCGCAATTCATGAAATGGATAAATTTAAAAAACAGGGTGTATTTGACAAAGAAAAAATAGCTCTTGTGATGGATCATTTTGTGCCAAATAAGGATATTAAATCGGCTGAACATTGCAAATGCGTTCGAGAATTTGCTTGTCGCCATGATATCACAAATTATTTTGATGTGGGAGAAATGGGAATCGAACATGCTTTACTTCCAGAAAAAGGTTTGACTGTTGCAGGCGATGTTGTGATTGGCGCGGATTCTCATACCTGTACATATGGCGCATTAGGAGCTTTTTCGACAGGCGTAGGAAGTACAGATATGGCAGCTGGTATGGCAACGGGGAAAGCATGGTTTAAAGTACCTTCTGCAATTAAGTTTCAGTTGATTGGAAAACCTTCTAAATGGGTTAGCGGAAAGGATATCATTCTTCATATCATTGGAATGATCGGTGTGGACGGCGCTTTATACAAATCAATGGAGTTTACAGGGGAAGGGATTCATAATCTTTCTATGGATGATCGTTTTACAATCGCAAATATGGCGATTGAGGCAGGTGGAAAAAATGGAATTTTCCCAGTTGATGATATTACGATTGCATATATGAAAGAGCATTCCAAAAGAGAATTTAAAGTGTATGAGGCCGATGAAGACGCAGTCTATGATGAAGAATATACGATAGATTTAAGTGAGTTAAAGCCAACTGTTGCTTTTCCTCATCTTCCAGAAAATACAAAGACGATAGATGAAATTACAGAAGACATAAAAATTGATCAGGTAGTAATCGGTTCTTGCACAAATGGACGTATTGATGATTTGCGGTGTGCGGCAGAAGTGCTTCAGGGAGAACATGTGAAAAAAGGTGTCCGCTGTATTGTGATCCCAGCAACACAAAAAATTTATCTGCAGGCAATCGAAGAGGGATTGATACAGACCTTTATTCAAGCTGGAGCGATTGTAAGTACACCGACATGCGGTCCTTGTCTGGGAGGATATATGGGAATCCTTGCGGCAGGAGAACGTTGTGTTTCTACGACAAACAGAAACTTTGTGGGACGTATGGGACATATTGATTCTGAAATTTATCTGGCAAGTCCAGCAGTTGCAGCGGCAAGCGCGATTACAGGAAAAATTTCTTCACCAGAAGAATTAGACGATTAGGAATGAGGAGAATATATTATGAGAGCAAAAGGTTTTGTTTTTAAATATGGAGACAATGTAGATACGGATGTTATTATTCCGGCAAGATATTTAAATTCTTCTGATCCAGCAGAACTGGCAGAACATTGTATGGAAGATATTGATAAAGAGTTTGTAAAAAAAGTGAAAAAGGGCGACATCATGGTTGCAGATAAAAATTTTGGATGCGGTTCTTCAAGAGAACATGCACCGATTGCCATTAAAGCTTCTGGGATTAGCTGTGTGATCGCAGAGACGTTTGCGCGAATTTTCTATCGAAATGCGATTAATATTGGTCTTCCGATTATTGAATGCAAAGAAGCGGCAGCTGGAATTGAAGATGGAGATGAAGTAGAAGTAGATTTTGACAGCGGAATCATTTATAATAGAACAAAGGGAACACAATTTAAAGGACAGGCATTTCCAGAATTTATGCAAAAAATTATTCAGGCTGAAGGTCTGATTAATTATATCAATAAGAAATAAAGTTTCCAAGATGGAATACGAAAAAGGAGAGGGCTATGAAGGTGTATGAAAGATTGCTGGATTATGTAAGCGTACATACAGCCAGTGATGAAAACAGCGATGCTTCACCAAGCAGCGAACGTCAATTTACATTGGCAAACAAATTGGTGGAAGAAATGAAAATGATTGGAATTGAAGATGCTCATGTAGATGAAAAATGTTATGTATATGGTACAATTCCGGCAACAAAAGGATTTGAAAAAAGCGTGACGCTTGGCTTGATTGCACATATGGATACATCACCAGATTTTTCAGGAGAAAATGTGAAACCACAGATTATTAAAGAGTACGATGGAAAAGATGTGCCATTAGGAGAAAGCGGGAGAGTGCTTTC
>CBCTVZ010000105.1:0-7541 GCA_965150505.1 uncultured Robinsoniella sp. | reverse complement strand
AAAAATGTAAAAATTTCTTTAAAAAGAGACGTCATAATTCCGCGATGGCGAAGTTCTTTTTTTGTCGCCACTGCCACGAGATACGCCCCTTGTACTTCCTTTTTGTCGATGGATAATACATATGGATTCAAATGGGCCATACCACAGATCTGATCCCCCTCGACTGCAGCAAAGATTTCATTAAAAGGCGCTTTATTTTTGTAATAATAATCTACAAATTCTTTCGTATCTTCTGCAAAAACTTCCTCATATAGCGGTCTTGTCTTTTGTCTTTCATCTTTGCTTAATTTTTCGATCTTCATTTCGGGCAGCACCCCTTTGAACAGCCTGAAGAGAAATTCATCGTATCTTGCGCAATCAACTCTTTTAAAGAACTCAAAGAGCAGACTGCCTGCGCCGCAATCCCTTCTCCACTTCCTGTAAAGCCAAGTCCTTCTTCTGTCGTTGCTTTCACATTGACGCGATCCGTCTCAATTTTCAATGCCTGCGCTATATGTTCAATCATCTGAGGAATATGAGGAGCCATCTTAGGTTTTTGAGCAATAATTGTCGCATCGATGTTTTCAATCCAGAAATGATGATCTTCCAACAGCTCTCCCACTTTTTTCAGCAGTTCTATACTAGAAATTCCTAAATACTGAGGATCTGTATCTGGAAAATGTCTTCCAATATCTCCCAATGCTGCCGCACCTAATAATGCGTCCATCACTGCATGAACGATCACATCCGCATCGGAATGCCCCAGCAACCCCTTTTCATATGGAATCTTTACTCCTCCTAAAATGAGATCTCTACCTTCGACAAGGCGATGCACATCGTATCCAAATCCCACTCTCATCTAATTTCCTCCATTCTTTTCCTATTTTTATTTTTTTATTATACCAAATTTCTTTTCAGAAAGAAATGATGTATTATTCTATTTTTCTTCTTCATTTCTTATCCAACTTTTTGTATCTTTTTCATATTTTATCAGACAAAAAAAGAACTGCCGAATAGGTCTTGTACCCGTTTCGACAGCTCTCTCCATTTTTTTGATTTTGGAATCCAAAAAACAATTATTCTGCTTTCTTTGTTTCTGTTTCTGTTTCAGACTCAGTTGTTGTTTCTTTTTCTGTATCTTTTTCTGTTTCTTTCTTTGTTTCTGTTGTTTTTTCTGTTGTAGTAGGTTCTGTTTCTTTTTTGTCATTTCCGCCACATCCTACTGCTAATGCTCCTGCCAGTGCCATAACTGCGATCATTCCAAATACTTTCTTTTTCATAAAATTTATCCTCCTTACTAATTATTGTTCTTTTTTTCTTTCCAATTCTACCATATATATCTTCATTAATTCTGTATTATTCTTTAAGATATACGAAAGATTTCTTTAAGTTTCTTAATTTTTCTTAAGAATTTCATGGATTTACGTTCTTTTTTTACACTATTCCTGTCAAATTCTTTGACACTTACCAGATCTAAAACAAAGATTTTTTCGGGCTAATTTGATAAAAAAATACGCTACAGCTTACCTCACTCTTTCAAGATAGAAAGAATTTAGAAACTGTAACGCATTTTTTATTTTTCATTCCGATGACAGAGAAAATATCTCATTTTCTGCTATCATTTATCTTTTCATTTTCATGACCCGTTTTTTCCTTTTTTAAACAGATAGATGACAATTCCAATCAACATTAAAGGAAAGAGAAAACGAATCAAAAGCGCCATCAAAGATCCCAACGCAAAAATGAATACAACCGCAATAATGACAAGAACAAGAATAAAGATTCTAAATTGCCATTTCCCTGCTTTTTTCTCTTTTCTGCTATAATTTTGAGTCCGACGTTCTTCCTGATTGTAACTGTTTTGATCTTGTCCTACTGTTTCTTCTTCTGGCTGTTCCTGTTCTTCCATATCCAAAATCGTCTTTGCAATCAGATACGGATTTCCCAACATCGCAGTCGCCTCTTCTTCTGTCTTGCCTGACCGGATCTGTTCTGACAAATAATTATCATAATATCGCAGATGTTCTTGTACTTTATACTCCGGTATCTCACCAGAAAGTCTTTCTCTAAGACCTTCTAAAAATTCCCCTTTACTCATTCAGTCTGATATCCTTTCTTTCAGCAGATTTCCAATGCAAATCTTTTTTTCATTCTTTGTTAAAAAAAATTTCTGCTTTTCTATTGCCCACCTGCTTCTGTATTGTATGCTCCCACTATTTTTCCTCAAATTTTTCAGGCTGTTTCCAAAAAGAAATCTATTTTGCCTTAAATTTACAGTTTTATTATAGCACAACTGAATTTACGGGGTAAAGTACCTTTCTTTTTATTCTTCCACCGGCACCAGATTTTTCATAGAAAGATCCATAATCGGAGCGGAATGAGTCAAAGCACCGCAAGAAACAAAATCTACCCCTACTTCTGCAATCGTTTTTAAACGTTCCAGCGTTACATTACCAGAACATTCTGTCTGTGCTTTTCCGTTAGCGCGTCCAACCGCCAGTTTCATCTCTTCCAGAGTCATGTTATCCAGCATAATAATATCAGCGCCAGCTTCCAAAGCTTCATCCAACTGATCGAGTGTCTCCACTTCCACTTCAATTTTTCTGACAAACGGCGCATATTCTCTTGCCATCTCGATTGCCTTTTTGATGCTTCCTGCTGCCCCAATATGGTTATCTTTAATCAAAATACCATCGGACAGATTATAACGGTGATTGCATCCTCCTCCTACTTTTACAGCATATTTTTCAAATGCTCTCATGTTTGGAGTTGTCTTTCTTGTATCAAGTAATTTTGTATGTTTTCCTTTTAATTCCTCCACCATTTTATGTGTCAAGGTAGCAATTCCACTCATTCTCTGGAGATAATTCAAAGCCGTTCTCTCTCCTGAAAGCAATGCACGAATGTCACCGTAAATAACGCCAATTTTCTGACCTTTTTTTACAAGATCCCCGTCTTTGCAGTCTGTCTCAAATTTTGCTGTATCATCTAACAATTCAAATACTCTCTGAAAAACAGTCAAACCACAGATCACACCATCTTCTTTGCAGATCAAATCTGCTTTTCCTGGCTGTGGAAAAGGCATCACTGCATTTGTTGTGACATCCTCACTTGTAATATCTTCCTGTAACGCACGCATCAGCGTATCATCTGTATTAATTCTCATCGTTACACCATTTAACATAGAAATCCTCATCCCTTCTTTTAATTTCTTCCATAATTAAGCGTCTGTTTTTTTTCTGTTCCGCTTCTTCATCCTGAAACTGATATGCTTCCTCAGACACAAAAATTTCTTTCTGTTCCGTTTCCTCTATCTGATCTGTGATGACTGCAGCGGCGCGTTTTGCAAAAACGAGACTTTCTAAAAGAGAATTGCTGGCAAGTCGGTTTGCGCCATGCACGCCATTACATGCCGTCTCTCCGACTGCAAATAGACATTCCATCGACGTTCTGCCAGAAGTATCGCTCTTAATACCGCCCATCAAGTAATGCTGTGCCGGTACAACAGGAATCGGCACTTTTTTGATATCATATCCCTCTTCCAGACATCTCTTTTCAATATTTGGAAAATGGCGGTCAATTTCTTCCGATGTCAAATGTTCCAGAGACAGATAGACATGATCCGTCTGATCTTTCTCCATTTGTTTTTTGATTGCAGCGGTCACAACATCGCGCGGAAGAAGCTCATCGACAAACCGATTTCCATTTTTGTCCAGAAGAATCGCCCCTTCTCCACGGACAGATTCCGAAATCAAAAAGCGTCTTCCCGGACGTTTGGAATAAAGCGTTGTTGGATGAATCTGGACATATTGAAGATTTTCAAGCTCAATTCCCTTCTTTAAAGCTATCGCAAAACTGTCCCCTGTGATATGAGGGAAGTTTGTAGACTGTGAAAATAATCCTCCGATTCCTCCGGTAGCCAGCACAACGTCTTTTCCATAAAAAGCATATACATGTCTGTCTGGATCAAGCGCCACAAGACCAAAGCAACGGTTTCCTTCTGTAATCAAATCCACCATTCTCATATTTTCTTTCAGCGTAATATTTTTTCTTTGTCTTACCTGCGCTAGCAGTTTACTCGTAATCTCTTTTCCCGTCACATCTTCATGGTGAAGAATACGGTATGTAGAATGCGCTCCTTCGCGTGTAAACTCCAGACTTCCATCTTTGCACCGATCAAATTCCACTCCGTACTGAATCAGTTCTTCAATAATCTTTGTTGAATCCTCGATCATAATTTTTACAGACTCTTTCTTATTTTCATATCTTCCAGCGCGCATCGTATCTTCAAAATAGCTGTCAAAATCCTCTGGCCCTTTTAACATACAAATCCCGCCCTGCGCAAGATAAGAGTCACTGTTTTCTGCTTTATCTTTTGTAATCATCAAGATCTGATATTTTTTCGGCATACAAAGAGCAGCAAATAATCCCGCTGCTCCTGTTCCGACTACTATCATATCATATTTTTCTGTTTTTATCATCTGTGCCTCCACTTTTACTTTGAAAGTTCTAACATTTTCTGCAAAGGTTTTTCCGCATCCTGTCTTAATTTCTCATCAATCACCGTCTCCGTTTTGTAAAACTCCAACGCATCTGCTACTTTCTGCAGAGTAATGCGTTTCATTCCCTCACAGCATTGACCTTCTCCTACCATATAAAAATGTTTTTGAGGATTTTGTTTTCTTAATTCATGGAAAACACCTTTTTCCGTACAGATGATAAATTCTTCTGCATCACTTTTTGTTGCATAATCTAAAATTCCCGATGTACTGCCAGCATAATCAGCCAGATCTGTCACCTCTTTTGGACATTCTGGGTGAACGAGAACCTTTGCGTTTGGATAACGTCTCATCTCTGCTTTTACTGCTTCTGGAACCTGCTGCGCAATATAAGACGCAAGATGCTGATCCGGAATAAAATAAATGTTTTTATTCGGAAGTTCTTTCACGATTTTTAAAGCGTTTGCTGATGTGACACACACATCGGAACACGCTTTTAACACCGCATTTGAATTTACATAACAAACGACAGCAAGATCCTCGTACTGTTCTCTCATCTTTTTAATCGTCTCTGGATCTGCCATATGCGCCATCGGACAGTCCGCCTCTGGATCAGGCATCAGCACTGTCTTTGTCGGGTTTAAAATTTTAGCGCTCTCTCCCATAAACGATACACCACAAAATACAATTACATCTTCCTTTACTTTCGATGCAATTTTTGCAAGATAATAAGAATCCCCTATATAATCAGCTACATCCTGCACTTCCCCATCTACATAATAATGAGCGCAGATTACTGCATTTTTTTCTTTTTTTAATCGTTGGATCTTTTCTGTCAAGTCTGACATTTCTTCCTCCTGTCTGTACCAAAGCGGCACACATACCTTTAATTAATTTTTATTGTTATAACTATGCCACATGTCTTGTCGATTGTCAAGACAGCGGTATACACAGGATTGTCATATTATTTCAGACATGGTTTCTTATTTTAAAAACAGACGCACCGTCCATTCTTTCCAAAATTGGTATGGCTGATACCGCATCGGCAGATCGATCCAATTATATTTTTTTACCACGCTCTTTTGATGGGAAAAAGTCAGAAAACTATGTTTTCCGTGATAACTTCCCATACCGCTCGCGCCGACTCCACCAAATCCCAATCTCGATGTCGCCAGATGAATAATCGTATCGTTGATACATCCGCCTCCAAATGACAAATTCGTAAGCACTCTCTTTTCCACTTCCTGATCTGTCGTAAACAGATACAATGCCAATGGTTTTTCTCGCTTCTGCACAAATTTTTCTGCATCTGTGAAATCTTTAAAGGTCAAAATCGGAAAGACTGGTCCAAAAATCTCTTCCTGCATCACAGGATCGTCTTCTTTTACATGATCCAGCAATGTTGGCGCAATCTTCAGCTGTTTTCTATCAAACGTTCCACCGGCCACAATCTCCATTCCTTCCATGAGACGGCATACACGGTCAAAATGTTTCTCATTGATCATTTTCGGATAGTCTTCATTCTCAAGAGGATGCGTTCCATACATTTTCTTCATATATTTAATGAGATAATGAACAAGCTCTGCCTTTACTTCCTCCTGAACGAGAAGATAATCCGGCGCAACGCATGTCTGACCGCAATTTAAAAATTTTCCAAACACGATTCTTTTTGCAGCCAGCCTGATATTCGCCGTCTGATCAACGATGCAAGGACTTTTTCCTCCCAGCTCCAGAGTAACTGGAGTCAGATGATTGGCCGCTTTTTCCATCACATACTTTCCGACTGTAACGCCCCCTGTAAAGAAAATATAATCAAAACGCTGTTCCAGCAAAGCCGTATTTTCTTCTCTTCCGCCTTCCACTACCGCAATATATTTCCTTGGAAATGTTTCTCTGATCAGACTGCATATGACTTTCGATACATTTGGGGAATATGCAGAAGGCTTTACAATGCAGCAATTTCCTGCCGCAATCGCCCCAATCAGAGGTTCTAGGGAAAGCATAAACGGATAATTCCACGGAGACATAATCAAAACTACCCCATACGGTTCCGGATAGGAAAAGGATTTTCCATGAAACTGTGCCAATGGTGTTATGACTGCATGAGGTGTCGCCCATCTTCTTAAATGTTTTTTCACATAGGAAAGCTCTGCATACGTCATCCCTGTCTCTGACATATACGCTTCCATAGGCGCTTTATTCAAATCTTTTTTTAATGCCTCATGAATTTCCTTTTCTCTTTTTTTGATTGCCTGTTCCAATCTTTCCAACGCTTTCAGACGTATGTTTATATTTTTTGTCTTTCCAGACATAAAATATGCGCGCTGTTCTTCCACTAATTTCTTTATTTTCTGCTCTTCCATACTTTTCACCTCAATATGCTTCGGCAAGAATTTTCATCACATCTTCTATGTCGGCTGCTTTTGGATTTACAATCATCGCTCCGTCATTTACAGCCGTTTTTGCCACTACTTCAAATTGTTCCGGTTTTACGCCTACTTCTCTTAAATGTGTCGGCAGACCGCAGATTCGATACAGTTTTTTTCTCATCTTTAAAATCGTGCGGATCGACTCTTTTGCCCTGTCTTTTTCTGGTGTCTGTGCATAGATCTGCGCGCCTGCAAGCGGAAGAAGCAATTTCCCATACTCTTTTTTACACACCTCGTAATTATATTTCATCCCATAAGGCAGTAAAATATTCATCGCATCGCCATGAGGAACGTGGCATACGCCTCCCAGTGCGTGTCCGACTGCATGGACAATTCCTACCATTGAATTAGAAAATGCAGCGCCGGCAAGCATCGAAGCATTTGCCATGGCAAATCTGGCTTCTTTTTTGAATCCAAATCGCACCGCAGAAAATAAATTGTCTCGAATCATCTCAATCGCCGCAAATGCGTATGCGTCGCTGACTGGATTTTTCTGAAGACAAGTATAAGCCTCCACCGCATGGCACAGTGCATCCATCCCTGTTGAAGCTGTCATTCTAGGAGGAAGCGTCTGCGTCATACGCACATCTAATACGGCAAAATCTGGTTGAAGATAATAAGAGATATATTCCAT
>CBCTVZ010000104.1:0-7651 GCA_965150505.1 uncultured Robinsoniella sp. | reverse complement strand
TATTTTTTAAATTTTGTTATTTTAAAAATGATTTTCTTTATTTTTTAAATAGATAAAATATTTTTCTATTTTTTATTTCTTTTTACTTTATTTTATCCTAAAACAATCATATTTTTCTTCCTATCATTTATAAAGGAAAAACTTCTGTTTTCTTTTCTTGTGTTCTATTCATTTTCTGTTTATAATAAAAAAGTATATTCTTAAACACACATTTTTGACCAGAAAGGATGGATTCAATCATGGAACAGTTCCGACAGCGTTTTGGTCTTTCCGGCAGTACACTTAAAATTATTGCGATCATTTCAATGACGATTGACCACTTTGCAGCTTCCTTTTTATACCGTGGAATTATGACTTTGCCTTCCGTATCTTCTAATACGGATCTCATGCAAGTTTTGCGAAAGCTATATTCAGTGATGCGTGACATTGGCCGCCCTGCTTTTCCTATTTTTTGCTTTCTCTTAGTAGAAGGTTTTTGTCACACACGAAATCCTAAAAAATATGCCACACGTCTTTTTCTGTTTGCTTTGATCTCAGAAATTCCATTTGATTATGGACTAAGAGGCGGATTTTTTGTTTCACGCCATCAAAATGTTTTCTTCACGCTTTTCATTGGATTGATGGTGATGATTCTCTACACAAAATTCTGGCAAAAACCATTGCTGCAATATGTTGTTCTTGCCCTTGGTCTTCTTGCCGGAAAATATTTTTATGTTGATTACGGATTTAAAGGTGTTTTTCTGATTGAAGTTTTATTTTTATTCCGAAATGAACGTCTGATGCAGATGATAGCCGGAGCGCTTGCTATTTCATGGGAGCCACCGGCAATGATCGCTTTTCTCCCACTCTGGATGTACAATGGAAAACGTGGACTGTCTCTTCGCTATTTCTTTTATGCGTTCTATCCTGTTCATCTGATGGTCTTTGGCATTTTAACTTTCTACGTTCTTCCGATGATTGCCTGATCATTTGCGATACACCAAAGAGAGGATTATGGAAATAATATTTCTATCTTTTCCATAATCCTCTTTCTAATTTTTTACCTTCTATTTTTTTTACACCTTACAGGACTTCTTTCGACTCCCCTTTGATTGTCCCTTTTCTTATTTTTTAAGCATTAAACATGACCTTTTCACTGTTAAATGCTTTCACAATACAAGCAGTCAGCACACCGCTCACAATAATTGTCGTGCCAAATGACATCAGAAAATGTGCAACAGTCAATTCATTTGAAAAGATTTCACTTAAACAGATACTGCTGCTGTAAATCGGAATCATGTACCTGTATGCTGCTCCCTCTCCAGCTGTAGGAAACATCGTAAACAATCCAGCCACAATTACAATCATGTACAGCGGTGTCACATACGTTCCTGCTTCTTTGACCGTTCTTGCAAATACGCTGACAATCGCTACAAGGAGCACATATAAAAATGCAAGAGAAAGAACAATCGCAGCCATCATTGCAATTTGCTGTGGATTAAAGCTGACATTAAATCCTTCTGCTGCAATCGAACCCAGAGATTTTGGCAATGCAATTACTAAAGATACCACATAGACGGATGCGCTTAAAATGGACATTACAGTCAGGGCAAGCAATTTTCCAAGCACAATCTCACTTCTCTTAATCGGAGTCACCAACATACATGCCAATGTTCCGCGTTCTTTTTCGCCTGTAATCGTATCTGTTCCAAGGCTCATCGTGCCGGCAAATAAAAGAATCGTAATCAAATATGGCAGCAGCATACCAAGCATTTTTCCTGCCGCTTTGTTTTCATCTTGGATCTCGCCTTCTTCATTTGTACTGTCTATCGTAAATGCTGTCACAACATTTAAGTTTCCAAATCTTTCTTCCAGCAATTCCTTTTCATATACGGTTTCTAGCATTCCCACCATCATATCTCTTGCCGCCTGAGAATATTCCTCAGATGGATTATAGAACGTTTTGATATCTGGCGGCTGTTCACTGTTTTCATAGGATGTGATCTGCTCGCTGAAATCTTCTGGGAATACAACCAAAAGATCTGCTGTTCCATCATAAATCATCTGCTTTACATCATCTGTTTGATCTGAAGCAGAGAGATTCTGAATCTGTGCGACTTCATCTAGTTGTGGCAGATATGTTCTTAAATCTTCTGGCTCATTTTGAATCCATACAAGAGAGGTATGTTGCTGAACATCCTGCATCATCTGCTCTGCTAAGTATCCCATCAGCCCATAAAGACCAACCATCAAAATCACTGGCAGAATAAAAAGAGAGAAGATCATCTTTTTATCTTTAAATACACGTTTCATTTCTTTCTGAAAAATAATTTTGATTCCTCTCATGATTTACACCGCCTTTCCATATTTTTGATACAGTTTAAAAAATGCTTCTTCTAAATCATTTGTCTCTGTTTTCTTTAGAATCTCTGGAATCGTACCCTCTTCCACTTTTTTTCCATCTATGATCGTCGCAATACGGTCACATAATTTTTCTGCTTCCGACATGATATGAGTGGACATGATAATCAATTTCCCCTGATCTCTCAGTTCTTTTAAGTAATCGGTCACAGCGCGGGCTGTGATAATGTCAAGACCTGTCGTCGGTTCATCAAAAATTACCACCTGCGGATCGTGAATCAAGCTAACTGCAATAGAAGCCTTCTGTTTCATACCAGTCGATAATTCTTCTACCCGTTTTTCGGCAAATTCATTGATACCAAAATACTCAAATAATTCTTGTTTTCTCTTTTTTATTACACTTTCTTCTAAACCGTGAAGTCTTCCAAAAAAATCAACCAGATAATTTGGTGAAAAATGCGGGTCTAATTTCATCTCATTTGTCAAAAATCCGATCTGCTCTCTTACTTTTTTTCCATCTTTCACGGTATCAAAACCATTTACTAAAATCCTTCCGCTTGTCGGCTGTAATAGAGTGGCAAGGCATCGAAGCGTTGTCGTCTTTCCCGCACCGTTTGTGCCAAGCAATCCAAAAATTTCCCCTTCTTTTGCTGTCAGAGAAAGGTCTGAAACTGCAACTTTTTGCGTATCTTTTATTTTCATTTCTTTTTGTTGCTTTTTGTTCAATTTATAGATCTTTGTCAGCTGTTCTATTTCAATCATTTTCATTTCCCCCTTCTTCTTAATTTCATTGCATGTCTTTTATATGACGCTGTCTGAATCATCCATAGAAAGCAGACAACTGCCACCGGCAATATTCCTGCTTCAAAATAGACTTCTGCAAAAAGTAAGATTCCAGCTATAATTGGAAAACATTTTTGCAATGTCTGAAAACTGTAATAAGACGACTCATAAATCTCCATCTTTTCCAGTTCATCACAGCTGTCCATCCACTTCTTTTGAAAATGAAATTCAAAAGCATCTCCTCGTTTTTCTGGATTAATTTTCTGTATCAGATGAATATAAGCTCTCTGAACTCCCATCATCATAATAGAAAGTATCAAAAAGACCAAACAGCCAATCAATCCAGCTATTACATTTCTTTCTTCTTTCAGATTTAAGAAGAGAAATCCTAAAAACAGAAAAAACAAAATCTGAGTCATTTCTGTTATGATTATTCCTCTTTCTATCTGATATTCTGTTTTATCAATATACTCCTCATCTTCTTGATCCCACTGACTCACTCTTTTCTTTGCTGTTTTATAAATGAAACAACTGCTGATCAATCCTGCAATACCAATCACGGTCATGAAATATGGAGAGATATCCGCCATCAACTGCGAAAATCCAGATGCAAAATGCAACACTTTTTGTTCTTGATCTCCAAAAAACATTCCGATCACTCCACCAATCAGCCCTGATATAACCAAGACAGCGATAAATTGGAAAAGGATCTTTTTTTCAGAATTTATTTTTTTCATCTGTCTCATCTTCTTCATATTGAAATAACTCCTCCACACTTGCCTCACATATTTTTGCAAGTTTTAATGCCAAAACAATCGATGGAGAATAATCTCCTCTTTCGATTGAACTGATTGTTTGCCTGGATGCTCCCACCATCTTTCCAAGCTCTTGCTGGTTTATCCCCAGTCGCGCGCGATACTCTTTCAGCCGGTTCAACAGTGGCATTCTCTCACCCCCCCCACCATATGTTGACAAGTTTTTTAGTCATTTTTTCAAGAATTCTTGTCATCATAATATCATTGACAAGTTTCCTTGTCAAGCATTTTATAAAAAAACCGACTGCAAAATCTATTGTCTTCTGCAATCGGTTTTCCTCATTTTTTATAAAATTTTATAAATTTTCTATAAAATATCGAAACAATTTTATCCTGTTTTCAACCTTCCACACACAAAAATTTGCCATTTGGCAGGGAAAAGACTTCTGCCGCTTCTTTTAAATCTTCCAGTGTCATTCCATCGATATCCATTCCATTTTCTTCAAAATATCTGCGCACTTCTTTGATCGAATTGACTTCCACTGCAAGACAGTCCTCCAAAAACCACTCTGCCTCCTCCGGTGTGTCAGCCACATTTTCTCGGAATAATTTTCTTTGCTGTTCCAGAAAAGTCTGGATTGCTTCCTTACTGTACTCTCCCATTTTAAATTCCTCCTTTATCATATTTTCCATCCAAGACATCTATCAGTACCTTCTCTACCATATCTGTCGTATAGCGACACGCTTTTTTGATATCTGGATGTGATTTTTCCATTGCAAAACTGTATTTTGCCTTTTCAAACATCGCAAGATCATTGAAATTATCTCCAAATACCATTGTTTCCTCCGGCATAATTTGAAGTCTGTTCTGAATTTCTTCTATTCCTGCCCCTTTATTCGCTCCAAACGGCATGAGATCCAGCCAAATATTTCCTGATATCATCGGAACTACTTTTCCTTCAAACCGCTTTTTCCACATCTGTTCTGTCTTTTCAATTCCATCTTTCTGGCAGATTGAAATTTTCATATACGGTTCTTCTACAGACAAAATGTCTTCTACTTCTGTCACATTATTTTTTACAACATCACGCAGATGTACCGGAAACCATCGTTCTTTCGGCTGAACATATAAAGTATGAACTCCTGATACAAGCACTTCGCATCCATCCTGCTCTAAAACAGCGCGAATGATTTCCTCTCCCAGTTTTCTGTCAATCAAATGCTGCTGCAAAATTTCCTCCCCTTTCATGACGAGAGATCCATTTTCGCATACATAATATAAATTTTCTTCTGGATGAAACAATCGCTTTAAATTTGGATGCTGTCTTCCGCTTGCCGGCACAAAAACTCTGCCTTGTCTTCCAAGTTCCCTTATCAAATCTATCGTTCCAGAGCGTAATTCCTGCGTATCATTCAAAAGTAATGTTCCATCCAAATCACTTGCAATCAGCCGTATCATCCTTTTCTCCTTTTAACAAAGATACGATTTCTTTTGGCGCATCAATCAAAAAATCTGCATGATTTTCTTCCAATTCTTCTTTTGTGCGAAATCCCCATGTCACGCCGACTGTTTTCATCCCTGCGGCTTTTCCAGTCTGCATATCTGTATTCGTATCGCCAAAATACAGACACTCCTCTTTTTTTACATGAAAAACTTCTGCAATATGAAGCGCCCCAATCGGAGATGGCTTTCTTGGAATTCCTTCCTGCTGTCCCTGAATATGGTCAAAGAAATTTTTTCCAAACAAGGTCTCTACTACTTTTATTGTATTTTCATGAGGTTTATTCGACAATACTGCAATCTTTACACCATATTTTTTTATTTCTTCCAATGCTTCTACCATTCCATCGAACGGTTTTACATGATACATACAGCCTTCTTTGAAAAATTCACCGTATATTTTTCTCATCTCTTCAAAATGTTCCAGTTTTTCATCGCCGGAGGCTTTCAGGCATCGTCTTACCAGTTCATCTGAACCATCTCCTGCAAAATATTGATATCTTTCTTCTGGATGTGTTTTCAATCCTAATGCTTCTAAAGCGCGGTTTCCATTGTATGCCAAAGAGGCTACCGTATCGGCAAGTGTTCCATCCAAATCAAAAATACATACTTTATACATCGTTCTTCTTCTTTCTGTACAATTATTATCATTTTTCTTTTTCTGTTATCGTATCACGGAACACTTTTCTCTGCAACACAATTATTTTTCTTCCATTTTTTCTTTCTTCTTTTCTTTAAAGATCTCATGGAACTGGTTTCCACACCGTTCCATTTCGCCTAAAACCGCATCTATTTTTGTATCTTCCAAAAACCAGTTCTCTTTACTAATCTCTTTTGTCACAACAGGGCTAATCATCAGTTCTGTGTCTGGAAACAAAAGACGATAGTACATAAGACATCTTCTTGCATGATATGCCTGACAGCATATAATTGCACTTTTCAATGTTACCTTTCGATCATCCAAAAGTTTTCTTGTAAAAATTGCATTTTCATATGTATACGTTGCGCACCTCTCCTGCCAGATTGCTTCTTTTGGAACACCATATGCCATTAAAACAGCGCTTAAATAATCGCTTTCCGTCTCATAAGAAAGATCCGGTACAAGATTTTGTTGTGCTGGATATAAAAATTTTCCTTTTAATATACTATATTTTCCAGAAGGAATGATAATTGGAGCATATCCTTCTTTATAAAGCTCTGCCGCATGAACTGCAAGCATTCCTTCATTATTTCCCGGTATTAAAATGGCATCTGCTTTTTTTACCTGATGTTTCACAAAAATAAATTCTGAGATCATCTCCTGTGCAGACTGCAATTTTTCTTCTTTTACATACTCTTTATTTTCTTCTATCTTTTTTTCCATTCTCTACCCTATTTATCTTTCTATTCTTGATTTCTTCCTGCTTAGTCAGCTATTGTTTTTCTTTTTGAAAGTCCTTCCATAATGAAAAGTTCTTGATTTATTCCTATTTAGTCGCTGCCTATCATTTAAAAGAATACGCTTTCTGACTATTATTTCATAAAAATCATATCATATCTATTCTATTTGTCCATCTTTTCGGCTTATTTTTTCTTCTTTTT
Source organism: uncultured Robinsoniella sp. (assembly GCA_965150505.1). Taxonomy (GTDB): domain Bacteria; phylum Bacillota; class Clostridia; order Lachnospirales; family Lachnospiraceae; genus JAGZHZ01. The sequence continues at coordinate 691 of CBCTVZ010000104.1, read as the reverse complement.
TTATTTTAATTCTCCTTTTTCATTTTTCTATTACAATCTTATAAAAAAGTGAAAAAGCTCTTTCTTTTTCTGGCAAAAAGTATTAAAATATCTATAATACTTACTTATGGAAAGGAGCTTTCATTATGTCTAAAAAATTTGGAAAATTTTTGGCAGGAGCTGCTCTTTTGGGCACTGCTGTATTAGGTGGAATTGTTTTTTACAAAAAATGGAAAAATGACTCAAACTCTCTCGATGACGATTTTGATGATTTTCAGGACGAATTTGAAGAGGATGAATTTGAAGAAGATGAAGAAGCAAACGAAAATAATGATGAAGAATTGGATCATGACTTTTCATCCGTCAATCGCGGCTATGTAACAATTCCAAAAGATCATCCTGAAGAGACAGAACCAACTGAAACAAAGACAGAGGAATCCTCTGAAGCATCAACTGAAATTCCAGAAGAAGAAACAACAGACAAAGATTCTTTTAATGATGAAGATTCTGTTTTGGCAGATTCTGATGATGACGAAGACGATAACGACGATATGCTCGACGATCCTGAAGAAGATCTCGATTCTGAATCTGAAAAAAATTAACTAAAAAAAGAGTATCTGTGCTGTATTATTTACACAGCAGATACTCTTTTTTTTCGGTTCTTTGTCAAGGGTTGGGGTAAAATGTTTTTTCGAGACATCGGAACTATGTT
>CBCTVZ010000103.1:0-7869 GCA_965150505.1 uncultured Robinsoniella sp. | reverse complement strand
ATAGCTGACAAGATCCATCATCGTAAATCCATCATGATTTGTGATATATTGAATCACCGCTTCTTTTTCTGGATTTCTCTTCATCCGATATACAAAAGATTGAAGCATATCTTCTTCTCCCTTTAGCATTCTTCTCAGATCAATCAAAGGACCGTCGTTGCATTCCGCTAAATTTTTGTAGACAGGATACTCTTGTTTTTCGTACAGTTCATCTGCTGGAAAATAACAGCTATACAGCTTTGTGTGCGCAAATATCGGTTCTCTTGCAATCATGTTGAATATATTTTGATCTCCCATCAGATGGAATCCATCAATGTGATACTGTGTAACCCAATATTTTAAGCAATCCAGTATCATACCTGCATGAATTTCTTTTGGAAAATAAAATTCTAAGATCACTTCTATTCCATTTTGATGAAGCATTTTTACGGTATCTTTCCATTCGTTCACCGGATCAGAGGAAGCGGCATAGCTCTCTTTCAATGCAAAATAATTTCCTTTTTCATATCCCCAGAAATTTAATTTTCGTTCATCTTCCTGTTCTGTCTTCTGATACGTCTGCTGTTCTTTTCCTTTTTCCTTTGGTGGAAGTTCATCAAAGTCATATATTGGCATACATTTAATCTGGTTAATGCCAAGTTCTTTTAAATATGGGATCTTTTCCTGAATTCCCAAAAAAGTACCTCGTGCCTTGCGACTCACGCCTGAAGACGGATCTTTCGTAAATCCTCTCACATGCAGATGATATAATACCACATCTTCATATGGAATCATCAAAGGCGTATCTTCTTCCCAATCATATTCTTTCCATAGAACGGCACATCGTACATCATGTTCTTCTGTCACTATTCCATATTTTTTTCTGCCTCGTATAATAGAAGCATATGGATCTTGTTTTACTTTTTTTCCAATTTTATAATTATATTCTAAATTTTTATATGGAAATTTTTTTAATTTCCATGCGGCAATGTTTCCAATCTGTTCTGCTTCTTCTTGAGGAATTTCTGCTTCTGGTTCTTTTTCGCCTTTTTTATAGATCAAAAGAGATGCTTTTTCACCTTCTTTTATTTCCAAGGCAAAATTTACACCATCTTTCTCAAGAGTTGCTCCCATCTGCATAACGCTGCCTTTTTCTCTTTTGTATGGTATCTCATGTAACTGATCAGCCAAGTTTTCTTCCTCCTTCCTCTCTCTTTTTTTATTATACTTCACATTTGCTTCTTTTTCTATCTTTTTTGTCAGATTTCGGTCTTTCTTTCATAAATTTATCGCTAATAATAAGAGTAACAGGAATAATATTTTCCAAAATAAATGCCATTCATCCCACGATCTCAAAACCATAGGATGAATGGCTGCTTTATCATAAAATATTGATATCTATTTTCATCAATTCTGACATTATACAAAATCCATATGCTCCGCATTCCAGCACTTCCTCAATCTGCTGCCGATCCAGATGAATTCCTCCGATTGCATAGATCGGAATTTTAACGCTGTTACATATTTCTTTTAAAAATGATGTTCCCCTTGGAGCTAAGTCTTTTTTACACTCAGTCGAATAAATATGACCTGCAATCAGATAATTCGCCCCCATAGATTCTGCTTCTATTGCCTCCTCTATACTGTGAACAGAACTACCGATCACTGAAAATTGCTTGGAGATCCATTCTTTATTTTCTCTTAATTTCCATAATGGAAGATGGATTTTCTGTACATGATCTTTTTTTGCCGCTTGGATAAAATTATGATAGATGCAAGGAATATCGTGTCTTTTGCAGACTTGACGCACTTGATCTGCAAGACTTCTGTACGATTCTTCTGTCAAATCTTTTTCTCTTACAATCACACCATGCGGATGCAATGCACAAAGCTTTTCTATTTGTTCGGGCAGAAACGTCTGACACAATTTTCTATTTGTGACCACAATCATTTTTTCATATAATTCCTGCGGCAGTTTTTCTCTCTTATACATAAATATAATCCGCCATTACCGGCTGCATCTCCATGCTGACAAGGCTGTCATATACTTCTTTGACAGAACGCGTATCTGATATTTCAAACTGTGCATCTCCCTTATCTTCCACTTCTTCTACGTGTTCTCCGATTGCTGTGCTCACTCCGGCTGAAATCTTTGTTGCCGCAATATATGCCATATTATCACGCACTCTGGCACATTCTCTCGTCGATACCGTAATGCTGGCAAATGGCATAAAAAGACGGTATGCAGCGACTACTTGGAGTAATTGCGCTTCATGAACATCCATTGGATTGATTTTTTCATTGTTAATAATTGGGCATAATCTCGGACAGGAAAATGCAATTTCTGCATGTGGATACTTCTTTTGAACGTAATAAGCGTGCATCCCTGTAGCAAACGCATCTTTTCGGAAATCATCTAATCCTAACAAAGCTGCAAATCCAACGCCTCTCATTCCGCCTTTTAACGCACGTTCTTGCGCATGAAAACGATATGGAAAAATCCGTTTATGCCCTGCAAGATGGAGCGTCTCATATTTTTCGGCGTTGTATGTTTCCTGAAATACCGTCACATAGTCGGCCCCGCATTCATGAAGATACGCATATTCATCCGAATTCATCGGATAAACTTCTAATCCAATGACACGGAAATACTTTCTGGCTATTTTACACGCCTCACCAATATATTTTACATCTGATTTTTTTCTGCTTTCTCCTGTCAGAATCAAAATCTCCTGCAAGCCGCTCTGAGCAACCGCCGCCATTTCTTTTTCTATTTCTTCCATTGTCAATATCGCACGCTTAATTTTATTGTGGCAGTTAAATCCACAGTAAATACAGTAGTTTTCACAATAGTTTGCAATATAAACCGGCGTAAACATATATACGCTGTTTCCAAAATGTTTTCTTGTTTCTTTCTGCGCACATACAGCAATTTCTTCCAGCAATGGAAGGGCAGCCGGCGACAACAACGCTTTAAAATCCTCTGGTGTTCTATTTTCATGGTTTAAAGCTCGTCTTACGTCCTCTTCTGTGTACTGGTCATAGTCGTATGCCTCTCTTTGCGCCATTACAAGATCTAAAAGTTCTTCCCCTATATTTTCCATATCCGGAAGATATTTCATATGGTCGATTCTGTTTTCTTTTTGGTGTTCTCTGATCTCATCATTTAAAATACTTTCATTTACATGATTTTCTACACTCATTTTTTGCCTCCTAATTTCGGATATATCCTGTCAATGGAGAAGATGGTCTTGCTCCTTTTTCTTTTATACTGCCAAGACCTGCCAGATAAGCCTCTCGTCCTGCTTTTACCGCTTTTTTAAATGCTTCTGCCATAAGAGGAACATTTCCTGATGTTGCAATCGCTGTGTTTGCCATCACAGCTGCCGCTCCCATCTCCATTGCCTCACAGGCCTGAGATGGTCTTCCAATTCCTGCGTCTACAATAATTGGAAGATCAATTTCATCAATCAAAATCTGTATAAATTCTTTCGTACACAATCCCTTATTTGATCCAATCGGCGCTCCAAGAGGCATAATACAAGCAGCGCCAGCAGAAACCATATCTCTTGCCGCATTTAAGTCTGGATACATATATGGCATTACGGTAAATCCTTCTTTTGCCAAAATTTCTGTTGCTTTTATCGTTTCCTGATTATCTGGAAGAAGATATTTTGTATCTCTCATAATTTCAATTTTAATCATATCGCTTCCGCATACTTCTCTTGACAGTCTTGCGATCCGAACAGCCTCCTGTGCGGTTCTAGCTCCAGAAGTGTTTGGCAATAACGTTACATGATCTGGAATGTAGTCTAAAATATTTGCAATTCCTCCTTCGTTTGCTCTGCGCAAAGCCATCGTCACAATCTGTGTCTGCGCATGTTCTACTGCCGCTTTTATTAATTGTAAGGAATACATTCCCCATCCAAAAATAAATATTGATTAAAACTCAAGTTTTGCTAATTTACATGTATCTTTTTAAAATTCCATGGTTTTACCATCCTTTTTCACTTTCTTCATTCTTTCTGTCTTCCAAAATAAGCTGAACAATCATGTTTGCCTCATGAGCCGCGCAAATTTCTACTCTTGGAGCTATCAGTCCTCTTCCTGGAACATTCTCTGTATGCTCATCTCCACATAAATAAAAATTGTTCATTACTTTTCTTGTATGTATTTCATTGCTATTTCCAAATCCTGCCATACCGCTTGCTGCCACCAGTTTTTTTTGAGGGAAGTTTTCTAAGATTCCATTTACAAGAATTGCTTTATTTTCTGGCAAATCAAAAGCTTCACATATTATCTCATCTTTTTGAAACAACTCTTCTATATTTTCCTGCGTAATTTTGATGCAGTCTGTCCTAATGTCTAAGTAGGGATTGATTTCCATAATCTGTTCTTTCATCGCTTCTGTCTTTTTACAGCCTAAATGGCGAAGAAAATAATGCTGACGATTCAAATTTGTCAAATCGACCGTATCAAAATCCACCAGATGAAGATGACCTACACCGGCTCTTGCTAATGCAATCGCCACATGCGATCCTAAACCTCCCAATCCTGCTACTGCTACTTTTGCTTTTAACAGTTTTTCCTGCATCTCTTTGCCGTGGCGAATCCAAAGCGCCTCTAAAATCTCTTTTTCCAAAATATTCTTATTCAAATTCAGCCCCCTCCAACAAAGCTTACAATTTCTAATCGATCTCCTTCGTTTACTTCTATTTCACAATACATTCTTTTTGGAACGATTTCTCCGTTTTTTTCAACCGCTATGCGATCTAACCGATATTGTTTTTCTTTCAGAAAAATATCAAGTTTCATGCTTTCTTTTAACGGCTCTTCTTTTCCATTTACAATAATCATCTGTTCTCTCCTTTCTCTATTTTTTCTCCTCTTTGCAAACTCTCTATACAAAAAGGCAAAAGATTTTTTGTTTGCTTTTTATAAATAGAATTTTGTCATGAAAACATTTGACATCGTACAATAGGTACAAAAAAAGAGTTCACGAAAAAATACACCCGCGGTGGTGTACCCCTTCATGAACTCTTTGTCCACTCTCATTTTTAGTCGCTTTTCTATTTATTCTATACTAATATAAACGGAATCATTTCACTTGTCAACCATTATTTCTCATGGCTGACCCTTTCATCCTGTATTTTATTTTTTCTGTGCCTCTATTTTTTCTGCTAAATCATTCAGATAAACCCAACGTTCCATTTTTTCTTCCAGCTCAATCTCTGCTTTTTCTTTTTCTGCTGAAAGCTCTGCCAGTTTTCCAGAATTTGTTGCATTTTCCATCATTTCACTATCCAGTTTTTCTATTTTTTCTTCCAAAGCGGCAATGTCATCATCTATTGTTTCATACTCTTTTTGTTCTTTAAATGTAAACTTTAATTTTACAGGACGATTCTGCTTCCAATCTTTTCCACTGTTCTTTTTTTCGGAATCCTCTTTTTTCTTAATTTCGCCGCCCATCTTATTCAGATTTTGTCTTGCCTGTTTTGCTTCCAGATATTCCGTATATCCCCCTTCATACTGTTGAAGATGGCCATTTCCGTCAAATTCAAAGATTCGATCTACTACATTATCCAAAAAATAACGGTCATGTGATACCGTAATCACAATTCCTGGGAAAGAATTCAAATAATCTTCTAAAATCGTCAGAGTTGGGATATCTAAATTATTTCCCGGTTCATCTAAAAGCAGCGTATTGATTTCACCGCACAGGATTCCCAGCAAATACAGTCTTCTTTTTTCTCCTCCAGAAAGTTTTCCAATCGGTGCATACTGCATATCTGGTGTGAATAAAAATCGCTCCAACATTTGGGAAGCGCTGATCTTTCCTTCTCCTGTCGTGATATATTCTGCAATATCTTTGATATAATCGATTACTCTTTCGTTGTCATTCATATTTTGTTCTTCTTGAGCAAAATATCCTATCTTGACAGTTTCTCCGATCTCGATTTCTCCAGAATCTGGCTGTATCAAACCAACAATCATCTTAATCAATGTAGATTTTCCACATCCATTCGGACCAATAATACCAAGACGCTGATTTTTTAATACAATATAATTAAAGTCTTGAATACATACGGTATTTCCATATGTTTTCGTAACATGGTGCAGTTCTATCGTCTTCTTTCCCATTCGAGTCTGTACGGATTCCATCTGTACAGTTGCTTCTTTTATAGGAGCTGTTCCGTTTTTCAATGCTTCCAATCTCTCCAGCCTTGCTCTTTGTTTTGTGCTTCTTGCACGACATCCACGCTTTGCCCATTCTAATTCCATTCTCAGAATACTTTGTCTTTTTCTCTCTGAGGCCAGTTCCATCTCCTCTCTTTGCGCTTTTAATTCCAGAAATTTAGAATAATTTGCCTCATAACTGTACATTTTTCCATAGCTGATTTCTAAAATCTTATTTGTCACTTTATCCAAAAAATAGCGGTCGTGCGTCACCATCACAATCACACCTCTGAATGATTTTAAGTAATCTTCCAACCAAGAAATCATTTCCTCATCTAAATGGTTTGTCGGCTCGTCCAACAAAAGCACATCAAAGTCAGATGCTAAAATTTTTGCCATGGCCACTTTTCTTTTCTGTCCCCCTGAAAGTGTTTCAATTTTTGCATCATACTGTGTAATTCCCAATTTGTTTAAATTACTCTGCACTTTCCAGTTCGTCTCTTCTTTTCCATCCTGTGCATAAGAATATACGGTGGCATCAACTGGAAATTCTGGATTTTGAGGCAGATATGCTATTTTCAATCCATTTTGTCTGATAATATTTCCCTGATCCGGTGTTTCTATCCCTGCAATCATTTTCAGCAAAGTCGTTTTTCCAGTCCCATTAATGCCAATAATCCCGATTTTATCTCCTTCCTGAATGCCAAATGAGGCATCATCAAAAATAATTTTTTCTCCAAACACTTTACTGATATGTTCTATATTTAATAAATTCAACTTAAACTCTCCTTATTGTATATTACGTCTGTTTTTTTCATATTAAATATCCAACTCAAGCGATATTGGGCAATGATCTGACCCTAAAATATCGGTATGAATTTCAGCCGCTTTAATCTTATCTTGAATAGAATCAGATGTCAAAAAATAATCGATACGCCATCCTGCATTTCGTTCTCTTGCCTTAAACCGATAAGACCACCAAGAATATTTTTCTGTCTCTGGATGCTGAAAACGGAAGGTATCCACAAATCCTGCTGAGAGCAAATGTTGAAACTTCTCACGTTCTTCCGGTGTAAACCCAGCATTTTTTACATTATTTTTCGGATTTTTTATGTCTAATTCGGTAGCTGCTACGTTAAGATCTCCGCAAATAATAAGCGGTTTCTTTTGAGCTTCCAGCTCTTTTAAATATTTTAAAAATGCTTCCTCCCATTCCATTCTATATGACAGTCTTGCCAACCCTTGCTGTGAGTTTGGTGTGTATACCGTAACGATATAATAATCTTTATATTCTAATGTGATTACGCGTCCTTCCTGATCGTGTTTTTCTATTCCCATACCATATTTTACAGAAAGCGCTTTTTCTTTTGTAAAAATTGCTGTGCCAGAATACCCCTTTTTGACTGCATAATTCCAATACTGAAAATAGTTTGGCAAATCTAGCTGAATCTGTCCTTCTTGCAATTTACTCTCTTGGATGCAGAAAATATCTGCATCCACTTCTTTAAAATAATCAAGAAAACCTTTCTGTACGCAAGCTCGCAAACCATTTACATTCCATGAAATCAGTTTTTTCATTTATTTCCATCCTTTTTCTTTTTTCTGTATTATATCATTGTCTTAATTTATTTGTACAGTTCCAAATTTCTTTCTATCATCTTGCTTCAGCTTTCAAATATTTTTCCAATATAGAGAACTGTGATGGACCGATCT
>CBCTVZ010000102.1:0-7925 GCA_965150505.1 uncultured Robinsoniella sp. | reverse complement strand
GGAAAAGAAATCAGACAGAAAATGACTTTTCTGTCTCTTTTTATTGCAAAAATTTATCAAAAATGAGTTTTTTATATACATAATTTAAGATTCAATTAATAATGAACGGAGGGAATTGGAAGAGAGCATATTGTCTGATATAATATAAAAAAATACAAGAAAAGGATGGGGTTCATATGAGGCGAAAGATAAAAAAGACGGGGATTTTTTTGGCAATCTTACTTACCGTGTTTGGAATGCAGACGAAGGCGGAAGAAAACACAGTAAAATTAAATACACAGACAAAAGAACGATATATAAAAATACCAGAGATCTTGGAAAAAGACATACAAGTTTCCAAAATAGAAAAAAAAGACTGGGAACGTGCCAGTTGGGATGGGGATGTAGTTTCTATAAAAAAAGAGCGAACTGGAACAAGAAATGGAACGATGAAAAAAGCAGGACAGACGGATACATACTTAATCACACCTCCTGTTGATGGAACGTATCGATTTAAAACAGAAAAAATGAAAAAGAATGCTTCTGTTTTACTCTCTGTTCAAAGTATGTCTGGAAAAGAAATAGAAAAAGCAAAAGAGTGTCAAAATAAAGAGGAGGTTACGGTACAATTAAAGGCTGCAGAGACTTATCGCATCATAGTGCAGCAAAAGAAAAATTTTGGAACGTATCAGATCAACATTGGATATGAAAAACCGCAAAAAGATATTTCAGGATATACAGAAATCACGGACAGTATGGAGTATAAAAATCAATGTAATCGTTATCTTTTTAAAGCGGAGGCAGATGGGCGATATCGAGCGGAAATAGAAGATGCAGAGGAAAATGCTGTCTTTTCCATTGTGATAAAAGATCATGATGAAACGGTTCTGTATGAGGCAGACCATATAAAAAAAGGTCAGGGAATTACGCTGGATGGATGGAGCGCAGGAGAAAAGTATATCATTGAGATTGCACAAAATGCAGGAATTGGAGATTACAAATTAAAAATCGGAGTACAGAAGAAAAAAGAGGATATCTCAGATGCTGATCTCATAGAAGACAAAATGGAGTTTGAAGATCAAATCAATCGATATCATTTTTCAATGAAAGAAGATGGCTCATACGTTGTTACGATAAAAGAAACAGGAGCGGAGCAGTATCTTAATATGACCGTTTTTGATTCTTTGGGAAATATAGTTGCCACAGGAAGTATGCTGACACAAGATTCTTCTCTTATTTTGAAAAATGTAAAGGCAAAAAAACAGTATGAAATTCAGATTCAACAAGAGGCAGGATATGATACATATCAATTTTCAGTGGAAAAGGAAGTTCCGAAAGCATTATTGAAAAAGTGTGTAGAAAAAACAATAGAAAGCGGTAAGATCGAGACATTTTGGAAAGAGGCGGGAAATTATGAAAAACAAATCCGAAAAAAAGAAGAATATCATCATCTTGCCACACAACTGGAAGCTTATTTAAAAGCAGAAGTAATCTATGAATTTGGACCATATTATGAAGAATTAAAGAATGATACGATCAAAACATGGATTATCTTCGACGAAGAGACAAGTTCTGTGATGCTAAGTGAGACAAAAATCTATGAATATACCGCTCAGCTTGCCGCTCGATATGATACCTATAATAAACCAAGGGAATTTTTGACATCGGATGGAACGTATGTGACGGTATATGGCGGAAGCGGATATGGCTGGATGGTTGACCAGTATGGCGAAGCAGAAGCATTAAAGCAATGGATTACAAATGGTGAGACAGGAACAAGAAGACCGCTTTTTGCACAGGAAGCGGCAAGTTTTGAAAACAGCGATATTGGATATGATTATGTAGAAGTAGATTTGACATATCAGTATGTTTATATGTATATAGGAGGACAGTTGATTGTTTCAAGTCCATGCGTATCAGGAGACTTGACTTTGACAGACAGAACCACTCCGGAAGGGACATATACGCTGTACTATAAACAATCCCCAGCAACCTTGATTGGACCTGACTATGTACAGCCTGTTACATACTGGATGCCGTTTAATGGCGGTATCGGGCTTCACGATGCAACATGGAGAGGAGAGTTTGGCGGACAGATTTATGTATCAAACGGTTCTCATGGCTGCATTAACCTGCCATATTATGCGGCAGAAATCATTTATCAAAATATTTATTCCGGAATGCCGATTATCTGCTATTACCGTTGGTAAAAAGGAATGATAATCTGTGAAAGAAAGAAAAAAATATAAAATAGGAATCCTATTTTGGCTTAAAATTTTTTAAAAAAGAAAAAACTTCTGATTGTCAAGAAAAAATATTTGACATATGTTTTTGGGAAATACCGTATATATGCGGTGCGTAGCACTTTTAAATATGGTCTTGTGACAATTTTGTGACAAATATGAGAAATCCCCCTTTTCCGGCGTGTGTCGGGAGGGGGATTAATGTTATCTTCTTCTGTAAGCTTTTCGTTTTTCTTCGAGCCAATTTATATAATCGGATTTTGTCCTAATGGTGTCATCATAAGCGGCATTATGTGATACATTTTTGCGATTAACAATATCCCAGTAATAGTCAGATTCTCTACAGAAATCCAGATAATTTTCGCCTCTGTTTCGGAGCATATCGCAAATATTTTTGTGGATATATCGTGGCTCGGTTTTCCGTTTTTTATCATTGTACTGTTTTTTTGCTTTTTCGTTTAAAGAACAAGCAGGACAAAATTTGGTCCTTCCATCTCTTTTGATAAAAGATTTGCGGCATATGGGACAGCGCCTAAGAGAATATTTAAAATCAATCATTTGAATCAGATCATCGTACAAGAGTTGAGAAATATCTTCAACAACAAAGGCTCTATAATAATTATTTTTGTATTTTCGTATTTTAGTTGAAAGTTCTTGGTCAATCAACCACGTATCAAGTATTTCAACGTTTGTTTTTTTATACTCGCCCTCTGGATAAAATGACTTCTCTTCTTGATCACAAAGGCGCTTGATAAAATGGCAAAATTTGTTTTTTCGTACGATATCCATGACAAAATCAGTATAGTATGGACTTTCATTTTTGAATATCTGATCGAAATCAGATCGATAAACAGGAATATAGAAGTGTAACGTTCCATTATTCCATCCATCGTGACGATACGTGTTCATATTAAAGATGGGTGATAAAGATTTTTCACTACTTATTATAGCTATTATTTTAGGATCTTTTTCGAATATTTTGGATTCAGCATGACATTCTGCATATTTAGAACCAATGACATGAAACCAGCGCGCATTTATAGAATAATGCTTTTTTAATTCCTTGCAAATAATATTGTCAACCTCTGAAATTTGGTCGTAAATTTTTGCAATAATATCACCAAAAAGAAAACATTTCTCAGTAGCAAGGTCAATCCAACCTGTTTCCGTTTTAATAAGTTCCATTTAGCCTCCATTCTATCCGCTACATTAATGTAAAAAATACGGATATAAAAAGATATGACAAGTGACGCAAAAAGATGTATGATAAATATATCCGATGAAATAAAAAATATATATCGGATATAAAAATGTTATCATATAATAAGTTTTTCGTCAAGGAGGTGAAGTATAAATGAAAAAATTGGGTTGTGATAATATTAATGGAGAGTTATTGACGGCTGAGCAGACTCAGTTACTGTCTAATTTGGGAATGCACTCAGTGCGAAAAATAGCACAAGAAGCTGGAGCGGTTAGACGTATAGGGCGTTCTTACCGAATAAACAAAAAAATTTTCTTTGAGTATATCGAAAAAATGTACGCTGAGTAACACACGTAGACAAAACCTCAACAGAAAATCTAAATTTACAAAAGAGCCTATAGGCCTATTTTGATAAAAAAGTTAGGAGGACGAGTTGTCCGGACATAAAACTGTGGTTTCTCCTAAAAGTAAAAGGATGGAAGAGGATTTTAAAAATAAAATTTCAAGATTAAATACTATTGGAATAATTCAAGTTTGCTCTGAATTTTATGAGCGACCTGATAGACGAGGATTCGTCCATTCGCCAGTCACTAAAGACAAAACACGATCAATGAAGCTATATGAAAAGACAAATTCATATTATGATTTTGCAGGCGGCAAAGGTGGCGATATTGTTTCTCTAGTATCATATGCTCAAAAAATTGACAACTGGCAAGCGTTAAAAATGCTTTGTGATTTTTACGGCTTATCAGGCAAAGAAGAGAACAGGCGTGATATAAAAAAGCAGATCCGGTCGCAGGAAGAACAAAGAAGGAAAGAAAAAGAGCAAAAGGCATTGAAACAGAGGCTGTGGTTAGCAAAGGTTGACGGACTCAAAACAGAGATAGCGATATATGAAACACTTTTACAATCTTCACATGTAGAGCCATTGTCTGATATTTGGTGCTACTGCAAAAACCAAAAACAGCTTTTGGAGTATCGGCTGGACCTTCTTTGCGGCTTAGCTTGAAGGGAGGGATTTTTTGATCGCAGACACAAATTTAATTAGATTCTGTAGAATCAGCAGAAACGGCACACCGTACGACATCATTGAAAATAGTATTGCAGAAGAAATCATAAAAAAATATAGCATTATGATACTAGTGGGAAATCCTTTTTTTTATAAAAAAGGAGTCTTTGTAGAAGATAAACAAGGTATTTATATTCAGCACCTCATAAAGCTGTTGATTTTACCAAATCTAATTTCTGATTCAAGAATCATGAGAGTATACAAGCTGATACTGAAGGATTATCGTTTGCAAGTAGATATTGCTCAAATTAACGCTTATCCAAAGTATTGGATTAACTTCAGAAACGGGATGCTTGATTTAAAAACAGGTGTCTTACATCCACATTCGCCTACATATAAAAGTGTGAATCAAATTCCGCATGATTATAAAAGTGGACTTAATATTGAAAAATCCGTATTTAATGAATTTTTAAAAAGCAGGATTCCGAATGAGGATAATCGAAAAATGCTATATGAGTATATGGGAAATTGTTTGCTGCCGGATATTTATTTTCAGAAATTTTTAATACTGGTAGGCAGAGGAAACGCTGGCAAAAGCGTAATACTCCATCAGCAGTCTAGGATATTGGGAGCAGAAAATTTATCTGCTATACCGTTGCAATCTTTATCAGAGCGATTTACCACGGCAAGCCTGTTGAATAAACAATGCAATATATGTGGAGATTTGTCAAGTGTAGCAATAAAAGATACCTCTATTATTAAGCAACTAACAGGAGAGGATTTGTGCAAGGGAGAAATTAAGGGCGGCCAGATTTTCTTTTTTAAAAACAGAGCCAAGTTTCTTTTCTCATGCAATGAACTTCCGGCTATTCTGGATGACCGAAGCAATGGCTTTTATAGGAGGCTTTTAATCATTCGGTTTGACAATGAAGGGGAATATATCCCCAACTTATACGAAACATTAGAGGAAGAAAACGAGATAGAAATTATTATCTCTCATATTGTTCAAGGGGCAAAGTCAGCATTGGACAGGGGAAAAATTTTTGAATCAGGGGCAAATGAGGGGGAAGTTTTACGGCTTCAAGAAGATTCTGATAGTGTTGCAAGTTTTTTAAATAATGTAGTGATTTCTGATTCGACAGGTAAAGTGAAAAGACCGGATTTATTTGCGGCATATGAGGATTATTGCAGATCAGAAGAACGAATTTCACTAGGGAAAACGGCGTTTTTCAAGGCTCTGCGGACGAAAGGATATAGGGAAGCAAAAATACAAGGGAATGTTTATATACACGGCTTGAAACTTGGATTTATGAGTGTTGAGAAAACACCATTTGATGATTAGGGGGCAAAAGGGGATAAATTAGTTTATTTTCTTATGTGAGAGAAATAAAGAAATGTATAATAAAGAGAAGTGAAAAATATTCCCCCCTTATGCCCCTTATCAGGCAAATAAACGGAAAGGAGCGAGAATATGAATTTTAAGCAACAATATTTCAATATTTGGGGTGAAGCGTGGCAGTTTCACAAACAGTTTGCTGGGATGACAGGCACTGATAAGGAATGGAGTGAACTGGTTCAGACTTCCGAAGAAATCATGAAGAAACATGAAAAAGAGTCACATGCAGAGTTCTTAAAATCGTTATTAATGGTGGTTGTTGCGGAAATTGAAAAAAAGCAGCAGGACAAGCCTGATAAGGATAGTGAGAAGATAGCCTCGGCAGATAACGTTGACATCAAAAAAAGGAGTGAAAATAGTGACAAAGAGCAATTTTCCAAATGCTAAATTGAGCAGTTTACCAACAGAATATGTAAAAGATACAGTAGATAGTCTTCAAGAAATTGCAAATCTGGGAAAAATTAGCAGAAACCAAAATCAAGATGCAGAATTTGAGGATAGAGTGAAAATGATTATAGATTTCTGTAAAAATAAGGGGTTGCGCCCAGGTATTGAAACCATCTGTGCTGGTATAGGAATTACAAGATCGGAGTTGCATAACTGGAAAAATGGTGCTGGAAATGTAAGTAAACGCCGGCAGGAGGCAGTTCAGCAGGTGTGTCAACTCATTTATGCTTTTTTAGAACAGGCTGGAATGAGTAATAAGCTGAATCCTACTCTATATGTATGGCTCAGTAAGAATTGGATGGGTTATCTCGATGTTGTTAGAGTGGAATCGGGGGATGAACATGGCTTTAACACCCCACAACAGAGTCGGGAAGAGATCGCAGCCAAATACTCTGCTTTTAAAAATCTTCCTGAACCTGAAAAGCCACTTGAATTATAAGAAAGAGAGGATTTTAAAGTATGAATAATTTTGATGTGAGACAAATGAGTAGCCTAGCAAGATACCAGAACGGAGTACGCGCTTGTCGAATTGTAACAGTCAACACAAGCGATTTAACCTTGGAAGCACCGTCCGGTGAACAGTTTGATATATTGCCATCAGACTTTGAAGTGAATGATTATAAAGAAGGTAATTATGTCGATTGCGTATTGTTTAAAGCAAACGGCAAGGTCGCATCAGCCCAATTATTAGGAATGACACCGAGTAAGTTTATCCCACAATAAGCAATAAAAAATGGGTAGAATCCCTCAAAATCATTTACACTGCTTATGATTAAAAGATTCTATCCATCGAATAGGATTACATGATCTTTTTTATGCAACGTTTTTTAATTGAAAAAGGAAACAACTAGGCAGGGGTCTTTTGATAAGTCCTTGTCCTGTATGAGTAACGCCCATTTATAGCCGTCGGCAACAAAAAGACCCTTTTTTAAATTTCTCAGAATAATAAAAAGAGAGGTCATCTGCTGCCCTCATACGGTTTCTGACTGTACAAAAGGCAGCAGGAAATTACAGATTTCCCCTCCCACTAAAAAAGATCCTTTATGATCTCGGCGAAGTCAATCACGAGATCTTCATAGATGCCGACTTTCACAGAGTCCGCAAAGGTGTAGGAAGTCATATCGTCATTGATAAAATCATATGCAATAATTTGCTTCTTGTCTGGGTCTACAATCCAATATTCACGGACACCAGAAGAGCTATATTTGAGCAACTTTGTTAAATAGTCCATTCTTCTACTACTTGGGGAAACTATTTCTATAATCCAATCAGGCGATCCCTTACACCCTCTATCTGTGAGCTTGTTAGGGTCGCATATAACGGATATATCAGGCTCGACATAGTTTCTATCATCTTCATTCAGGAACACGGCAAACGGGGCAGGATAGACCTCACAAGAGCCATTGTGTGAGCGAATATAATCCCTGATAGTTGCCGATAGTTCCATAGATATTTTCTGATGTCTTCGGCTTGGCGGTGACATGAAATAGATCTGTCCGTCTATCAGCTCTGCACGCTGTCCATCTGGTAGATCGTAGATGTCAGCGGTTGTATAGATTCTTTCTTGTGGTAATGACATAAAAATCCTCCTTTCTGCTGTATCACATATTCAAAAGATCGGCAATATCTGAAAAATTAATCAGCAGATCA
>CBCTVZ010000101.1:0-7944 GCA_965150505.1 uncultured Robinsoniella sp. | reverse complement strand
ATGGATGGGGCGGTTCCATGATGGGAACAGAGTTCTCTGATGTTTTATTCGGAACACCAAAGCCAATCGACACAGAAGCAAACTTAGGCGTTATGAATGCTGAAAACGTAAATATCGTAGTACACGGACATGATCCGTCCTTGTCAGAGATGATCTGTGAATATGCAGATGATCCAGAAATGATTGCATATGCAAAAGAGATGGGAGCAAAAGGAATCACAGTATCTGGTGTTTGCTGTACTTCTAACGAAGTTGCTATGCGTCGTGGAATTCCAATGGCAGGAAACTTCTTACAGCAGGAAAACGTTGTTTTAACAGGTGCATGTGAAGCAATCGTTGTAGACGTTCAGTGTATTTTCCCAGCTTTAGGACCTTTAAGTAAATGTTTCCATACAAAATTTATCACAACTTCTCCGATTGCACAGATGCCAGATTCTGAATTTATCCGCTTTGATGCAGAGACAGCAGATGAAAAAGCAAAAGAAATCGTAAAACTGGCAATCGAAAACTTCAAAAACAGAAAACCAGAACTGGTTTATATCCCAGATATGAAACAGAAAGCAACAGTTGGTTACTCTGTAGAGGCAATCGTAAAAGTGCTTGACGGCGTTACAAACAGCCAGGTTGACGTGACAGGAACAACAAAACCATTACTGGAATGTGTGACATCTGGTGTACTTCGTGGAGCTGTTGCTATGGTTGGATGTAATAATCCAAAGATCCGCCCAGACTATGCTCACATCGAACTGATGAAGAAGCTGATTGCAAACGATATCATCGTTGTTGCTTCAGGATGTTCTGCTCAGGCAGCAGCAAAAGCTGGACTGATGGATAAGAGAGCAAAAGATCTCTGCGGTGCAGGTCTTAAGAGAGTATGTGAACTTGCTGATATTCCTCCAGTACTTCATATGGGATCTTGTGTTGATATCAGCCGTATGATGATTCTGGTTGCAGAACTTGCAAAAGACTCCGGATTAAAGATTTCTCAGCTGCCTGTAGTAGGATGTGCTCCTGAATGGATGTCCGAAAAAGCAGTTTCCATTGGTAACTATGTAATTGGTACAGGTATCGATACATTCTTAGGAGTTGATCCTTACGTTTCTGGATCTGATGAAGTGGCAGCACTTTTGACAGGTGGAACAAGAGAATGGGTAGAAGCTGCATTTACAGTAGAAACCGATATCGAAAAATTAGTTGATTTAATGATTGAAAGAATCGAAGAGAAGAGAGCTGCTCTTGGAATCTAATTTTTGAAAGAAGAGCAGATTTCGGAACAAATATTTCTTAGAGGTGAAGGAAGATGAAAATTGCAGTTACGGGTAAAGGCGGCGTAGGGAAAACAACCTTTGCTGCAACTCTTGCCAGACTCTATGCAGAAGAGGGAAGACATGTGCTGGCGGCAGATGTAGATCCGGATGCAAATCTGGGACTGGCGCTGGGCTTTTCGGAGGAAGAGTTAGACAGTATCGTTCCGATCAGCAAGATGAGAAAACTGGTAGAAGAGAGAACCGGTGCAAGCGCCGACAATCAGTTCTATCGGATCAATCCAAAAGTAGATGATATTCCGGATGCTTACGGAAAGGTGTGCAACGGCGTGAAGCTGCTTGTTTTGGGAACGGTGGAAACTGGCGGCGGCGGATGTGTCTGCCCAGAGCATGTGATGCTGCGGCGGATTATCAGCAATCTTGTAATGCGCAGGGATGATGTGGTAATTCTGGATATGGAAGCAGGACTGGAACATTTAGGAAGAGGTACGACAGAAGGTATGGATCAGTTCATTGTTGTGATTGAGCCAGGAGCTAGAAGCGTACAGACCTATAAAAATGTAAAGCGTCTTGCAAAAGATCTGGGAGTAAAACAAGTGCGCGTTGTGGCAAACAAAGTGCGCGGCGAAGAGGACGAGAAATTCGTCAGAGATCATATTCCGGCGGAAGATTTGCTGGGCTTCGTTCACTATAATACAGAGGTGATGGATGCAGACCGCAGGGGATGCTCACCATATGATTTCAGTAAATCAGCAACGGATGAAATTAGAATGATAAAAAAGACAATCGATCAGAAGATTGATTGATAGGAGGAAGAACAGTGACATTATTTGATAGAGTATTTAGTGGAAATGATGCTGTATATGGATTGACAGAACAGGCAATCAACTCAGCCATTGACCAGTATGGAGAAGACAAAGCAGTAAGCTTTCCACATACTGCATATAGCTTACCTTGCTACTATGCAGTTACAGGAACAAAAGTAACAAACTTAAAAGATTTAAAAGAAGCTTTAGGCGTTGTAAAAACTCTGATGACAAGAGAAAAACGTTTAAATGACGCTTTCATGTCAGGTGTTGCAACAGCTCTGTGCGCAGAATTTATCGAAGCATTAAAATATATTGATGGAGCAACTCCATATGAAGAGCCATTATACGGACATCTTGCAGATGCAGTAATCCGTGAACTGGGTGTTCCGTTAGTAACAGGAGATATCCCAGGAGTAGCTGTTATCTTAGGATCTGCACCGACAGTAGAAGAAGGTGTAGCGCTGGTTAAGAGCTATCAGGCACAGGGTATCTTAGTAACTCTGGTTGGAGGAATCTGCGATCAGGTTGCAGAAGCTGGGATGGCTACAGGTGCAAACGTACGTGTTATCCCTCTGGGCAAAGATGTTACAAGTGTAATTCACGTTGTATCTGTTGCTTTAAGAGCTGCTCTGATCTTTGGTAATATCAAACCTGGAGATGCTGCAAACTTAATGAAATACACATTTGAGCGTGTGCCTGCATTCGTAAATGCGTTCGCACCTCTTGATGATGTCATTGTAGCATGTGGAGCAGGCGCTATCGCACTTGGATTCCCAGTTGTTACAAATGAAACAGAAAATATCTTCCGTGTTCCAAAGAGCTTGATTGTACAGACAGATGTAAGCAAATTCAACGCTACTTCTCTGGAAGCACGCGATATTAAAATTAAAATTACAAACATTGATATTCCAGTTGCATTTGCATCCGCATTCGAAGGAGAAATCATTCGCCGTGGCAATATGCAGGTAGAATTTGATGGTTCTAGAGTAGACTGCTGCGAGCTGGTACAGACAAAAGAAATGTCAGAAGTAGAAGATCATAAGATCGAAGTAATCGGACCAGACGTAGATGAAATGGAATTAGGAAGCAAAAACAGCATCGCTTATATTGTAGAAGTTGCAGGAAAGAGTATGCAGCCTGACTTCGAACCAGTTATCGAGCGTAAATTCCATAACTATATCAACTGTATCGAAGGTGTATACCATACAGGACAGCGTGATATGTTGCGTATCCGTATTGGAAAAGATGCTTTCAATGCAGGTTTCCGCTTAAAACACATCGGTGAAGTATTATATGCTTCTGTAAAGAATGAGTTTGAAGCTGTTGTTGACAAATGTCAGGTTAAGATTTATACAGATCCAGCTGAATGTGCAAAAATCCGTCATGATGTTGCTCAGGTAACATTCGACAAACGTGATGATCGTCTGAAATCTCTGACAGATGAGTCTGTAGACGTATACTACAGCTGTATTCTGTGTCAGGCTTTCTCACCATCTCACGTATGTGTTGTAACACCTGAAAGACTTGGTCTTTGCGGTGCCGTTTCATGGTTAGATGCAAAAGCTACAAATGAACTGGATCCAAACGGACCTTGCCAGGTAATCACAAAAGAAAGACCAATCGATGAGAGAATCGGTGAATATGAAGACGTTAACGAAGCAGTTCGTAAATTCTCTCAGGGTGCTCTTGAAGATGTATCTCTGTATTCCATCATCGAAAAACCGATGACTTCATGCGGATGCTTCGAGTGTATCTGTGGTATCGAACCATTATCAAACGGTGTATGTATCGCAAACCGTGAATATGCTGGAATGACACCAATCGGTATGACATTCCCAGAACTGGCTTCCATGACAGGTGGTGGAGTTCAGACTCCAGGATTCATGGGACATGGAAAACATTTCATCGGTTCTAAGAAATTCATGAAAGCAGAAGGCGGAGTTGAAAGAATCGTATGGATGCCAAAAGAATTAAAAGAGACAGTGGCAGAAAGACTGAACGCAACAGCAAAAGAAATGTATGGAATTGATAACTTTACAGATATGATTGCTGACGAGACAGTTACAACTGATCCAGAAGAATTACTGGCATTCTTAGAGGAAAAAGGACATCCAGCACTTGGAATGGAACCAATGATGTAAGATTGATTCAGACAGGTTATCCTGTTTGAGATAGATTCTGACGCAAAAGGGAGAAGAGATAATGGACGTGCACGGTCTCTTTGAACTTTTGCCTGTCAGAAAAAGCCTTTAAGGCAAAAAAAGATCAAAGTGTTTATCACTTTGAAAACACGGACCTGTATTCTTCGGGGAGATGCAGGTATCAGTGGTTTTATTGCGGATTTTAAAAATAAAAATAAATCTAATAATTAGATGGGATTGCTGCAGAATTTATTCTGTGAGAACCCCAGAGTTGAAGGAGGATTATTTAATTATGCCGTTTAATGCAAAATCAGGAAAATTTAATGCTAGCATCAACGCAGTTGAAATTGGCACCGGCGACAAAAAAATCACAATCGGTGGAGAAAATGTACTGCCATTTTATACATTCGATGCTCCAGTTGAGAATGCACCGAAGGTTGGTATCGAAGTAACAGACTTTGGTATGGAACATGAGCCAGACTGTGTAAAGAAATACTACGAAGGATGCACAACAGTCGTTGATATGGCAAAAAAAGCAGCTGAAATGGAAGGTGTGGATTTCTTAAGTCTTCGTCTGGAAGGTGGGGATCCAAACGGCGCAAATAAATCTACAGAAGAACTGGTACAGCTGGTAAAAGATGTAGCAGCAGCAGTTGATCTTCCATTAGTTGTATGTGGATGCAAAAATGCAGAAAAAGACGCTGAACTTTTAGCAAAAGCGGCTGAAGCTTTAGATGGAAAAAATGCAGTTCTCTTAGCTTCTAAAGAAGAAAACTATAAAGCAGTTGGAGCAGCAGCAGGACTTGCTTACAAACAGTTAGTTGGTGCAGAATCAGCTGTAGATATCAACCTTGCAAAACAGTTAAACGTATTATTAACACAGTTAGGTGTTGACGGAAAGAGCATCGTTATGAACGTTGGATCAGCAGCAGCAGGATACGGATTTGAATATGTAGTATCTACAATGGATCGTATCAAAGCAGCAGCTTTAGGACAGGGCGATGCAACTTTACAGATGCCAATTATGACTCCAGTTGCTTCTGAAGTTTGGGGCGTAAAAGAAGCTATGGCTTCTGAAGCAGATATGCCTGAATGGGGAAGCCAGGAAGAGCGTGGTATCGATATGGAAGTAGAAACAGCAGCAGCAGTATTAGCTTCCGGTTCAAACGCTGTTATCTTAAAACACCCAGTATCAGTTGCAACTATTTCAAAAATGATCAAAGCGTTAGTTTAATACGAACTGTGAGGAGGAAAAATTACTATGGCACTTAAAGGTCTTGATATTTTTAAATTATCACCAAAGAAAAACTGTAAGGAATGCGGCAGCCCAACATGTATGGCTTTCTCTATGAAAGTAGCACAGGGAGCAGCAGACATCAGTGCCTGCCCATATTTCTCAGAAGAAGCAAAAGCAAGCCTGATGGAGGCTACAGCACCTCCAATGAAAACAGTAAAAGTTGGAGCAGGTGACAAAGAGATGAGTCTGGGCGGAGAAACTGTACTGTTCAGACATGAGAAAACATTTGTAAGCAAAACAAGATATGCAGTTTCTTTATGCAACTGCATGGATGATGCTACAATCGAAGCAAAACTGGCTGGAGTTACAAAAGTAGATTATGATCGTATCGGCGAAAGAATGTATGTGGAAATGGTTTATGTAAACTATGCTCCAGAAGCTGGCGCTGATAAATACTTAGAGCTGGTTAAAAAAGCAGCTGGATTAGATCGCGTACTGATTTTAGGATGTGCAGATCCAGAAGTTGCAAAACAGGCTGTAGAATTAGTAAAAGCAGATAAACCAATTTTAAATGGTGCAGATGCTTCTAACTACGAAGCAATGAACGCAGTTGCTACAGAAGCAGGCGTTGTACTTGGTGTTACTGGAACAAGTATGGAAGATACATATGAGACAATCAAGAAATTAGAAGCTCTTGGAAACAAGAACCTGATTATTGATGTTGGAACAGCATCTGTAAAAGAAGCTTACAAAACAGCTGTATTATTAAGAAGAACAGCAATCAAAGATGGCGACAGAAGCTGTGGATATCCTTCACTTGTTCAGGCAAATGTACTTGCAAAAGGCGACAGCCATCTGCAGGCAGCACTGGCTTCCCTGTTTACAATGAAATATGGTTCTGTTGTTGTTATGGAAGAAATGAGCTATGCACAGGCACTTCCTCTGTACGGCTTAAGACAGAACGTATTTACAGATCCTCAGAAACCAATGAAAGTAGAGCCAGGTATCTATGCAATCAACGGCGCAGATGAAAACTCTATCTGTCTTACAACAGTAGACTTTGCTCTGACATACTTCGTAGTTTCTGGTGAACTGGAAAGATCTGGTGTTCCTTGCAACCTGATCATCAGTGATGCAGGCGGATTATCTGTACTGACAGCATGGGCTGCTGGAAAACTTTCTTCTAGCACAATCGCAAAATATTTTGCAGAAGCTGATATTGAAGGAAAGATCAAGAACAGAACACTTGTAATCCCAGGAAAAGTAGCTGTATTAAAAGGTGAAATTGAAGCAAAACTGCCAGGATGGAACGTTGTTGTAGGACCGGCAGAAGCTGTTCAGCTTGTAAAATTCTTAAAGGATATGCAGGGCTGATAAAATAAAAAAACAGGAGTAAGGAGGCTGCTATGCAGCTTCCTGTCCTGATTTGATATTATGAAGAAAAAGGAGAAGAAACAATGGCAAAATTTGTTACAATCGGTGAAAGAATTCACTGTATTTCCCCAGTTATTCGTAAAGCTATGGCAGAGAGAGATCCAGAGCCAATCTTAAAACGTGCAAAAGAGCAGTTAGATGCAGGAGCTACTTATCTGGACGTAAACATTGGACCAGCTGAGAGCGATGGAGAAGATTTAATGAAATGGGCAGTTCAGTTACTGCAGAGCAACTTTGATAACGTTCCTCTGGCACTTGATACTGCAAACAAAAAAGCAATCGAAGCAGGTATCTCTGTATACAACCGTACAAAAGGAAAACCAATCGTAAACTCTGCTGATGCTGGCGGAAGAATCGAAAACATCGACCTTGCAGCAGCAAACGATGCAATCGTTATTGCTCTTTGTTCAGCAGAAGGTATTGCAGCAGACAACGATGAGCGTATGATGCACTGCCAGAATATGTTAGAGAGAGGATTAATGCTGGGAATGGAACCTACAGATCTGTGGTTTGACCCATTATTCCTGGTTGTAAAAGGAATGCAGGACAAACAGTTAGAAGTTCTTGAAGCAATCAAGATGTTCTCTGATATGGGACTGAACTCTACAGGAGGATTATCAAATAACTCCAACGGTATGCCAAAACATATCCGTCCAATCATGGATTCTGCTTTAGTTGCTATGGCTATGATGCAGGGACTGACATCTGCAATCGTAAACCCATGTGACGTAAGACTGATGGAAACAATCAAATCTTGCGATATCTTTAAAAACAATACTCTGTATGCAGATTCCTATCTGGAAATCTAATTTTTTGTAAGAGTACGCATAGACGGGGAAACTGTTATCACAGAAAAAACCGATGGACATGACAGAAGGGGTGCTGTACGATTACAGCAGCCCTCCTTTCAGTCAGAAACTGAGGAAGCAAATCATAAAAAGAAAAATAAACAGACGAGGTGGATGATGAGTATAGATTACGAAAAAGATAACAAGACGAGGATTCCATTTGAACATTACAAACAGGAATATGCAAAACTGGACCCTCTGGAGGTGAGT
>CBCTVZ010000100.1:0-8007 GCA_965150505.1 uncultured Robinsoniella sp. | reverse complement strand
GGGATATCCAATTCTCGCATCTTTTCTTCCTGATGTTTGTCATCAATCGAAAAGACAAGTTCTACCAGTGCATACTCTGCACCTTGACGCACAAATTCCTTAAAATTTTTTGCTCCAAGAGCTGCATTGATTGAGCCTATAATAATCGATTTTCCGGCTCCTGTTTCTCCTGTCAAAATATTCAGACCAGAACCAAAATTAATCTCCTCTTCCTCAATCAATGCGATATTTTTTACATGTAAACTTGATAACATGATTTTCTCACTACTTTTCTACAATCTTCTTGATCTTTTCCATGACAATCAGCGTATCGTCTGTACTGCGAATTGCGCACATAATCGTATCGTCTCCTGCAATACATCCGGCAATTTCTGTCCAGTGCATCGCATCTAATGCTGCGGCAACTGCCATTGCCATTCCTGATACTGTTTTTATAACCAAAATATTCTGCGCCATTACCATAGAAGAATATCCATCTTTTAAGATACGCAGATATTTTTCATTCATTCCTATTCCATGATCCTGCATTAAAGCATATTTCTGTTTCCCGCCCGGCAGTGAAATTTTTGTCAGTTTTAATTCACGGATATCTCTTGAAACGGTCGCCTGTGTCACGCGAAAACCTTCTTTGTTTAAAAGTTCAGCTAACTCATCTTGCGTTTCAATCTCATATTTATGGATGAG
Source organism: uncultured Robinsoniella sp. (assembly GCA_965150505.1). Taxonomy (GTDB): domain Bacteria; phylum Bacillota; class Clostridia; order Lachnospirales; family Lachnospiraceae; genus JAGZHZ01. The sequence continues at coordinate 7,323 of CBCTVZ010000100.1, read as the reverse complement.
ATCCACAATTTTAGCATGTCGTTCTATTTTCAATTTTTTGTCCCCTTTTATTGTTTAATTTTTATTCATTTTGTTTCTCAACACTTCCACAAAACTAATCTGATTAATTTTTACCATTCTTGTAATCTTCTTCGATTTCCGAATGACAATCTTATCAAAACTGTTCAATTTAACGGAAGTATCCCCATCAAATGTGGCTTCTGCCTCATCATGAAATGTACCTTTTCTATTTCCTATTTCGATTGTAATTTCTACATCATCTGGAAGAATAATCGTTCTCGCATTCAAAGTATGTGCAGCAATCGGTGTAATCGCAATCAGATTTGCCTCCGGATCAATAATAGGTCCGCCTGCTGAAAGGCTGTATCCCGTTGATCCTGTCGGTGTAGAGACAATAATCCCGTCCGCTGAATAGGAGGTCAGATATGCTCCGTTTAAAAAAATCCGAAGATTTAAAATCCGAAGTCTTCCCACTCTTCCAATCACGATATCATTCAGCGCAATATCCTCCATCAATTTTTTATTTTGATGGTACGCTGTTCCTTCCAGCATCATTCTATCTTTTACTTCATATTTTTGTCCAATTAAACATTCCAGCGCCTGATGGATATTTTGTCGATCAATCTCTGCCAGATATCCGAGTGTCCCAAGATTAATTCCAAGAAGAGGGATCTTTCGTTCTACCGTATCTCTTGCCGCCTGAAGCAACGTTCCATCGCCTCCAAGAGCCAAGATACAGTCTGTATCCTCTGGTATCTTTGTCACATCCGTATATTTAAAATTTACGCCAAGATCCCCAGCTATCTCCTCATTTTGGCGTTCTTCTTGAATGATACATTCTTTTCCCCGACTCAAAAGATACTCCTGAATCTGTCTTGCCACTTTTCGTGCAGGATCTTTCAACGTATTCATGATAATAAAAAATTTTTTCATCTGTCTCCTCTGTCAATCCAGCGTATCATGTGCCTCTTTTACCAAAGGTCTTTCCGTAAATACGCTTCCTTCCTCTCCTTTTTTAAGATGAAGCAGATATTCAATATTACCCTCTGGTCCTTTGATTGGAGAAAATTCCAGATGAAGAGGTTGCATTCCGATGCTTCCAGCGTATGCTGTTACTTTTTCAATTACTTCCTCATGAACAGCCGCATCACGGACAACCCCTTTTTTTCCTACTTTTTCTCTGCCTGCTTCAAACTGAGGTTTAATCAGACAAACCATCTGTGCTCCTTCTGTCATCAGATTTCTCACTGGAAGTAAAACTTTTGTCAATGAGATAAATGAGACATCGATTGAAACAAACTCTGCTTTTTCTTGTATATCTTCCGGCACAACATAACGAATATTTGTTTTTTCCATACAGACTACACGCTCATCCTGACGCAGTTTCCAATCTAACTGGCCATGTCCTACATCCACAGAATATACTTTTACTGCCCCATTTTGCAGCATACAATCGGTAAATCCGCCTGTTGATGCGCCGACATCCATACAGACTTTTCCGTTCAGTTCTATGTTAAAATGCGTCATTGCCTTTTCCAGTTTTAATCCACCTCTGCTGACATATTTCAATGTCTGTCCTTTTAGCTCGATCTCCACATTCGAATCAAACATCGTTCCTGCCTTATCTTCCCTTACTCCTTTGACAAAAACATTTCCTGCCATGATAATAGCCTTCGCTTTCTCTCTCGATGAGGCAAGCTGTCTCTGTACCAGCAATACATCTAATCTTTCTTTCATTTCATCCTCCATGCCGCATTTTTAAAAATCTTTCTTACTGTCCTATATAAGATGCAATGATTTGTTTTTCTATTGAATGTTCATCAATGCTTTGTTCTTTCTTTAAAATCTCAACATTTCCATGTTCTACATACTGATCTGGAATCGCAATCTTTAAAACCAGAACATCGGCATTAATTTCTTTATAAAAATCAGCAATCCGCTCACCAAAGCCACCTGTTTTTATATTTTCCTCCAGAGTCACAACTAACTTATGGTCTTTTGTCACTTCCATCAGCATTTCTTCATCAAGAGGTTTTAAAAAACGCGCATTGATTAAAGAACACGAAAATCCTTTTTCCTTTAAGCTTTTTCTCACATTTACAGCAGTTTTTACCATGCTTCCTGCCGCAATCAATGCAATCTCCGTTTCATCATAAATCCATTCACTTTTTCCATAACAAATAGGAGCATTATACTGTTCCAGTCCTTCATACGCCTCTCCTCTTGGATAACGCAAAGCAATCGGTCCCCAGAAACTGACAGCAAAATTCATCATCTGCATAAGTTCCCACTTATTTTTAGGAGCAATCACTGTCATATTTGGAATCATACATAAATACGACAGATCAAAAATCCCTTGGTGCGTTTCCCCATCACTTCCCACAAGTCCAGCGCGGTCAACTGCAAAAATCACATGCAGATTTTGAATACACACATCATGAATCATCTGATCAAATGCCCTTTGCAAAAAAGAAGAATAGACCGCTACAACAGGAATCATCCCAGACGCTGCCAGTCCTGCCGCAAAGGTAACCGCGTGTTCTTCGGCAATTCCGACATCAATAAACCGCTCCGGATATTGTCTGCAAAATTTTTGAAGACCTGTCCCATCAGCCATGGCTGCTGTGATTGCCACAAGTCGTTTTTCTTTCTGCGCCGCCTCACAGATTGCCTTTGAAAAGATATCCGTATACGATGGTTTCGTCTTTTTTTTCTTTGGCTTTCCTGTTTTTATATCAAACGGCTCTGTCCCGTGATAAAGAGAAGGCCGCTGTTCAGCTGGCAGAAATCCCTTTCCTTTTTTCGTCAATACATGCACAATAACAGCGCCGTTAATTTTTTTTGCTTCTTTTAAAATTTTTGTCATCTGTGCAAGATCGTGACCATCAACTGGTCCAAGATACGTAATTCCCATCTCCTCGAACAGCATTCCTGGAATTAACAGCTGTTTAATTCCACTTTTTGTCTTTTTGATATGTCGGATTAATTTTTCTCCATATACAGGAATTTTCTTTAACGCATTTGTGACATTCACCTTAAAATTTTGATATGCTGTATTCGTTCTTAAATTCCCAAGATACGTTGACATTCCTCCAACATTTCTTGATATAGACATTTCATTGTCATTTAAAATGATAATAAAATTTGTATGCAGTCTTCCAGCATTATTTAAAGCCTCATACGCCATACCGCCCGTCAGAGCGCCATCTCCAATAACAGAAAGAACAAAGTTATGCTCTCCTCTCAAATCACGGCCATATACATATCCTAGTCCTGCTGATATGGATGTAGAACTATGTCCTGTGTCAAACGCATCGCACTGACTTTCCTTTCTTTTTGGGAATCCACTCAATCCGCCATATTTTCTGAGCTGATCAAATCCTTCTTTTCGCCCTGTTAAAATTTTATGTGTATATGATTGATGACCAACATCCCAAATTATTTTATCTTCTGGCAAGTGAAAAACAAGATGCATGGCCATCGTCAGCTCTACCACGCCTAAATTCGATGCCAAATGCCCTCCTGTTTCGCTGATCGACTGAATCAAAAAAGAACGGATTTCCTCAGATAATACGGATAACTCTTCTTTCGAAAGTTTCTTAATATCATTTTCTTTTTTTATTTTATCCAGTACCAAAAGCTTCACCCTTTACTTTTCACGATTAATCAGATATAAAATCAAATTTTTCAAAAATTCATTTTTTTCTTCAAATGAATCGAGCAGTGTGATCGCCTCTTTTGATATACGGCTGACCTCTTCTTTAGCACGTTCCAGACCATTTAATGTTACATACGTTGTCTTATGATTCTTTTCATCGCTATTGATCGGTTTTCCTAAGACATCCATTGTACTTGTCACATCTAAAATGTCATCCTGAATCTGAAATGCAAACCCTACTTTTCTTGCAATCTGCTCAATAATTTTTATTTTTTCATCAGAAGCGCCTGCCAAAATAGCTCCGATCATCATAGAAGATTCAATCAGAGCGCTTGTCTTCAAACAATAGATAAATTCCAGTTTTTCCTCCGAAAATGAAGTTCCGTCACATTCTACATCTACAGATTGTCCGCCCATCATTCCAAAAATTCCTGTTTTTTGGGCCATGACAGAAAAAGCCCGTTCTACGTTATGATTTCCCGGTTCTAAACAAAAAGCTTTGGCCGCTGTCTCATAGGAAAGATTGAGCAGTGCATCGCCTGCTAAAATTCCCATTGCCTCTCCATATACAACATGCGTTGTTTTTCTTCCTCTTCGGTACTCATCGTTATCAATCGCCGGAAGATCATCATGGATCAGAGAATGTGTATGAATCATCTCGATTGCAGCAAGAAATGGATTAATGATCTCACTGTTTCCCCCAAAAAGACGATATGTTTCCATCATCAGCAATGGACGCAGTCTCTTTCCTCCTGCCATCATGCTGTAATTCATTGCTTCAAGCAATGTTTTTTGAAATCCCTTTTCCTCCGGCAAATACCTCATGACAATCTCTTGTACTTGTTCCACTTTTGTTTTCATCTCTTGTTCAAAATTCATCCCAACCACCTTCTTCATTCATAGCCATTACTTTCTTTTCAACAAGATCCAGTTTATCATTACAGTTTTTTAAAAGCTGCATTCCTTTTTGATAAAGTGTAAAGGACTCTTCTAGCGGTAAATCTCCCATCTGCAGAGATTCAATCACGCTATCTAGTTCATTGAATGTCTGTTCTAATGTCTGTTCCTTCATATTTCCCTCCTGATACCGTTTCTGCTGTGGCAACTCTTACTCAAAAATATTTTTGGAATCTTTCATAAATATTGGAGTCTTACCCATCGTATCCATCACTTTTGTCACAATATATCCGTCTGACATATAAACTTTTATGTTTTCTCCTTTGTGTACCTGATCGGTATGTGTCACACGGCATCCCTCTTCATTTTGCACAAAAGCATATCCTTGATTTAGCTTTTCCAAAGGCGACAGACCTTTCATTTTTTCAATATATAGAGAGAGCATCTGCCTTTTTTCTTTCATTTTGTCCCTCATTGCCTTTTGCAATTTTTCTTCTTTTTCCGTCAACTGCATTCTCTGATCTTTTACTTGACTTTTCGGATTCAGATAAGTAAGTCGAACTTCTCTTTGCTCTAGTTTTATACGGCACTGTTCCACTTTTTGTCGCATCGCCTCTGTCAGTTGATTTTTATACTGTCTCAGCGATGATGTAATCTCTGAAAATTCCACAACTGCAAGTTCTGCAGCTGCCGACGGAGTAGGCGCTCTTAAATCTGCCACAAAATCAGAAATTGTTGTATCTGTTTCATGTCCTACAGCTGAAATAACTGGTGTTTTACACTGAAAAATTGCCTCTGCCACACTCTTTTCATTAAAAGCATAGAGGTCTTCCAGAGAGCCTCCTCCTCTGCCTACAATTATCACATCCATGCCACATTGATCTAGACATTCTATTCCTCGGACAATACTTTCTTTTGCGCCTTCACCTTGAACCTGTGCCGGATAGAGATAGATGTCAATATATGGATTTCTCCTCTTTGCCACCTGAATCATGTCACGCACAGCTGCTCCTGTAGGCGCTGTTACTATCCCCAGTTTTTGAACAAAAAAAGGAATCGGCTGTTTATATTCCGGCGCAAACATTCCCATTTCCTCTAATTCCTGCTTTAACGCTTCAAATTTTTCATACAGTGCACCGATTCCATCCGATACAATCTTTCTGGCATAGAGCTGATACGTCCCATCCCGTTCATATACATCTACATTTCCGCTTACTATTACCTGCTGTCCATTTTGCAGATGGAAGGAAAGTCCCCTTCTATCGCCTGCAAACATCACGCAGGAAAGAGCGGAACTTTCTTCTTTCAGAGTAAAATAAATATGACCGGACGTATGGTATTTACAGTTTGATACTTCTCCCTTGACAGAAATTCTATTTAAAACAAAGTCCTGAGAGAACATCATCTTAATATAAGAATTAATCTGTCTGACTGAATACGCATTCTGCATCACAAGCTCTCCATTATGTTCAAAATTTTTCATGGTTCTCTCATACCGCATAAACGGTATCGTTGCTTAGACTAATTTTGCTAAAATTCCATTCACAAAAGCTGGTGATTCTTCTCCTCCGAATAATTTCGCCAGTTCTACTCCTTCATTGATGGCAACCCCTGTAGGGATATCCTCATCATATTTCATCTCATAATATGCCAGACGCAGTACAGTCAGATCTGTCTTGCCCATACGTTCTGTCTTCCAGCCCTTAGAAACCTGATTAATCGTCTCATCAATCTGCGGCAATTTTTCCAAAATTTTTTCATATTTGTCTTTGATATAATGCAGATCTTCTTCTCTGATCTCCTCATGCTGTGTCAGATAAAGACGTACCTGTGCCTCTAATTCTTCCTGATCATGAAATTCTACTAAAAATAACAATTTAAAAATATGTTCTCTAATTTCTCTTCTGCTCATTTTTCTCCTCATTCTAAAAGCCGCTGCAAAATGAGTTATCATGCTTTCACATTTACATACATTTTGCAACGGCTCCATGATATTTCGTCATCTCTGTTTTTGTGGTCGTTACTTGTTCATGACAACGCTTGCTATTCTGACATTGACTTCTGAAACAGTCAGTCCAGTCATGCTTTCAATCGCTCCCTTGACCTTTTCCTGAACTTTTCTGCTTGTTTCTGGAATGCTGTATCCATATTCCAGATTCAACACAAGCTCCACATCAACTATGCCCTCCTGTACAGTTACCTTTACTCCTTTTGAAAGATTTTTCATCCCCAGTTTACCGATGAGTTCTTTCGTAATGTTGTCTGCCATCGCAGATACGCCGCTTACCTCAGTTGCTGCAAGCCCTGCAATGATTGCCACAACTTCATCTGCAATCTGAACCTGTCCAAATTCTGCCTCATTTTCTATTATACAATTGGTTTCTCTTTCACTCATGCCAATGACCTCCTGTCCTGCATCGTATCCATTAATAGCATTATTATACCAAAATTTCTGTATTTTGCAAAGGATATTTTATGAGCGTCCAAATTCTGACAACATAAGTCCCTTATTTCGATCCAGTGTCATGCCGATACTCCAACTGTTGATAAAGAGCAACAGTGGTCTGCCTTTCAAATCTTTGATCTTTTTCATGTCTGATGTTCCAACCAATTTGTTCAAATCAATATCTGGATTTTCGATCCAACGAATATGTTCATATGGCAGAGACTCCAGACGGATCTCTACATTGTACTCATTTTCAAGGCGATATTTTAATACATCAAACTGCAGTACGCCGACAACGCCGACGATAATCTCTTCCATTCCT
>CBCTVZ010000099.1:0-8133 GCA_965150505.1 uncultured Robinsoniella sp. | reverse complement strand
AATTTATGAAAAACTTTGATTATCCGTACATCTCAAAGAGTATTACCGAATTTTGGAGAAGATGGCACATCTCTCTGGGGTCATGGTTCAGAGAATATGTCTATATTCCACTTGGCGGAAATCGGGTAAGTCTTCCAAAATGTATCCGAAATATTTTTGTAGTATGGATTTTGACTGGTTTCTGGCATGGAGCGGCATGGAACTTTATGATTTGGGGATTGTACTATGGAGTGTTGCTTTTTCTGGAAAAATATGTATTAAAAGGTATACTGGAAAAACTTCCTGGATTTTTAAAAAATATTTATACGATGTTTTTTGTTATGATAGGATGGGTATTTTTCTTTTCAACTTCTATGGGAAATGCGTTTTCTTATCTGGGAGCAATGTTTGGAATGAACGGCGTTGGATTTGCAGATGCCACGGCACGGTATTATCTGAAGAGTAATATTTGGATTTTGCTCTTTGCAGCAGTCTGCGCGACACCTGTTGTATATCGAAAATTCCGTTCTTTTGCATTTTCAAAAGGGAAATATAAAGTGGGAATTTCTGTTCTAGTTTATGGAAGTATTTTAATTTTATCCACGGCATATCTTGTCAACGCAACATATAATCCATTTTTATATTTTAGATTTTGATTGGATCAAAGAAGGATGAGGTAAAGAGATGGGAAAGAAAAATGCAAGATATGCACAGAAAAAGGAAAGAAGAAGAAAAAGAATCCGTATCAAGATGAGAAAACAATATCGCCTTTCGGCTTGGCTTTTGCTCTGTTCTTTGACGATAATTGTAATTGCGAATGCAATGAAAAAAGATTCTGATTTTTCAGAGACAGAAAATAGAATGTTGACTCAAAAACCGGAACTTGGATGGAAAGAAATCAGCGATGGAAGTTTTATGAAAGATTACGAATCGTATGTTTCCGATCAATTTATCGGTCGAGATTGGTGGATTAGCCTGAAACTGTCAGCAGATCGCCTTTTAGGAAAAAAAGAATCGAATGGCGTGTATCTTGGAAAAGAAAAATATTTAATGGAAGTTTTAAGCAAACCAGATGAAAAGAATCTGAAACGAAATTTAGACGCAATCGTCTCTTTTCAGAAAAAACATACCGATCTGAATTTTTTCTTTACTATGATTCCGAATGCAGCATATATTTTGACAGACTATATGCCAGCAGATGCGCCCGTACGAGATCAAGCGAAAGATATAGAGAGCGTGAAAGAAAAGTTAGGAAGCGATATTCATTTTTTAGATGTGACTGATACGATGAAAGAGCATCAGGCAGATAATATTTATTATAAAACGGATCACCATTGGACAAGCCGTGGCGCGTATGAAGTATTTAAGAAGATTGCGCCAGAACTTCAAATTGAGAATCCGGCATCGGAATATGAAATTTATCCTGTGACAGATGAGTTTTCAGGCACTTTGGCATCAAAAAGCGGATATCGAAAAGCAAGTGATACAATAGAGATCTATGTCCCTAAAAATGTCAAAAATGATTATGTCGTATATTATCCAGATCAACAGAGAAAAACAGCATCTATGTATGAAAGTGACAAATTGAATCAAAAGGATAAATATGAAGTATTTTTTGGAGGAAATCACGCTCTTGTTGATATCACAACAACGTGTGAGCAAGAACGATGTCTGTTGCTTTTTAAGGATTCTTATGCAAATTCATTTGTGCAGTTTTTAACTCCGTATTTTCGAGAGATTGTGATGGTAGACCCACGTTATTATTATGAAGATATTGAAAATGTGATCAGCAGCAAAAAAGTGACCGATGTTTTATTTTTATATAATATCAATACATTTTTGGGCGATAATTCTCTTGCGGATGTGTTAGTCACGGAAACAGATGGACAAGAAGATGAGGCAAAAGAAGTAAAGCAGTGAGAGATAGAAAAGCTAAGATAGAGAGGAAAAGAAAATGCTTGACATCATAAAAGAGAAAATAAAGGAAGCCGACTTTGTCCTTGTAGGGATAGGGCAGGAGATGGCTTGGAAAGAAGAAATGACATTTGAGGGAGAGTCTGCTTGGCTGAACGATTATAAAAAAGCAGCAGATACAAAATGTCTGACAAAAAAAGATGATATTTTATCAGCATATGAGAAACTTGCTGAACTTTTAAAAGGAAAGATTTATTTTATTGTGACGATGAATACAGACGATGTGATCTATCAGTCTTCTCTGGTCAAAGATCAGATTGCAGCTCCGTGCGGCAGTATTCATCGACTTCAGTGTGAAGAACATATTTTTGATGGCGAGGAAACGATCAACAGAATAAAAAAAGAATTAGAAGAGGGGAAAAATCCATCTGAGATCAAAAAACCAGTTTGTCCGATCTGCCACAAAGAAGCAAAGATGAATATTGTAAAGACGGAAGGATATTTAGAAGAAGGATACTTGCCTAGCTGGGAGAGATATCGCACATGGCTGTCTTGTACATTAAATAAAAAACTTTGCATCTTAGAGTTGGGGGTAGGATTTCAATATCCTTCTGTGATTCGATGGCCGTTTGAAAAAACAGCATTTTTAAATCAAAAGGCATCCTTTGTGCGAGTAAACAGCAAATTTTTCCAGATATCGGAAGAATTAAAAGGAAAAGCGATTTCGATTCCTCAAAATCCACTTCTACTGTTAAGGGAGGAAAAAGATGATAGCGATAATCGATTATGATGCGGGCAATTTAAAAAGCGTAGAAAAAGCGTTAAAAAAAATAGGGGAAGAGGCGCTTATCACACGAAATAAAAATGAAATTTTATCTGCAGATCATATAATCCTGCCAGGAGTAGGATCTTTTGCAGATGCGATGGAAAATTTAAAAAAATATAAGTTGGATGAGACAATCCATGAGGCAGTGGAACAAAAAATTCCATTTTTAGGAATCTGTTTGGGACTTCAGCTTTTATTTGAGTCGAGTGAAGAGAGTGAAGGCGTAGAAGGATTAAAAATTTTACCTGGAAAAATATTGCGCATTCCGGATGGAGAAGGATTGAAAATACCACATATCGGATGGAATTCTTTGACCTTTCCTCATGATGGAAAATTGTTTGAGGGAATAAAAGAAGAGTCCTACGTTTATTTTGTACATTCGTATTACTTAAAAGCAGATGATCCTAAGATGGTGACAGCAGTGACACAGTATGGAACAGAAATACATGCTTCTGTAGAATATCAAAATGTGTTTGCATGTCAGTTTCATCCTGAAAAAAGCAGTGATGTAGGGCTGCGCATTCTGAAAAATTTTGCAAAACTTAGAAGGGAGGAATTCTAAGTGTTTACAAAGAGAATTATACCGTGTTTAGACGTAAACAACGGAAGAGTGGTAAAAGGAGTTAATTTTGTAAATCTGCGTGATGCAGGCGATCCTGTCGAGATTGCAGCGGCATATGACAAAGCAGGAGCAGATGAAATTGTTTTTTTAGATATTACAGCTTCAAGTGACCAAAGAGCGACTGTGATAGATATGGTCAGAAAAGTGGCAGAAAATGTATTTATCCCATTTACGGTAGGAGGAGGAATCCGAACCGTTGATGATTTTCGCGCATTGCTGAGAGAGGGAGCTGATAAAATTTCAATTAATTCTTCTGCCATCAATACACCGCATTTGATCAGCGATGCAGCAGATAAATTTGGAAGTCAATGCGTTGTGGTGGCGATTGATGCCAGAAAGAGAAATGACGGTTCTGGATGGAACATCTATAAAAATGGAGGAAGAATTGATACGGGGCTTGATGCGGTAGAATGGGCGCAAAAAGTAGAGAAACTTGGCGCTGGAGAAATTCTTCTGACCAGTATGGACTGTGATGGAACAAAAGCGGGATATGATTTGGAATTGACAAAAATAATTGCTCAAAATGTATCCATTCCCGTGATTGCATCAGGCGGCGCTGGGACGAAAGATCATTTTTATGATGTTTTGACAGAAGGAAAAGCAGATGCGGCGCTTGCAGCATCACTGTTTCATTATAAGGAACTGGAGATTCAGACCTTAAAAGAATACCTTTTCTCAAAGGGTATTCCGATGAGACTGTAAAAAAGAGAAAAAAGAAAACGTTTGTTACAGCGTTATATACGAATAAGAGATGTGAAAAACAGGAAAGGAGCAAGTTACTGTAAAACAAGTAACAAGAAAAAGTCTATAACTTTTGTAAGTTTTCAGTAACAGGATATGAGGTGGCACAGATAGATAATGATTGGCTAGAACCTTTGAAGCCAGAGTTTGCAAAACCATATTATAAAAAATTATATCAAAGAGTGATTGAAGAATATAACACATATAAGGTTTTTCCAGAACCAAATGATATTTTTAACGCATTTTCATTGACACCGCTTCATCAAGTAAAAGTAGTCATTTTGGGACAAGATCCGTATCATGGAGAAGGTCAGGCCCATGGGCTTTGTTTTTCAGTAAAACCTGGCGTAGATATTCCGCCTTCACTTTTAAATATTTACAAAGAACTTCAGTACGATATGGGATGTGAAATGCCAAATAATGGATATCTTATAAAATGGGCGAAACAAGGAGTATTAATGTTGAATACGGTTTTAACGGTTCGCGCTCATCAGGCAAATTCTCATCGCGGAATTGGATGGGAAGAATTTACAGATGCTGCAATTCGCGTTTTAAATAAACAGAATCGTCCGATTGTATTTATTTTGTGGGGAAGACCGGCACAGATGAAAAAATCAATGTTAGATAATCCAAACCATCTGATTTTAGAATCTTCCCATCCAAGCCCTCTGTCAGCCTATAGAGGATTTTTTGGAAGCCGACCATTTAGTAAAACAAATGAATTTTTATGTCAGCATGGTGAAAAGCCGATTGACTGGCAAATAGAAAATATTTAAAAATATAAATAAAAAAATAAAATAGAGGAAAAAGATCGTATAGAAGAGATTTAATATTTCGGGGCTGTATGCAAATTTTTTTGCATACAGCCCCGAAACGTTTGAGTGGAATCATGAAAAAATTTATGAAAAAATAAAAACTGACATGGAAAAAATTATTATTTTTGGATATTTTCATAGAGACACTTTGGTGATATGCTAAAGCAAATAAAAAAGAAAGTAGTGAAAAATTTGAAAAAGATAGCCGTATTAAATGATCTGTCTGGGCTTGGAAAATGTTCTTTGACAGCAGCGATTCCAGTTATTTCTGTTATGGGAGTTCAGGCTTGTCCACTGCCTACTGCTATTTTAAGCAATCAGACAGGATATGATTCTTATTATTGTGATGATTATACAAAACATATGGGCCAGATTATGGAAGAATGGAAAAAAAGAAACTTTCATCCAGATGGAATTTATATTGGATTTGTGGCAGGGAAACAGCAAGTAAAAGAAATATTAAAATTTTTGAATCTATTTCGCAAAGACGACACGCTTCTTTTGGTAGATCCAGTGATGGGAGATCGAGGAGAAGTGTATGACTTTATGACAGAGGAACTGTGTGATGAGATGAAAAGACTGGCAGAAAATGCAGATATTCTGACACCAAATCTGACAGAAGCAATTTTGTTATTATATGGGATGCAGAAATTGGAATATTATTGGAAAGAATTTTATAAAAAAAATGAATCTGATTTTTGTAAAGAAACGGAAGAGATGGCAAAAGAGATTGCTAAAAAATATCATGTCAAAACAGTAGTGATTACAGGAATTGATTTGAAACAGGACGAAACAAAGATGCAGATAGGAAATTTGATTCTGGAGAAAGAAAGAGTATCTTGGGTAATGTCAAAAAAATATGGAGGCAGTTATTCAGGAACAGGGGATCTTTTTGCATCGGTTTTAAGCGCTGGGATGGTAAAAGGAATGGAGATTAAAACTTGCGTGGAGAAAGCGTCCCGTTTTTTAGAGAAGGCAATCAAGGATGCAGTGGAAGAACAGACAGATCGAAATGATGGAATCTGTTTTGAAACATATTTATATGAATTAGGAAAGGAAGGATGACATGACAGATTTTAGTGCATCAAAAACAAGAACAGGAAACAGCGCCATTGTCCATCGAATGACAGCTACCGCCTTACTGGCAGCGATGACAACATTGATGACGGCATATCTTTTTCATATTCCAGTTGGAGTAAATGGAGGATATATTCATTTTGGAGATGCCATCATTTATTGTGCGGCAGCTCTTTTGCCTATGCCATATGCCTGTGTAGTAGGAGCTGTTGGCGGGGGACTTGCTGATTTATTGACAGCGCCGATGTGGGCGCCGGCTACAATGATCATAAAAGCTTTGATTTGTATTCCATTTTCTAGTAAAGGGAATAAGATTGTGACAAAGCGAAATGTCGTGGCATTATTTTTGGCATTTTGTATTTCAGCCGTTGGATACTATATAGCGGAAGGAATTTTATTTGGATTTAAAGCGGCATTTTTTACCTCAGCTGCTGGAAGTCTGATTCAATCAACAGGAAGCGCAGTTGTATTTTTGATTTTTGGAACAGCGCTGGATAAAGCCGGATTAAAAAACAATGCTGCAAGAGGATTATAAGAAGGAGAAATTTATATGATGACAGATATTATTTATCGCTATAAAGAACAAGTTTATTTTAATATTACAAACAAATGTCCTTGTCGCTGTACATTCTGTATACGAAGCCACGCAAACTCAGTGGGAGACGCTGAAAATTTATGGTTAGAGCATGAGCCTTCTTTTCAGGAGATTTGTGATGCGATAGATTCCTATTCATTTGGAGAATGTAAGGAAGTGATTTTCTGTGGATATGGAGAACCGACAATGGCGCTGGAAAACTTGATCGCTGTCAGTCAATATATGAAAGCACATTATCCATTTAAGATTCGACTGAATACAAACGGATTGAGTGATCTGATCCATAAGCGTTGTACAGCAGAAGAAATCTGCAAAGCAGTAGACAGCGTATCTATCAGCTTAAATATGCCGGATGCACAGTCATATAACGAAGTAGTACGGCCGGCATACGGTGAGAAATCATTTGAAGCCATGCTAAAATTTGCTTCGGACTGTAAAAAATATTTAGAGGATGTACGGTTTACAGTGGTAGATGTGATTGGCAGTGAAAATGTAAAAAAGAGTCAAGAATTGGCAGATCAGATGGGAATTTCCTTGAGAGTGAGACCATATTCCGAATAAAAAGATACAGTAAACGTATAAAACAAAAAGAACTGGCAGAATAATTTGCCAGTTCTTTTTGTTATGCTCTATTTATAAAATAAAAGTTTATTGTTCCTGAGCGATATTTTTTTGGGCTGTGGAAAGCATCAGCTTGATACGATTTAATTGATTCACTTCGCTTGCTCCAGGATCATAGTCAATCGCTACAATGTTTGAAAGCGGATATTGACGGCGCAATTCTTTGATAACACCTTTTCCGACAACATGGTTTGGCAGACAGCCAAAAGGCTGTGTACAGACAATATTATTTGTTCCACTGTGAATTAATTCCAGCATTTCACCTGTAAGGAACCAGCCTTCTCCTGTTTGATTTCCAAGAGAAACGATAGATTGCGCATAGTTTGCAAGATCCTGAATCTTGGCAGGTGGAGTAAAATGGATGCTGTTTTCTAATTCTGCCGCAGCAGTTTTTCTTAAAAACTCCAGCGCCTTAATTCCCATATTTCCAATATAAGAAGAGCTTTTTTTCATTCCCAGATGTTCTGATTTAAAGTTTGAATTATAAAAACAATACATCAGGAAGTCCATCAAATCTGGAACGACAGCCTCAGCGCCCTCTGATTCTAACAGATCGACGAGATGATTATTTGCTGCTGGAAGAAATTTAACAAGAATTTCTCCAACAACCCCTACTTTTGGTTTTACTTCATTTGTAATAGGAAGAGAATCAAAATCCTGTACGATGGCGCGGCATAATTTTTTAAACTGACCAAAGGAAGGATTTTTACTTGATAAGAACCGTACACATCGTTTTTCCCATTTTTTATGAAGACGATTGGCAGATCCTTTTACCTGCTCATAAGGGCGCATCCGATACAGACAACGCATAAACAAATCTCCAAAGACAAGAGCATATCCTCCTTTTAAAGCAAGAGTAGGAGTCAGCTTAAATCCAGGATTTTTTTCAAGGCCGTTTAAATTGATCGAGATAACAGGAATCTTTTCAAGACCGGCCTTAATC
>CBCTVZ010000098.1:0-8572 GCA_965150505.1 uncultured Robinsoniella sp. | reverse complement strand
TAACTTTTTGCTATATGGGATAGAAGGAAAGCATTATATCGTAAATGAGGATGGAACATTTTCCTATCCAGAAGGAATTGATTCGACAAATGTGGGATATTTTAATGATTCTAAATGGGCATTCAACCGCACGATTGCAAGCAGATGGGAAGGAACATCAGAAAACATTCAACAAGAGATGGAAAATTTTAATCAATCTGCTATCACATCGTATGCAGATGGATTTTCTTTTGACAACAGCACGGTTGAAGAAGAGATGAAAAAAGTAAAAATGGTCTTGAATCAGTATACCCCAAAATTTGGAGTGGGCGTTCTGGATATCGACACGCATTATCCTGAATTTTTAAAACAACTTGAAAAAGCAGGCACAAAGAATATTTTAGATGAAGTGCAAAGACAATTAGATCAATGGAAAAACAATAAGAAAGAGGAGAAGAAATGAGAAGAAAAGATCTGTGGAAAAAATGTATGGCAGGTATGATGTCTGCTGCAATGATTTGCTCTTATTCTCAACCTGTATTTGCGGCAACAGAGCCAAAAGCAACGACAGAACAGGGAATAGCAAATGAGACACTGGCAAAAGAGATGGAACATGAAAGTATCGTTTTGGCACAGAATGACAGCGATATTCTGCCGCTTGCAAAAGATCAGAAAGTAGCAGTATTTGGAAGAGGACAGCTTGCACCAAATACAGGAGGAAGCGGATCTGGCGCAGCAAACGGAGCATATACGAGTAATCTTTTAGATGGTCTGGATGCAAGAGGAATTTCTGTCTGTGAAGAGCTGAGAGCTTTTTATGAGAGTAAAATTGTACAGCAGGAAACACAGGGAATGTTCGGCGGAACAAGTGTGACAACAGTGATTGACCACGGATGGGATCAGGCAAATGAATATGCTGGAGAATGGGGTACACCTGTCTATTCAGGAACGGGATTTTCTATGACAGCAGGTGTCAATACGCCAGATGTCAAACTGGATGACGGAGAAGTAAAAGATGACGGTATCGTAGCAAGAGCAGCAAAAGAGACCGATACAGCGATTGTTGTTTTGACAAGAACAACAGGAGCAGAAGAGATGGATCGTATCTTACAGCCAGGCGACTGGTATCTTGATCCATCAGAAAAAGTTTTGCTGGAGCAGGTGACAGATAAATTTGACAAAGTAGTTGTTGTCATGAGTGTCAACGGATCGATTGATATGTCATGGGTAAATACATATGGAATTGACACAGTGATGATCTCCTATGGCTCAGGATCTCAGACTGGATATGCGATGGCAGATCTTTTATTCGGATATGAAAATCCAAGCGCCAAATTGGCTGATACCATCACAGAGACGTATGAGGAACATCCGACAGTAGATTCTTTTGGATATCACACATATAAAGAACTTGGACTTGACTGGAAAGCAAATCATTCTACATTTGGAGAGAATGATCCAATTTCTCTTTACGAAGAAGGAATTTATGAAGGATATCGTTATTTTGATACATTTGGAAAAGACGTATTGTATCCATTTGGAAGCGGTTTATCTTACTCAGACTTTACATTTACCGATATGAGTGTGGAAGCAAATGAGGAAGAAAAGAGCATCACGGTCACAGCAACCGTAAATAATGTGACAGAAGATGAGACGATTCCAGAAGGAAAAGAAGTTATGGAAGTGTACGTCAGCGCGCCAGAAGGAAAATTAGAACAGCCATATCAGAAATTGGTAGATTTTGAAAAATCAGAAAAACTGGCAAGCGGAGAAAGTCAGACCATTTCGATTGATATTCCACTTGATGAATTTGCATCTTATGATGAGGAACAGGCAGCTTATATTTTAGAGCCAGGAGAATATTATTTAAGAGTTGGTTCTTCTTCCCGCGATACACATGTGGCAGGCGCATTTGTTGTAGAAGAGGAGATCTTAGTAGAACAGCTCAGCAATAAGATGGAGATGGCAGAAGAGAACAAAGAAGTATATGAGGAAGAACGCTTAAGCTCCAAAGATGCCGCTCCAATCACATATGAAGGTGAAAAGGAAGAACTTGAGAAGGCAAAAGAAGAAGCGGTTGTAATTACAGCAGATGACGTGGAAATTTCAGCAGAAGCTCCTGTATTTGAGGAAACAGTAGTAGAAGAACTGCCACAGAATAGTCCGGTCTATACATTTAAAGCCGTACAGGATGGAACAATCACCCTGGCTCAGTTTGTATCTCAGATGACACAGGAAGAATTGATTATGCTGTGTTCTGGCGGTGCGACGGCAGGAATCACAACATATTATTCCGATGACAACGGAATCCAGATCGACAATGTAAATACAAAAATCAATCAGGCAACAAGCGGAGCAGGCGCTTCAAGAAGTATCGAGCGATTAAATATTCCATCAATCGGATATGCCGATGGTTCTGCTGGTATTTCTTATAATCAGACTGAAACTGTAATTGATAAAAATGTGGGTTGGTCTCGTGCAGGCGCTGTGGCATGTATCTGGAATAAAGATCTTTTATATCGTTTTGGAGATGCAGTCGGCAAAGAGATGAGAGAGATCAATATTGATTACTGGCTGGCGCCAAGTATCAACTTACACAGAAATCCGTTAAATGGACGAAATAATGAATATTATTCAGAAGATCCGATTTTAAGCGGATGGACAGCGGCAACGGTTGCGCAGGGAGTAGGAGACAACGGTGTTTCTGTCTGCCTGAAACATTATGCAGGAAACGATCAGGAACATTACAGAAGAGGTGTTCAGAATGAGACAACATTGGAAGAGGGAACAAGTTTAGACGCACTGAATGTGATCACTTCTGAACGTGCATTCCGTGAAGTGACATTAAAACCATTTGAGATGGCCGTTAAGACAGGAGCAGTTCAAAATGTAATGTCTGCATTTAACAAAGTAAATGGACAATACTGTGCAACAAGTAATGAACTGTTGATTGATATTTTGAGAAATGAATGGGGATTTGACGGATTTGTTGTGACAGACTGGGGCGATCTGGATACGATTGCAGATCCTGATCTTGAGATGGCTGGCGGAAATGATGTGATTATGTCCGGAAAACATGTAATGTATCGCATTCCAGATAAAATCGCAGAAGGTTTGAAAAAAGGAACGGTAACAGTAGAAGATCTTCAGAGAAACGCATACCATTTCTTAAGTGCAGTCAACAAAAGCGCGCTTTCTTCTGAGGAAACCATGCACCAGTATGCGCAAGAACCTGTCATTAAGACAACCGTGCTGCCTACAGCAAAAGTAAATCATGAATATCAGGAAGCAAAAGTAAATCCGATGATTGGTGCGGCAGCAACAAAAACATATACATTTTCGATCTCTGAAAACAGTGAAGATACATTGCCAGAAGGAATCACACTGGCAGTAGATGGAACATTATCTGGAAAACCAGCTGAAGGCACACAGGGAACATACCATATTACATTCAAATTGACAGATGAAAACGGAGAGAGTACAGAAAAAATGCTGCCTCTTGAAGTAGAAGGAGAACTGATTATTGATACTTCTGTCATTGAAGTTGGAAAATTAAACGAAGAGTATAACGTAAAATTAACGGCTGTAGATGCGCAGGGCAATGAAGTAGAGGGAAGCTATACAAGCGATGAGGCATTGCCAGAAGGATTATCTTTATCTTCTGATGGTATCATCAGCGGAACAAGCACTTCCTCAGGCGTAGATGTGGAATTGACGCTCCATGTGGAGGCAGATGGAAAAGATGGTACGGCACATACCATAATTCACTGTATTGAAAAAGACGTAGAAGTGGCAACAGCAACACTTGCAGATGCAGAACTGGATGCAGAATATGCTTCTGAAATTGAGGTAGAAGGCGGATTAGCACCATTTACATATAAAGTAAAAGGACTGCCAAATGGCTTTGCTGTTCAGGAAAATAAAGTGGTCAGCGGAAATTTAATGTTTGGTATTTACTATATTCCAGGAACAGTTCCAGCAAGCAGTGAAGGAATGTATGAAGTAGAGATTATTGTCACAGATGCACTTGGAAATACAGCAAGCAAGATGGCAACTTTAAAAGTCGGAGATCCAAAAGAAATCACAGGTCTTGCAATCACAACACCTTCTCTTCCGACAGGAGAGGCAAATGGAACATATGAGACAATACAGTTAGAAGCAGTAAATGCAGAAGGCAATGTGACATTTACAATGGCGGATGGAAGCGATGAATTGCCAAACGGCATGAAGTTATCAGAAGATGGAAAACTTTCCGGAACACTTGGCTCAGACGCTTCTGGTGTTTACAATCTGAAAATTGAAGTATCAGATGGAACAAATACAGCGGAAAAAGAATTTGCTCTGTATGTGAAAGGCCGTTTAGATTCTGACCCAGTGGCATATACAACATTTAAGGCAGCAGTCGGAGAAGAATTTACACAGAATATAGAGGCATTGAATGGACCATTTAGTACAGATTATACCTATGTATTAGATGTGGAAAATGGAGACAGCCTTCCAGAAGGATTAAGCTTAAACGTAGAAGATTTTAAAGCAGTAATCAGTGGAACACCAGCGGAAGGAACAGAAGGAACATATCAGTTACTCATCACAATGGATACTGCAACATTTGCAGGAAATCCTGTGACAAGTGTAGTACCATATACATTAATCATAGAATAAGAATGGATTGATGATAGGAAAGAAAAGAGGAGCTTTTACACGGAAATATCCGGAGTGAAAGCTCCTCTTTTTTGAAATGGAAAGTTACTTTTTTGAAAATTCAGCACCTTTTAGTAAGTGGTAGTTTATTTGATCGAAAGAGGGAATACTTTCCATAAAAACAGGAAGAATAGATAAAAAATACTGTACATACCAATGATAAAAATGAGAGAAAAAAACGGAGAAAAAGTATGAAAAAAGGCAGAGAAAATACAGGTGATGCCGTAACTTAAAAAAATAGCAAAAGCTGGCTTTAAAAGAAAAGAGAAGAGATCTAAATGGAAAGACAGCTCTTTTTTTAAGGAATAAAAATGGAAAAATACAAGCAAAAGCTGGCTGACAAGAAAACCCCATAAAAATCCGCGGATTCCAAAAATTGGGATCAGAAAAAAGATAAAAAGTATTCGGATCATGATACAAAATAAATTATTAAAAAATACAGCAGATGTTTTGCCAAGTCCATTTAAAATACTGGCAAGTGTTCCAGTCAGATATAAAAAAGGACAGATGAAAGAAAGAATCAGAAGGAAAGAGCCGCAAAGTTCACTGTCAAAAAGAAGCATACCAAGTTCTCTGCCCCAAAAGAAAAATAGTCCTGCACAGAAAATACCAAGGACAAGACAGCCAGATACGGTTTTTTCGATCGTAGAGGACAGTTTTTTGGTGTTCTGTTTAGATTGAGCCTCAGAGACAGCTGGGAGAAGCATGGTGGATAAAGACATTGTGACAGCAGATGGAAACAGCAGAAGAGGTAAAGTCATTCCTGTCAGCACGCCGTATAAACTTAAAGATTCTGAGGAAGTAAGACCATATAGCTGAAGTCTTCTAGGAATACAAAGCGCTTCCAGACTTTGTAAGAGATTTAAGACAACACGGTTTAATGTGATGGGCAATGAAAGCAGTAACATAGGTCTTGCATGATTCCTAAAAGAAAAAAAAGAACGAAAAGAAAAATCTGAATAGGAATCTGTTTTAAAAATCACAGCAATGATGCAAAATAGAGAAGAAATTGCTTCTTCAATCACTATGGACGCGACGGCAAGGGCAGGGGTGATGGGAATATTTTTTTCAAGACAAATCTGCCATAAAAGCCATGTCGCACCGATGCGCACAACTTGTTCTATAAACTGAGAGATAGCAGGAACAGCCGTCTGTTTTAAGCCAATATAATAGCCGTTGATACAGGAATGGACAGCGGCAAATGGAAGGGCAAACGCCATAATTTTCAACAAGTTTTCACAGCGTTTTTCATGGAGAAAATAAAAAGAAATTGGCTGTGAGAACAGATGTAAAAGAAAAGAACAACAAAGAGAAAAAAACACAGAACACAGAAGTCCTGTCTGAAGGATTTCAAAAGCTCCCTTTTTATTGTTTGCAGCAATATTAGAAGCAGTAAATTTGGAAATTGCAGTCTGAATGCCAACCGTACAAAAAGAAATACAAAGTGCGTATACTGGAAAAATTAAATGATATAGACCGATCCCTTCTGCACCGATTAATCCTGACAGGAATATCCTATAGAAGAAGCCAATCAGACGGCCGATAAAACCGGTGCAGGTGAGAATAATCGTACCGCGAAGTAACGGATGAGAATGAAAAATTTTCATGGAACACCTGATAATAAAGTTTTTCTATATATATTCTATCTTAATGCTTGACAGAACATTTTCGGAATGATATGATAATAACGAAATCCCAGTAAAATACTAGGAATTTGAAAGACAATAAAAAATAGAGATAAATTATAATAGATAAACCGTGAACGGAGGAAAAAATGAAACTGTCAACAAAAGGAAGATATGGATTGCGTGCTGTGATTGATCTTGCAATTTACAGCGAACAAATGCCTGTCTCCATCAGCAGCATTTCTGCAAGACAAAATATTTCAGAACGCTATCTGGAACAACTTGCCGGAAAACTGAAAAAAGCAGGAATCATAAAAAGCATACGAGGAGCGCAGGGAGGATATCAGCTTGCAAGAAAGCAAAGTGAAATTTCAGTCGGCGATATTTTATGTGCTTTAGAGGGAAGTTTAGAGGCAGTGGAATGCCCTGGACTGAAGAAAGAACAAGGATGCGAGGAAGCTGATTTTTGCGTGACAAAGTATGTCTGGAAAAGAATCAATGACAGTATCAAAAATGCGGTAGATGAGATTACTCTGGAACAGCTTGTGAAAGAGAGCAAAAAAGTAAACTGCAAGGTAAAAAATCAGAATTGCGGTGATGAAGGAGAATAGAATGATATGGAAAAAATGATTTATTTAGATAATGCAGCAACGACAAAAACAGCTCCGGAAGTAGTAGAAGCGATGATACCGTATTTTTCAGAACATTACGGAAATCCTTCCAGCCTTTACAGCATTGCAGCTGAGAGCAAAAAAGGCGTAGAGAATGGAAGAAAACAGATTGCAGACGTAATCGGAGCAAAACAGGAAGAAATTTATTTTACAGCAGGTGGTACAGAAGCAGATAACTGGGCTTTAAAAGCAACTGCTGAAGCATATAAAAACAAAGGAAACCATATTATCACAAGTAAAATTGAACACCATGCTGTTTTACACGCCTGTCAGTATCTGGAAAAACATGGAATAGAAGTGACCTATTTGGACGTAGATGAGAATGGTGTGGTAAAACTGGATGAGTTAAAAAAAGCAATTCGTCCGACAACCATTTTAATTTCCATTATGTTTGCAAATAATGAAATTGGAACGATTCAGCCAGTAAAAGAAATCGGTGCGATTGCAAAAGAACATGGAATTTTATTTCACACAGATGCAGTTCAGGCATTTGGACAGCTGCCAATCAATGTGGATGAATTAAATATTGATATGCTCAGCTCTAGCGCGCATAAAATCAATGGTCCAAAAGGAATTGGATTTTTATACATCCGAAAAGGTGTTAAGATTCGTTCCTTTATCCACGGCGGAGCGCAGGAGAGAAAGCGTCGCGCAGGGACAGAGAACGTTCCAGGCATTGTAGGATATGGTGTGGCGGCAAAACGTGCAGCAGAGACGATGAAAGAGAGAACGGAAAAAGAAAGAGAACTTCGCGATTATCTGATTGAGAGAGTGACAAGAGAAGTTCCATATACCAGATTAAATGGACATCGGACGGATCGACTTCCAAATAATGCAAACTTTAGTTTTCAGTTTATTGAGGGCGAATCTTTGCTGATTATGCTGGATGGAAAAGGAATCTGCGGTTCAAGTGGATCTGCATGTACATCCGGTTCTCTTGATCCGTCACACGTTCTTCTTGCAATCGGTCTGCCGCATGAAATTGCTCATGGCTCTTTGAGACTGACATTAAGTGAGGAAACAACGAAAGAAGAATTGGACTATGTTGTGGAAGAAGTGAAAAAAATTGTAGAGCGTCTGCGCGAGATGTCGCCTCTCTATGAAGACTTTGTAAAAGCAGCAAAACATTCATAAAAAGACAAGTATTTGTAAAATAAAAGAACGAAATTAAAAATACGGAGGAAATAGATATGTACAGTGAAAAAGTAATGGATCATTTTCAGAATCCAAGAAATGTAGGAGAACTTGAAAATGCAAGCGGAGTAGGAACTGTTGGAAATGCAAAATGTGGCGATATCATGAGAATTTATCTGGATATTGACGAAAATCAGGTGATCCGTGATTGTAAATTTAAGACATTTGGATGCGGAGCAGCAGTTGCAACAAGCAGTATGGCGACAGAACTTGTAAAGGGAAAAACTATTTATGAGGCATTACAAGTGACAAATAAAGCAGTTATGGAAGCGCTTGATGGACTGCCACCTGTTAAAGTTCACTGTTCTTTGCTCGCAGAAGAAGCAATCCATGCAGCTTTATGGGATTATGCAGAAAAACATGGTATTAAAATTGAAGGACTGGAAAAACCAAAATCTGATA
>CBCTVZ010000097.1:0-8583 GCA_965150505.1 uncultured Robinsoniella sp. | reverse complement strand
AGGCTATCATCCCACGATTAAAATCGTGGGCTTTCCCGCCTATGTTTGTTGTAAAAATAGCTCCCGATCATGGCTTGTGATCATAGATCATACGTCTGTCGTTTTTCTTTATTCTTCTGTATTCTTTTATATTCTTCTATATTTTTCTGTATTCTTTTTTGCTCTTCTTTATTCTTCTTGATTTCTTCTCCATACTATTTCTTCATGAAACATTCTATAGATATTTTACTCTTCTACAAAGCCTTTGGCAAGAATGTCCCCTTTTTCTTTCCTTTTAAGATATTTCATTCTTATCTTTTCGCATCTTTGTTCACCTATCTTTGCTGATGGAATTTGTTGATAGAATAATTCTCGATTAATCCGATCATAATAAATGCAAAACTTTTATGCCACTTATCATAAGACGAATAGGAGGGAATTTATACCAATGCAATTAAATCAAAGAAAAGCCGCTATCATCGGATGCGGTTTCGTTGGATCTGCTACTGCATTTGCATTAATGCAAAGCGGTTTATTTTCTGAACTCGTTTTACTCGACTCTAATTTTGCCAAAGCTGATGGCGAAGCAAAAGATATCGCACATGGAATCCCATTTGCCGGACAAATGAAAATATATGCCGGCAATTATGACGATATTGTCGATGCGGCAATCATTATCGTGACAGCTGGCGCAGCTCAAAAACCGGGTGAGACCAGACTTGACCTCGTCCGTAAAAATGTAGAAATCTATAAAAATATTATTCCTGAAATTTCTAAACGTGACTTTAAAGGTATTCTGCTTATCGTCTCAAATCCGGTAGATATTCTTACTTACACAGCAGTAAAACTGAGTGGTCTCCCCGAAAACAGAGTCATCGGTTCCGGTACTGTCCTTGATACAGCACGATTAAAATATGTGCTGGGAGAACATTTGGGGGTCGATAGCCGAAGCGTCCATTCCTTTATCATCGGCGAACATGGCGATAGTGAGATAGCAGTCTGGAGCAGTACAAATATCTCTGGCATACCACTGGATGATTTCTGCGAAATGAGAGGACATTTTAATCACGATCAGGCAATGGATCAGATCGCTGAAAATGTGAAAAACAGCGCATATGATATCATTGCCAAAAAACAAGCTACCTACTATGGCATTGCCATGTCAGTAAAAAGAATTTGCAAATGTATTATGCAGGATGAAAAATCAATTCTCCCCGTCTCATCCATGCTACATGGCGAATATGGAATTGATGGAATTTCACTCAGTATGCCAGCAGTCATTGGTCATAATGGAATCGAAACCCACGTTCCGATTCAGCTCAATGAAGAAGAATACCATGCACTAAAAAAATCCGCACAGACATTGGAAAATGTGATACAAGGGCTTGATTTTGCAAATTCATGAGCAAATTGATTGCTAAATTATATTAAAAATATCTTGGTTTTTATTCAGGAAAGCAAGCGTGAAAACGAGTGCTTTCCTGAAATTTTGATTTCTGAATATCTATCCTTAGGTACATCTCCGCCTGCATATATCCGCTTACAGACTTCTTCCAACTTAACTTTCATCTCTTCATCTCCCCTACAAATCCGAATTTCTTACTTCCACTATGCACCGTAATATCTCCTTTCATTTTCTTCCGAACAGAATATTCAAATATTACTTCTTCCATTTTTACGATCATAACATCTTCTCCAATTCTGCCAATCCTTCTGTAATTTCCTTTTCTAACCTATGTAATTCTGCTATAATCTCTTCTGTTGGCGGATATTCTACCGGAACATATTCCACTTTTTTATATTTGTTAATAGAAAGATCATAATCGTTATCGACAATCTCCTGTTTTGGTACAAAAAAGCTCTGTTCTGTCCGCTCTCTTGTCTGCTCCTGATCTAAATTGTGGAATCGCTCGATAATATCTGGAATATCATTTTCTTTTATCTCTGAACGCTTGTCATCTAAGCTAAATCCATCTGCTTTCATATCATAAAACCATACATTTTCTGTTCCGCCTGCTCCTGTTTTTGTAAAGATAAGTACGGCTGTGGATACTCCTGCATACGGTTTAAACACTCCTGACGGCATAGAAATAACAGCTCGAAGCTGATGATTTTCAACCAGTTCTTTTCGGATTGACTTGTGTGCTTTACTGCTTCCAAATAATACTCCATCTGGAACGATACAAGCGCATCTTCCACCTGTTTTCATCATTCTTAAAAATAATGCAAGGAATAATAATTCTGTCTTTTTTGTATTTGTGATTGCTTTCAAATCATCATTGATGCTTTCTGCATCGACTGTTCCTTTAAATGGAGGATTTGCAAGGCATACCGTATATTTTTCACTGATCTGATTCTGTTTTGATACACTGTCCTTATAATCGATATCTGGATTACTGATAGAATGAAGCATCAGGTTCATGGCTGAAATACGAAGCATGGTTCTGTCTGTGTCAAAGCCTGAAAATGTTTCATTTGAGAACGCTTCCCATTGTTCTGATGTCATGGTATCTTCATATTTTTTTCTGATATATTCGGATGTTGAGACAAGGAATCCTGCTGTTCCGCATGCTGGATCACAGATCAGATCATCCGGTGTCGGCTGAATCAATTCTACCATCATTTCTCGTATATGTTTTGGTGTTCTAAACTGGCCATTCTGTCCTGCTGTCGCTAGTTTTCCAAGCATATATTCATACAAGTCTCCCTGCATATCCAGATCGGCAATATCATGTTCATACAAGTCATCAAGCCCTGTGATGATCTTCTGCAAAACTTGCGGAGTTGGGATTAAAAACATGGCATCTTCCATATATCTTGCAAATGCCGTCTTGTTTTCTCCTTCTGCTTCCACTCCGTCTTCTATCTCTATCAGTTCACCATTTTCTGAAAAATCTGGCAGTCGTCCATATTTCATTTTTTTGATTGCTGGAAAAACTCTCTGTGAAATAATCTCATAGATTTCACGGGAATCCCGATCTTTAAATTTACTCCAGCGCATCGACTGTCCTACTGCTGACTGTGGGAAAATTTTTTCCATAGATTCCCCCATCATATTTTCAAACTCCTCTGTTTCCAGTTCCTTTTCATCTAATGAACGGATAAACATTAAATATGTCAACTGCTCGATGACGGTAAGCGGATTTGTGATTCCCCCAGCCCATATATCGGTCCATATCTTATCTACTTTATTTTTTATCGCCCCTGTTACCATGACTTTTCCTCCAACGTTTTATTTTTATTTTATCTCTAAATATATATCATTTCTATTATACCGTTTTACCCCTCATTTTGAAAATGCAATT
This sequence comes from uncultured Robinsoniella sp., assembly GCA_965150505.1. GTDB lineage: Bacteria > Bacillota > Clostridia > Lachnospirales > Lachnospiraceae > JAGZHZ01. The sequence continues at coordinate 5,299 of CBCTVZ010000097.1, read as the reverse complement.
TGGCAAAAACTTTTTTTCATGACACTTGTGAAATTATATCAAAAAATATGGAGATGTTCCAAAAGCATTTTTTCGCTTTTTCACCATCTCCATATATCTACTTATAAAATATTTTTAAGTCTTTTTTATCGCTCTGCTGCTTTTTTACACAGTTTAGAATAGATGCGGTCTACAAACCATTTTTCTGTCGATTTCTTATCTATTTCTTCTACGTCAATCCATCCGATCTGACTATTTTCATCTTCTTTAATTCGTATTGGACTGTTGATATCAGCCTCTAATAGATAAGTCACGTTTAAATGCAAATGTGAGGACACATACTCTCCTCTTTTTTCATGTCCGGAAACCGTTAATATTTCCAAAGAGAAAATATCATCGGATACAAAACTGACTGTTTGCAATCCGCTTTCTTCCTCAATCTCTTTTAAAATGACTTCTTTTAAATTATCATTTCCATCTGCATGTCCTCCAAGCCACGCCCAAGACTGGTAAATATTGTGATATGCCATCAATACTTTTTTACGCTCTTTATCTACAATCCATGCCGAAACTGTAATATGAGCATTTTTATTATCTCTTGTCAAAATTTGATCTGACTCGCAGATCTGACGCAAAATTTCTTTTTTATCCTTTTCTTCCTGCTCATTAAAAGGCTGATATTCTTCAATCTGTTCTTTTAGTTTTATCAAATTTTCCAACATATGTCTCCTTCTACAATCCAACTTTATTTACCCAAAATAGACTGTATCTATCTCGAAATTCTCCAAATTCAGCGATCCATGTCTCTCCCTGTTATACTCCATTTTTTAAAAAATCAGCGAAGAATTTTCCATATCAAACTTATCATACAGAATCTTCTTCACTGATTTATTACTTAAAATTTAATTATGAAATTTTTATAAGAAAATCTCATTTGGTCGGCGAATATCTTTTAACACTCCCAGTTTCTGATTCATCATTTCCTGTACTGGCGGAGGTAAAATTCGTGCGTGTTCTGGACATGCGGCAGTACAAGCCATACAAAGCATACATTTTTCTGTGCTTGTCTGAACAGTATTTCCTTCAAAAGTAATCGCATCTGTCGGACAGACTGCAGCGCATTTTCCACACTGTACACAAGTTGGGAGAGAAATTGGTGCTACCGTCATACCACCCCACTGTTTATATGGACGGTTTCCAGGAACTTGAACAGCTTGGTCTGATCCTTTTTCTATTTTCTCCAGAACCTTCTTTGCAAACTCACGCAGTTCTGCTACATCCTGTTCATCTGGTCTGCCTGCTCCAACCTCTGGCACAATCGAATGGCGTGCCACAAAAGCTCCGGAAGCAATCACTTGAAATCCACATTCTTCTGCAAGATCATTTAACTCCAACAACGCATCTTCATAGGCGCGTGTTCCATACACAGCAAGTGTAGCTGCCTTTTTTCCAGCGCCATTTATTTTTCTCAATTTTTCTGAAGCAAATGCCGGAAGTCTTCCTCCAAAAACTGGAATCGCAATCACTGCCAGTTCGTGATCTGTCTCTTTTTGTTCCTGTTTTGATCCGAGATCAATAAATTGTACATTTTCAGCAATTTCCCTTGCAAAAATCTCTCCTGTCTTTTTTGTTCCCCCTGTAGGGCTGAAATAATAAAAATCTGCTTTATTTATCATCTTTTCTTTCTCCAATCTACTGTTGATTTTTTATTTTCAGGCTATTTTCATCTCTCATGGCGAAAACCATGTGTGCTCCTGCCTTTTATTTATCATTTTCCTTCTCTGCAACGATTCTAAATCTATTTTGACACTGCCACGATACGGTAAAAGTTCCTGTAACTGTCTGGAAATTTACAAGCATATAATATCTCTGCTTTCCTTTTACTGTTATGTTTGCTTTTGGATGTTCTTTATTCAACACAATTTCCTGTTCTTTTTTAGTGTCAAAAATCCTTACTTCTAAATCTCCTTTTTTTATGTTCGATTCCAGAATGTACTGATATATTCCATTTGCATTAAATTTTATGATACGTTTTATATATCCGCTGCAGCCTGCAACCGTTGCCTTGCACACTCCATATTTTGTCAAATTTCCAAAAAAAGAAACTGCCCGTATTGCTCTGATAACACATAAACCATTAACATACAGAACATATATCATCACAATGATAAAACCAAGCGCTAATGGTATAATGACTTCTGTTCTCTCCATTGTCTTCCTCTATATTTAAATACTTTTTATCACTAATATCAATGTTTTTAATTACTTAACATTTCCTCCTCGAAACACTCACTGACACTTTAAAAGTTAGTCTCCATTAAAAAATCGGTCTATTTTTCGCGTAAGATCGCCGTCCTGTTCTACATAATCTTCTTCTATAATTTCCACTTCTGTTCTTCCCCGTTCACTTACATCTGTAATTTTCTTTTGATATTTCATCCCATAACGATCAACAAAAGTAACGGTAAACGTACTGTATTCTTTATACTCTTCTGGAATTTCAACCGAAAAACTTTCCTCATCTGGATTTTCCTGATAGCCATGTTCAATCTCTGTTCCTTCTCCGACTGTGATATGAACTTCATTAATAATCTGATCCGTATGATTGATAATAGTCAAATACCGCCCCTGTTTATCACTTTCTGCCATATCATTCGTAATTCGAGAATTGCCTCTCTCATCTGTAAAATGATGAACAGCTCCAATCCCTGTCAAAATAAGAAGTAGCACGACTGCAATTATAATTATTTTTTTCATTTTTCCTTTTCTCTTATCTTTTATTCTTTTAGAGTCTTTTTTTATATTATCTTATATCGTCTTTTCTTTATATAGTCTTTTTTCCTATAACCTTTTCTGCTATTTTCCGTATTCACTCTTATCTCCAATGCCATTTCGTTTTTCCTGAAAGAAATCCATGTCTCTTCTTCTCTGCTCTTGTTCTGCCTGATCTATCGTCGAATCATACATCTCCGTATAAGAAATCTTTTTTACTGAATTTCCTGCTTCCGCAAAATCTCTCCGCACATAATTTGCCCCGTGTTTTACAGATTTTTTAAAATATGGCCAGTGTTCCACCACCATGGGTTCGATTGACAGATAAAATAAAATTCCCATAAAAGCACAAATAATATAAATTGGACCGTATATAGATCCCATTGCCTCACTCAATGATGCAATGTTAAAAATAGCTAGTAGTCCAACCCCAGCCATGCAGACTGCGCTGACCATTTTTAATCCCAGCCATGATAAAATAATTGCGATTGGCAATACGATATTTGTGTTAATCGAAATCTCTTTGATCCAGAAAATATTAAATGTTTTCGTGACGAGTAATGTCTGAATAAATGATGAAATTAACAGCACCGTAATGATACAAAAACCAATATCAATCCATGAGCCGACCGTTCTCTGTATCCCTTTAAACCGGATAATAAATGCAGAATATAATAGAATTGCATAAAGACAAGAGATATAGTCCGGTTTCATGGAAACTGTTTCATGATCGACTTTCCAGTTTACAAATGACAGTGCAATCGGAATCAGCATGAAAATATATGCCAGTATCGCTCTGCACGTTCTCCGGTACGGTCTTATATCAATATCTCCATCCATGACCAAAAAATCTTCTGAAAACTGTTCCTTTGCAATTTCCTTCGCTTTTTCTTTAGACGGAGCCTTTATCACATACGCTTTTTCACGCCGGTTTAAAACTTCTCCGCTTGTATGAACCACATATTGCATACGTTCTTCTCCTTGACAATTTTTGACTTTTTTCGTCCTTTTCCTTTTGATTATACTCTATTCTCTCAAGGTATACAATAACGATCCTCTTACGAATCATAAATCACTTTTTTTGTTAATATCCAATCAATCGTTTTTTCTTTCTCATAATATTTTATTTTTTGCGTTTATTTTTTATCCTCTGTTTTTCTCCCCCTACTTTTCTAACAATCTCTTATAAGTAAACTCAATTCCAAATGCGCCCAAATGAATTTTTTTACAGATCCATCCCATAAACATTCCCATCATTAACATCATTGCAATACTAATCAGCATCTCATCATCATCCTCCTTTTTTTAATTTTGACGCAAAAAAGCTGATAATTTCTGCGTCAAAATGCAGAAGTCATCAGCTTAAAACAGCGGTTTTAGTTTATATCTAAACTAAGGGAGAACTTCATTCCCGTTTTTTAGGATATCAAACACAATTCATCTTTGTCAATCTTTTTGTCCATATCTTCCAAATAAATTTTGTTCTTCTTTTTTAAAATACATTCACACTCCCCATAGCTACAGCAAAGGGGTTTTACAAGCTAATTTTTTATAAAACAATCAAAATAAGCCCGCTAAAAAGCGAGCTTATTTCGATTGTCAGGTATATTTTTGCATTATATGTTCAGAACATTTCTGTTCTATCACCTTTTTTATTCCAGCTCAATTCCTGTCTGAGTAGATGGATTTGTCTCGGAAAGAGCATCTTTATATAACATATAGTAAGCTGCTGCTGACCAAGAGAAGTTCTTTGTATGAAGTCCTTCACCTGTAACTGGGTTGTAGTTCTCATGAATAGCTTCATCTGTCAGAACACCTTCTGCTCCGTCAAATAATTTGTAAGCCAGTTCTTTTGCTTCTTCTTCATAACCATAGTTCTGAAGAGCTTCTACACCATACAGAGCCTGATCCATCCATACAGGTCCTCTCCAGTAACGTGCTGCTTCAAATTTATCATTGTCGAAGGATGCTGTTGGCATTGGAACTCTTAAGTTGAATTTGCCTTCATCCATCATGTTTTCTTTTACTTTTTCTGCTCTGTCAGCAGGAGCCAGTTTTGCCCACAGAGGCATCCAGCCTTCTGTTCCTTTTCCTCTGTTTGTGAGGATTTTCTTTTCAGAACCATCTTCGTTGATCTGTAAGTCGTAGTAGAATCCTGTCTCTTCATCCCACATATATGTGTTGATGTAATCTGCAAGAACTTTTGCTTCTTCTTCATATTTTGCAGCATCTTCTGCTTTTCCAAGTTCTTCTGCAATAGATTTCAGGAATGCTTTTTCTGCATAAAGCATAGCATTTAAGTCTACAGATTCCTGATTCAGAGAGTAACCAACTACTTCTCCATCTGCATTTTTGTTTTCAAATACAAGTACGCCGATATCGTCTGGTCCGTTTCCTTCTTCATCGAAACGTGTAGCGTTATCCATTCCACTTTCCCAAGCAGCTGCTGTGATAACTTTCTGTGGATTTAATAATGGTTTTCCATTTTCATCGTTCAGAATATTACCATCTTCATCTTTCTGGTAATGTGATTTATGCACTGTTCCAC
>CBCTVZ010000096.1:0-8598 GCA_965150505.1 uncultured Robinsoniella sp. | reverse complement strand
CGACAGAGAAAGTATTTGATGTCCATTTAATGGTTCAAAATCCAGAGCGATATATTGAAGCATTTGCAAAATGCGGAGCAGACCTTATCACGGTTCACGCAGAAGCGTGTCAGCATTTAGATCGCGTGATTCAGCAGATTCATGATGCAGGAGTAAAGGCAGGCGTTGCTTTAAATCCAGCGACACCTTTAAATGTACTGGAATATGTATTAGAAAAAGTGGATATGGTACTTTTAATGACCGTCAATCCTGGATTTGGAGGACAGAAATATCTGGATTCCTGTACAAGAAAAATTGCGCAGTTAAGAAGCTGGATCAATGAGTTAGGATACGATATCGATATTGAAGTGGACGGAGGAATCAATAAAGATACGATCCACACGGTCTTAAAAGCAGGAGCGAATGTGATTGTTGCAGGTTCTAGTGTTTTTGGCGGAGAGGCCGGCAAAAATGCAGAAGAACTTTTAGAAATTATGAAGACGTATGAGGCTTGAGAACATGAAGACAGCAATCATTGTGACAGGCGGAAAGATTGAAAAAGATTTTATCACATCTTTTTTTGAAGAAACGCCGTATGATTATCTGATCGGAGTGGATCATGGAATAGAATTTTTAAGGCAGGCAAAAAAAATTCCAACTCATATTGTGGGAGATTTTGATTCGTCATGTGAGGAGACATTAAGCTGGTTCAAAGAAAAAAAGGACATAGAAATCCGCAGATTTTTACCGGAAAAAGATGAGACAGATACACAGATTTCCGTGAGTTTGGCGATGGAATTACAGTGCGATGTGATCTATATTCTGGGAGGAACAGGCACAAGAATCGATCATTTGCTTGGAAATCTTCAGATTTTATCAAAACCGTTTCAAAAGGGAATCGCGTGTTATCTGATCGATTCTCACAATAAAGTACAGCTTTGCAGAAAGTATCTGAAACTGAAAAAAGAAGAACAGTTTGGAAAGTATGTCTCCTTGATTCCTCACGGCGAGAAGGTCACAGGACTGACTTTGAAAGGATTTTTTTATCCGCTGTCTCATGCTGTTTTGGACAATACAACAGCGCTTGGAATCAGCAATGAAATTGTGGAAGAAGAGGCAGAAATTTTTGTGGAGACAGGCGATCTGTTTGTGATCGAATCAAAAGATTGAAGTGGCGATTGCTGTCGAAACTTGAATGTCGGAATTGCTTGCAATCTTGTCAGAATATATGCTAAACTTAACAGTGTTAAGGAATAAATACTCAGAAAGAATACAGAACAGGAAGGAATATACAAATGAAGTTAGGTATTGTAGGTTTACCAAATGTAGGAAAAAGTACATTGTTTAATTCTTTAACAAAGGCCGGTGCAGAATCAGCAAACTATCCATTCTGCACGATTGATCCGAATGTAGGAGTGGTTATGGTTCCAGATGAAAGATTAAATCTTTTGGCTGATTTATACCATTCTGCAAAGGTGACACCGGCTGTCATCGAATTTGTGGACATTGCAGGACTTGTAAAAGGCGCGTCAAAAGGGGAAGGACTTGGAAATCAGTTCCTTGCAAATATCCGTGAAGTAGATGCGATTGTTCATGTTGTACGCTGTTTTGAAGATACAAATGTAATCCATGTGGACGGCAGCGTGGACCCAGTTCGCGATATAGAAACGATCAATCTGGAATTAATTTTTTCTGATCTTGAGATTTTGGAGAGAAGAATCTCAAAAACAGCAAGAGGAGCAAGAAACGATAAGACACTTGCAAAAGAGCTGGATTTAATGAACCGTTTGAAAGAACATCTTGAGGCAGGAAAATTGGCGATTACATTTGAGACAGATGATGAGGAAGAACAGCAGTGGCTGTTATCTTACAATCTGTTGACAGGAAAACCAGTGATCTTTGCAGCAAATGTTGCGGAGGATGATTTGGCGGACGACGGAGAATCAAATCCTTATGTGCAGCAGGTACGCGAACACGCAAAAGAGCAGAACAGTGAAGTTTTTGTTATCTGCGCGCAGATTGAACAGGAAATTGCAGAGTTAGATGACGATGAAAAGAAAATGTTCTTAGAGGATTTAGGATTAAAGGAATCTGGATTGGAAAAACTGATCAAGGCAAGCTACAGTCTGTTAGGACTGATCAGTTATCTGACAGCCGGAGAGACAGAGACGAGAGCATGGACCATCAAAAAAGGGACAAAAGCCCCTGGAGCAGCAGGAAAGATCCATTCTGATTTTGAACGTGGATTTATCCGTGCCGAAGTTGTAAATTATCAGGATCTTTTAGACTGTAAAAGCTATGCGGCAGCAAAAGAAAAAGGTCTTGTAGGGCTGGAAGGAAAAGACTATGTGGTAAAAGACGGAGATGTAATTTTATTCCGTTTCAATGTCTGACAACAATACGTTTAGGAGAAAATAAATGACAGATACGATAAGTTTCCCAAATCTTGGGATTACTCTGGAACATGTGGGGAAATCATTTGAAATTTTTGGATTTCCGATTGCCTTTTATGGAATTATCATAGGTATTGCAATTTTATCTGGAGCTTATTTTGCTATGGCAGTGGCAAAAAAGACGAATCAGGATTCAGAATTTTATTTTGATCTGACAATGATTGCAGTCGTCATATCACTGCTGGGAGCAAGGCTTTACTATGTGATTTTTTCTTGGGAGGATTACAAAGACAATGTGTGGGAGATCTTTGATTTTAGAAGCGGCGGTCTGGCAATTTATGGAGGAATTATTGCAGGTGTGCTGACGGCATATCTGTTTTCAAAACGAAAGAAAAAAAAGTTCCTTTTAGTGGCTGATACAGCGTGTACAGGCTTGATTTTAGGACAGATTATCGGCAGATGGGGGAATTTTTTTAACAGAGAAGCTTTTGGGGAGTATACAAATAATCTGTTCGCCATGAGACTGCCTTTAGATGCAGTCAGACAGGGCGAAGTCACCGAAAAAATGCTAGAGCATATGCAGGTGATCGACGGGGTAAATTACATTCAGGTACATCCTACTTTTTTATATGAGTCCCTGTGGAATCTAGGTGTTCTTGTATTTTTAGTTTGGTATACAAAGAGAAAAAAATTTGATGGCGAAGTTTTTTTGCTTTATTTGATGGGATACGGATTGGGCCGAGTATGGATTGAAGGATTAAGGACCGATCAGCTTTTATTTCCGGTATTGGGCTTCCCAGTATCGCAGATGCTTGCCGGTTTCTTAGTTCTCGTCTCTCTAGGAATCATTCTGGTAAAAAGAATAAAAGAAAAAAAACGAAAGAGAGCAGGTGGCACGAATGAGTAAAAGAGAAATGCTGAAAAAGAGGATAGAAGAAGAACGCCGAAAATTAGATGAAATGCTTGCACAAGAAAGAAACTCAGATGAAATCTATAAGCAGAGCGTCACCTTAGACCGCCTGATAGAGGAATATTTAGCATAATAATATATTTGGCGTAAGGTATGAGAAAAGACAGTTTTTTAGTGTGCTGCACTGAAGAAAACTGTCTTTTTTTTCACGATACCTGTACTGCTATTATTTTTAAAAGATAACAAGAAAAAATTGAGATACTTTATCAGCGAAATTGTGCAATATGTATAATTTATATGAGATGAAAGGGTTAAATTTGAAAATTTTTCGTTCAGTTTCTTCAATTTAGGGTTGTATTTTATCAGGAACTGAGCTATGATAAAAGCACAGTTTAAAACAAAAGAAAAAGACAAGGCTGATAAGGTCGGATGGGAGCGATCAAATATGGAATTTAAACATAAATCAGTATTGCTGGAAGAAACCATAGAGGCCCTTCAGATCAAACCAGATGGCATTTATATCGATGGCACGCTGGGAGGAGGCGGCCATTCGTATGAGATTTGCAAAAGATTGTCTGAGAAAGGTCGCCTGATCGGAATTGATCAGGATGCAGATGCAATCGATGCGGCCAAAAAACGATTAGAGGAATTTGGAGATAAAGTCACAGTTGTCAGAAGCAATTACTGCGAGATCAAAGGAATTATGAGCCGTTTAGGAATAGAGAAAGCAGACGGGATTCTGCTGGATTTAGGAGTTTCTTCCTATCAGCTGGATAAAGCAGAACGAGGCTTTACATATCGAGAGGATGTTCCGCTTGATATGAGAATGGATCAGCGTCAGACCATGACGGCAAAAGACATTGTGAATGGATACAGTGAAAAAGAGCTATATCGGATCATCCGAGATTACGGGGAAGATAAATTTGCCAAAAATATTGCAAAACACATTGTCATAGCAAGACAGAAAAAAGAGCTTGAGACGACGGGAGAGCTGATTGAAATTATAAAAAATGCAATTCCGGCAAAGGTCAGAGCGGCAGGGGGACATCCAGCAAAAAGAACATTTCAGGCGATTCGGATTGAATTGAATCGAGAACTGGATGTGCTGAGAGATTCGTTGGGAGATATGATTGATTTTTTAAACGATGAGGGAAGAATGTGTGTGATCACTTTTCATTCTCTGGAAGATCGTATTGTAAAGACGATTTTCAGAGAGAAAGAAGATCCTTGTATTTGCCCAAGAGAATTTCCAGTCTGTGTGTGCGGCAGAAAATCAAAAGGAAAAGTAATCACGAGAAAGCCGATTATCCCAAGTGAGGAAGAGCTTTTAGAAAACAAACGTGCCAAGAGTTCAAAACTTCGTGTATTCGAGCGCAGATACGAAGAAAAATAGAAGAATCTCAGCTGAAAGAAAAGTCTGTTGAGATTATTTTTCGACGATATAAAAAGATAGAGGATGAGCGTATAAGAAAAAGCGTATAAGAAAGCTACCTGAGGATGGCACAGGGGAGAAAGTATAATTATGAATGGAACAGTAAAAAGACCGAATAATGATTACCGAAGAAATGTCGGGAAACAGGACAATAAAATATATGTGTACGGCAATACTGTTCGACAGATCAATGCAGCGCCGGCAAGGCGGGGAGAACAGACAAGGGAAGGACAGCATCAGGCGGCGAGGAATAGACAATCCAGCGCCTCTATGCGCAAAAGCCGGATCAAAGCACGGCAGATTACGTCACCTTACACGGTTTTTCTGACGGTAATGGCGGTGCTTACGTCTGTTGTATGTATGAACTATGTGCAGTTGAAGTCAAAAAATACAACGTATCAGTCAGAATTGATTCAAAAAGCCAGCGTTATCAGCGAATTAAAAGTGCGAAATGATGCTGCGTATGAAAAGATCATATCTTCGATTGATTTGGATCATGTAAGAGATGTGGCAATCACACAGCTTGGCATGGTTTATGCGGAAGAGGGACAGATTATTTCTTATAGCAGTCAGGAGAGAGATTACATCAGACAGTATAGTGATATTCCAGTAGAGTAAGTAGGTGTAAAAAATTGGTATCGAGAAAAAAGAAAAAGAAGAGAGCTGGACAGAGAAGAAGAATTAATAAGAGGGAGAAAAAATTCGATTTTTTCATGCAGAAAAAATTGTTGATCTTGTTTGGCATCGTTGTTGCTGTTTTTGCCCTTTTAAATTTCAGAATAGCAGGGATTACTCTGAAACATGGGCAAGAATATACGCAGCAGGTCTTGTCTCAGAAATACTATGACAGTACGATAATTCCATATAAACGAGGCGAAATTGTGGACCGCAACGGCAATGTTTTTGCCAGAAGCAAGAAAGTGTGCAATGTAGTCTTAGATTGTTTTGCTATTAACAGCAAGGCTGATTTTTTAGAACCTACGCTGGAAGCTCTGGAGCAAGTTTTTGAGATTAATAAAAACGAAGTGCGTGGAATCATAACATCAGAAGAGACGAAAGACAGCAGATATCAAGTGATTCTAAGAGAAGTAGATTTTGAAAAAGAGCAGGAATTTGAGAAGCTGACAGAGCTGGAAAAAATTCCAGAGGATGCCTCTGAGAGCGAAAAAAAGAGGATCGAAGTAGAAAACGAGTGGAAAGTTTGCGTAACAGGCGTATGGTTTGAAGAGAGCTATATTCGAGAGTATCCGATGAATAGTATGGCGAGTACAGTAGTTGGATTTTCCAACAAAGCAAATGATGGAATTGTAGGACTGGAAGCGTATTATAATGATATTCTAAATGGGACAAATGGAAGAGAGTATGGCTATCTGACAGAACAGTCAGAACTGGAAAGAAAAATTATAGCGCCGCACGATGGAAACAGACTTGTGACGACGATAGACATGAATATTCAGCGTGTTGTAGAAAAATACTTAAATGAAATTGAGCAGGAACATGCTTCAACTGGACCAGAACAGATCAAAGGAAATCTGGGAAGTCAGAATACAGGTATTATTGTGGCAGATCCAAACACAGGGGAAATTCTGGCGATGGCGACAAACAAGGGATACGACCTAAACGATCCATTTAATCTGGAGGGCTGGTATACCGATGCAGAAATAGAAGCATTTGATGACGAACAGTATTCCAAAGCAGCAAATGAACGCTGGAAAAATTATTGTGTGGAAGATAGTTTTGAACCGGGTTCTACATTTAAATCCATGACGATTGCTTCTGGGCTGGAACTGGGCGCGATCAGCGATAATGATACGTTCTACTGCGATGGAGGAGAACAGCTTCCGGATTATTATATTGGATGTAACAATCTAGCCGGACATGGGATGCAGACTGTTTCGCAGGCGATGGAAAATTCTTGTAACGACGCATTGATGGAGATGGCAAAAAAAATAGGAATTGAAGAGTTCTGCGAATATCAGGAATTGTTCAATTATGGAAGAAGGACAGGAATTGATCTGCCAAATGAAAGCTCTGGAATCGTATTTGACACACAGTCTATGGGAGAAGTGGAACTTGCAACGTGTTCCTTTGGTCAGGGTCTGACTTGTACGATGATACAGGAATTGGCTGCAACGTGCGCCATCATCAACGGAGGATATTACTATCAGCCTCATCTTGTAAAGCAGATTCAGGATGCGCAGGGCGGTATCGTAAAAAATATAAATCCTGTCTTGATCCGTCAGGTCATCTCAGAAAAAAACTCAGAATATGTCCGCAGTTACATGGAAAAAGTAGTGACGGAAGGTACTGGTAAATATGCTCAAGTTCCTGGATATCGCGTCGGCGGAAAAACAGGTACTGCTGAGATTGTGAAAGATGGACAGCGTGTGGAAGATCGGTATGTTGTATCGTTTATCGGATTTGTTCCGGCTGATGATCCTCAGATTGTAATTTACGTCGTAGTGGATCAGCCAAATGTAGAAAAACAGGAGCAGGGTTCTTTTACACAGGTAGTGGCTAGAAAAATTTTGATGGAAATTCTGCCATACTTAAAGATCTATCCGACGGAGGAGATCACAGATGAACTGTTGCAGACATTGGGCATCACAAGAGAGGAAGCCACAGAAGGAATGCGTCTTTCTGATTCTGGGACAACGAGCAACGAATTGATCGGCGATACTTCTGATTATCAAAATTTAAACGAAGAAGAATGGGCGGGAAATCAGAACCTTCCAGTACCTCTTGAAAATCAAAATATGGAAGGGGTCGATGAACTGTATCAGGGAGGAATGTATTCGTCTGACCTATATCAATAGACATAACCTCGTAAAAGCAGAAATACATTGTATTAAAGCTTTTACGAGGTTTTTTTATGCTGCGGACAAAAACGTATCACAAAAAAAAGATTGTTGTGGTTTTTTTAGGATGTGCTTTGATTTTGTTTTCACTGATGGGGAGATTAGGATATCTGATGATTTTCCAGTCAGAATATTATTCCGAAAAAGCACAGAATCTCCATGAGAGGGAGCGTGATATTAAAGCTGCAAGAGGGAGAATTTTAGACGTAAACGGAGAGGTGCTTGCAGACAACAAGGCAGTCTGCACCATCTCTGTGATCCATAATCAGATCAAAGAACCAGAAAAAGTAATCGATATGCTGGTGAAAGAATTGGGACTTTCGGAAGAAAAAGTACGCAAACGAGTTGAAAAATATAGTTCGATTGAAAAAATTAAAACAAATGTGGAAAAAGAAGTCGGGGATCGCATCAGAGAATATAATTATTCAGGAGTGAAAGTAGATGAAGATTTTAAGCGGTTTTATCCACTTGGAAGTTTGGCCTCAAAAGTTTTAGGATTTACGGGAAGCGATAATCAGGGAATTATCGGATTGGAAACGGTATACGATGAGGTACTGCAGGGACAGAACGGAAAAATCTTGACTTTGACAGATGCAAGAGGCGTGGAACTAGAAGATCAGGGGGAAGTACGCCTAGAGGCAGTGGCAGGAAAGGACTTGTATCTGAGTATAGATGTCAATATTCAAAAATATGCAGAGCAGGCAGCGTATCAGGTGATGGAACAGAAAAATGCGGACAGAGTCGAAATTATTTTGATGAATCCTCAAAATGGGGAGATCTATGCGATGGTCAACGCTCCAGAGTTTGATCTAAATGATCCATTTACGGTTGAAGGCGGAGAAGATATGAGTGAAGAAGAATTGCAAAATGAGAGAAACAAGATGTGGCGAAACGGATGTATCAATGATACATATGAGCCGGGGTCTACATTTAAGATTATCACAGCGGCAGCAGGGTTAGAGGAAGGAGTAGTGACACCGTCTGACAGTTTTTTCTGCCCCGGATATAAGATTGTAGACGACAGAA
>CBCTVZ010000095.1:0-8621 GCA_965150505.1 uncultured Robinsoniella sp. | reverse complement strand
GTTTCACTGTTCAGTTATCAATGTTCTTTGCTGTTCTCTGTGACAGCTTTTATATCTTATCATACTCTGTTGTGTTTGTCAAGAACTTTTTTTCAAATTTTTTTAAAGTTTTTTGAATCTTTTTTGTTCTTTTCACAACTTTCTGAATTTTATCACAAGTTTTTCGACTTGTCAATACTTTTTTTGATCTTTTTTTAAGATCAAACGGAGAAGGAGGGATTTGAACCCTCGCACCGCTATTAACGACCTACTCCCTTTCCAGGGGAGCCCCTTCAACCACTTGGGTACTTCTCCGCAATGCCTGAATTAATTTGAATATTCAGTTTTTTGAAAATACTTTGTTTTCAAAACGGAGAGGGTGGGATTCGAACCCACGCGCCCTTTCGGACAAACGGTTTTCAAGACCGCCTCGTTATGACCGCTTCGATACCTCTCCATATGAGCTGTTTTATTAAGTTGCTTGCTCAATGCAAGGACTATAATACCATCGCATTTTCATTCTGTCAACACTTTTTTTCAAATTTTTTCAATTTTTTTATTTTTCCGAAAATATCTCCGCAATCATCAGATCTTCTGGTGTTGTAATTTTAATATTCTTATAGCTTCCTTCCACCATTTTCACCTTTTTATTCATCATTTTTTCCATCACCATCGCATCATCTGTGATCCCTGTCGGATCAGACTGCATGAGCTTCTCATACGCTTCTTTTATTAATTCATAAGAAAAGATCTGCGGTGTCTGAACAAGCCACAGTTTTTCTCTCGGCGGTGTCTGCTCTGCAAATAAGTTTTCATCAATCATCTTTATCGTATCCTTGACAGGCATTCCCACCACACAGCTTCCATACTGTTCTACAGCTTCTCGTCCTCGTTCTAAAATTTCCTGAGTCAAAAATGGTCTTGCCCCATCATGAATATAAAGATAAGAGCAGTCTTTTGCAGCCTTGATTCCTTCATATACCGAATGATACCGCTCTGCTCCTCCTGCCACAATCTGTTTTACCTTCTGAAAACCGTACGCTTCCACAATCTCTTTTTTACAGTATTCCTCTTCTCCTTTTCCTGTCACCAAAATAATTTCGTCAATAAAGGGACACCGTTCAAATGTATCCAGCGAATAAAAAAGAACCGGTTTTTCGTGAATCAATAAATATTGTTTCTGAATCGTACTGTTCATTCTTTTTCCTTTTCCTGCTGCCAGTATAATGGCTGTATGTTTTTCCCCCATTTTTCTTTCTCTCTTTCCGATCTATTTTCCTTGACACTCCCCACAGCTAAAGCAATAGGGTTTTACGGGCTAATTTAATAATCAACAGCCGTCCTATCCTCCAAATCCAAAAGAGCATAAGACGGCTTCTGATTGTTCTATCTTTCTCCTAATTTCAAATTCGGCACAGCGTTTAAATCCCATCCGTGACGAGTTCCGGCAAGAAATTCATAATATGCTGCCACTCCAATCATCGCCGCATTATCGGTACAGAAAATCGGAGATGGATGATAAAATTGAATCTGATTCTCTGCACACGCTTTTTCCATCGTAGCGCGCAGTGTAGAATTGGAAGCCACACCGCCTGCGATTGCCAATTTGTCAAATCCATATTCTTTTGCCGCTCTGATTGCATGTTCGACAAGAACATCGCATACTGCTTTCTGGAACGATGCCGCCAAATCTGCATCGTTGACAGCCTCGCCTTTCATCTTCGCTGCATTGAGATAGTTTAATACTGCTGACTTCAATCCGCTGAAGCTAAAATCATATGGGGCATCTTCAATCTTTGCTCTTGGAAATTTAATAGCATCTGGATTTCCCTCTTTTGAAAGTTTGTCAATCTTAGGGCCTCCTGGATATCCCAGTCCAATCGCTCTTGCCACTTTATCATACGCTTCGCCTGCCGCATCGTCTCTCGTCTTTCCAATAATCTCATATTTGCCATAATCACGCACAATAACAAGATGTGTATGACCGCCCGAAACAACAAGACATACAAACGGTGGTTCTAATTCTTTATTCTCAATATAGTTTGCAGAAATATGACCTTCAATGTGATGCACACCGACAAGCGGGATTTTCTTTGCATAACTGATTGCTTTTGCCGCTGATACTCCGACTAGAAGTGCTCCCACAAGTCCCGGACCGTATGTCACTCCTATTGCATCCAGATCATCCAGCGTCACATCTGCTTCTTTCAGCGCTTCTTCTACCACCTGATTAATCTTTTCAATATGCTTTCTTGAAGCAATCTCAGGCACTACTCCTCCATATAATTTGTGCAGTTCAATCTGAGAAGAAATGACATTTGACAATACTTCTCTCCCATTTTTTACGACTGCTGCTGCTGTCTCATCGCAAGAACTTTCTATTCCTAATATTAAAATATCTTTTTTCTCCATCGTCTATTCCTCTTCAAAATCAAGCTCCACTGTTTTTCCGTCTTTTCCCGGAAAACTATTTGGAAAAATCTTCTGTACATCATCCATAAACTCTTCTGGTCTGATCAAAGATGGACTGTAATGTGTCAGCCACATTTCTTTTACCTGCGCTTCCTTTGCAAGCTTTGCCGCTTCTTTAAAGGTCATATGCTTATATCCCATCGCCTTTTCTTCTTTTCCAGCTTCCCCGTACATTCCCTCACAGATAAACAGATCCGATTTCGCTGCGTTTTCTATGATGGATTTCACCGGTCTTGTATCGGTGCAGTAAGTCACTTTAATTCCCTTTCGCGGCGCTCCAAGAACCATATCTGGCGTAAAAATCATTCCGTCTTCCTCAATCGTCATTCCCTTCTGCAAAGGATTCCAATATTTCAAAGGAATATTTTTCTCTCTAGCACGATTGACATCAAATTTGCCTGCGCGATCAATCTCTATTGTATATCCATAGCAAAGCACATTATGATTCACTTTAAACGCCTTAATGCGATACCCATTTCTCTCAAACGTCTGCTCTGCTCCCTGAATTTTCTGAAAATAAATTGGAAAAGGAAGTTCCGGCGCAATCACGCGAAGCGCATTGACTACCCTTTCTAATCCCTTTGGTCCAATCAATGTCAATGGCTCTGTCCGGTCTGCGTTTCCCATAGTCAGCAAAAGTCCCGGAAGACCGCTGATGTGATCTCCATGGTAATGAGTAAAACAAATTGTGTCAATCGGTTTAAAACTCCATCCTTTTTCCTTAACTGCCACCTGTGTTCCTTCTCCGCAGTCGATCAACAGACTGCTGCCGTTAAATCGCATCATCAGCGCAGTCAGCCATCTTCTCGGCAAAGGCATCATGCCTCCCGTTCCTAGTAAGCAAACATCTAACATCTTTTTTTCCTCATACTTTCCGTTGATCTTTTCTGTCTGTGACACTCCCGATCATCCTGTTCACGGGATCTTTGCATGACAGCCCATACCACTTTTGGCTGTCCGTTTTTTTATTCTAGCACAGTTTCTGTCTTCCTACAAGTCAGGGCTTAGAGTTCCTTTTCAGCAAGGAAAAAATTCCGTCTCTTCTTTTTTCTCCACCGGAATGACAAACCCCTCAATGATCTTTTCGTAACATTCCTCGCACAGGTCAAATCGTTCCTGCTGCATATCTTTTTTAGAAAAATAGCCCCATCTTTTTTCTACATGAAACATTTCTTCTTTGGATATCCCATGTTTTACTGCAATCTTTTTTCCGCATCCATTGCAGATCACTTCTATCAGCGTATCTTTTTCATATTTTTTCATGCCTGTTCCTCTTTTCTGTCATTTGCCTTCATTATAATGAATTTCAGAGAAAAAAACAGTGGGAAATAATAGAAAGGGAATACCGTGATACCGTAAGGTTTCACAATATTCCCCTTCTTTTCATTGTTTCCACATAACAATTCCATTTTCTGTCGGCTTTTCATAAAAATTTTTTCGGATTCCCGCTGACACAAATCCTGCTTTTTCATAAATATGAATCGCAGCCAGATTGCTCTCTCGAACTTCCAACGTAAATCGAAAAATCCCTTGTCGATTTCCTTCTTCTAACAATTTTTGAATCATTTCGCTGCCGATCTTTTTTCCTCTATGCTCCTCTTTTACAGCCACATTTAAAATATCCGCTTCATCTATGATCTTTAGATATCCGCAGTACCCTAAAATCTCTCCGTTTTCTTCTGCCACCAGAAATACCACATCTTCTCGATTTAAAAAATCCATCAGACTTTCTTTAGACCACGGCATAGAAAAAGTCGCTCTCTCTATCTCAGCTACCGAATCAAGATCTTCCTCTGTCATCTTTCTGATCTGTACCATCTTACTCAAGCCTCTTGTCCTTTTTCTTTTTCCATTCGTTCTCTCTCCGCCTGTGACAAGCGAAGATAATCCGGTTTATGTTCCGCTGGATCTTCTATTTTTCCTTCACGGAAATACTGCTGCGCAAGCGATGCCAATGCTCCGGCTCTTTGTTTATTTATATGCGCCGGCGCAAAAGAATATGGTACGTTACACTGCTGTTCAATGATTGTTTTGTAAACAGCCACGCCATCTCCTAAAAATATAACTTCTCTGCCCATTTTATTCAGTTTTTTGATGATATCCTCTATGGAGACAGCCATTTGTTCTTCCACTTTTTTGAAATCATTCCCGCAAAATTCATAGATTCCTGTGTAAACCTGATTTCTTCTGGCATCCATCAAAGGACAGATCAATGCTTTTGTGCCATATAAATTATAGGCAAGTCCTTCTACTGTCGGAATTGGTATCAGCGGTTTTTTCAAAGCAAGACCTAATCCTTTTGCTGTTGCAGATCCAATTCTCAGTCCTGTAAAAGACCCAGGACCTGCTGCGACTGCAATCGCATCAATCGTGTTCAAATCCAGCTCTATCATTTTTGCAATCTCATCCAACATAGGCAGCAATGTCTGAGAATGTGTTTTCTTATAATTTACCGTATACTCTGCAAGCAAATTGTCATCCTCTGCCACTGCCACAGAAGCGACAAGTCCTGAACTGTCAAGCGCCAATATCTTCATCTTTATCTTTATTCCTCCTCAATGGAAATTCTTCTGTATTCAAAACCATAGTTCAGATCTTTCTCAATCGTCACGCGTATGATATGATCCGGCAGCAACTCTTCAATCAGACTTGCCCATTCTATGATACAGATTCCTTTTCCAAAAAAATAGTCCTCATATCCTATTTCTTCCATCTCTTCCGGATCTCCGATTCGATACACATCAAAATGATAAAATGGCATTCTTCCTTCGTCATACACCTGCACAATCGTAAAGGTAGGACTGCTGACAGGTTCTAAAATCCCAAGTCCTGCTGCCACTCCTTTTGTAAAAATCGTTTTTCCTACCCCCAGATCTCCGTCTAACCTGTAGATCTGTCCCGCTTTTGCTTTCTCTCCTATTTTTTTGCCTAGCTCAAATGTCTCTTTTTCACTTCTTGTCTCAATGATCATTTTTTTCTATCTTTCCTCCGGTAATCGTCTGCTCTTCATTTTCTTGTTTCTGCTCGTGATCCATCGTATTCCCGTCGTATTTCTTCGTCTTTAAGACTTCCTTTTTTTCCCGCAAAAGCTGCTGTGCCTCACTGCTTTGATTCTGAAAATCTTTCTTAGGAAAAATAAAAGCATTCTGCCCTGATGTATAACAGAAAAAATAAGATCTCGATTCTTTGATCGCTCTCAACTCTTCCCATTTGACCTCTGCCTTCTGTTCTCCTTGCATGGTCACAATTCCTTTGTCATTCATCACATATGTAAGCGGTTTCTTAAAAACCGGATTTAATTTTACCTGAGTTGCCGCCTTTAAGTACAGGCTGACTGGCTCATAGATCAAAAATAAAACGCCAAAGAAACCATATAAAACGGTCCAGTTCATTGCCACATCGCCATATGTCCAAATGCAGACTCCAATTCCTGCCGCTGCGAACAGTAAAGATAACGGTCCCTGAAAACTGTGATAAATGTGATACATTAAAAAGTGAAACATTTTCTTTGTATTCATTTTGACTTCAAACTTTACTTCCATCCCTTACACCTCCTTCAAGTTTTCTGCACATGGACACATTATAGCACACTGCATTTTGTGTTACAACCAAAGATCAAAAACAAAAAATCATATTTCAATAAAACCTAAAATCCGATAAAAATTTAGAGATCCTACGCAAAATATTTTTACATAGAATCTCTAACTATTTTTCACATCTTAACTTTTCTATTTTAATCTGAACGACTCCGATTCTCTAAAATCAGAGCTTCTTTTTTGAAAAGTTTTCCTTTAAATTTCACTTTAAAAAAGAAAATGGGTCTTTTTCCTCTTTTAAGAAGTGCATCAGCATATAGGCGCACATGATCGCCACACGCTCTTCTTTTAAAATACGTCTTACTTCCTCACGGTCTGCCAGAACAATCTCCATCTCTTCACTGTCTTCCTGTCCTTTTTTTGACACCTCGCCAGAAGCGTATCCATACACGGTGGCACAGCATTCATCTGTCATGCCAATCGTTGTAAAATATGGTTTTTCATACATTGGATCGGTCTCAATCGGCTGCAAATCCAGCCCAGTCTCTTCTTTTAATTCTCTCACAGCAGCCTCTTTAAAGTCCTCATCCTCTTCTACCAATCCTGCTGGAAATTCATAAATATAGCCGTCCAGACTGTAGCGATACTGGCGCACCAAAACGACTTTATCATGATGTTCGCCACAGACACTGTAAATGATCACACCATCTGGCTTATTATTTTTTGTCTTAATTTTCAGGCCTTCAATTTCCTTTGCTCTGGAAGCTACAAAATATGGAAATTCTTTTCCCACTTTATTCACAGCGTCCAGCTGATACAAATTCAAATGTTTATTTTCTGTCAGTTTAGAAATTTTTTTAATTGTCGGCATCTCATCTTCTCCTTACTACTTCATCACGATCTTCTTAGAATCGGACGAATATTTTTATATAATGCTAAAGTCAGCGCTGAGACAAGGATTCCCTTTAAAATATTGAATGGAGCAACGGCAAGCATTACAAATCCAAAAACATCTTTAATACTCGCATTGACTGCCGTTCCCATCTGTATTAGCGCATCCATCGGCATTCCAAATGCAGTCGCATAAAACGGAAGCAATACATACGCATTCAATACACATCCCAACACGGTCATCACAACAGTTCCCACTGTCATTCCGATCAGAGCGCCTTTCTTTGTCATCATTCTCCGATAAATCAGACCTGCCGGAACAATGAAAGAGCATCCAATCAAAAAGTTCGCAATGTCTCCTACCCCTGCTGTTGTTGTTCCATGCACAACTACATACAGTAAAATTTTAACCAGCTCAATCAAAACTCCCGCAACCGGTCCCATCGCAAAGCATCCGATTAAAACAGGAAGTTCGCTCAGGTCAATCTTGTAAAATGGCGGTGCAAACCAAAGCGGAATTTCAAAAAACATCAAAACCATCGCCACCGCGCCTAACATTCCAATCTGTGCCATTGTGCGGACATTCATTGCAGAACGTCTCGCTGTCTGTGTGTTGCTGCTCATCATCTCTTCTCCTTTTCTTTTCTTAATTACATGGTATATTTTTCTGTATGAATCCCAAAATATTTATAGTTTGTTTTTCATACAGACATTGAAATTCAGAAAATACTTCTCTGGTCAAAAGATCTGTTCTGCACATCATTTCTGCACGGAAGTTTTTAACAAAAAACCTCCGCAGAAATTCTGCGGAGGATATCAGCTGCACATTTACAATCATGCGTTCTCTTTCTTCTCTCATCCAGACTATACTGTCGGTTTCGGAATTCTCCCTTGTCTTTCTCAATCAGGAAGTCACCAAATCAACCGCTTTCGCGGGTCGCGGACTATACCGCCGGTAGGGAATCGCACCCTGCCCCGAAGAATTTTCTTTATTCATTTTTATTATACTCTTTTTGATTTCAGGATTCAAGTGTTTTTTCAAAACGCTTTGCTTCTCATCTTGTCCCTTTTCTCAGTCCGGTCTTCCTTTTGCTTTTACTTTTGCTTTTGCTTTCGTTTCTGTTTTTACTTTTTGTTTTTACCGTCTGATATTCCAATTTTTCGCCAGCTTACTGAAATCGAGTTCTTTCTTCTCTTTTTTTCTTCCTCTGTTTTCTTTTTTCTCTTTCTTGATCGGCTGTCTCTTCTCTTCTTTTTTCTCTTTCTTGATCGGCTGTCTCTTCTCTTCTTTTTTCTCTTTTTGCTGCGGCTGATTTGAACCATCCAGCTTCATGCTAAGAGCAATTCTCTTTTTCTGCTGATCTACACTTAAGATCCGAACATTGACAATATCACCGACACTGACAGCATCCAGAGGATGTTTCACAAATTTGCTGTCTGACATCTCAGAAATATGAACAAGTCCATCCTGATGAACGCCAATATCAACGAATGCTCCAAAGTCAATGACATTGCGCACTGTTCCTTTTAAGATCATGCCCTCTTTTAAATCTTTCATATCTAAGACATCGCTTCTCAAAATCGGTTTCGGCATTTCTTCTCGTGGGTCACGTCCCGGTTTTTCTAATTCTTTTACGATATCTCTCAATGTCATTTCCCCTACATTCAGTTCCTTTGCCAAGCCTTCGTAGTCATGGATTTTCTTGGAAATTCCAGCCAGTTTTCCTGCTGTAATATCAGATG
>CBCTVZ010000094.1:0-8671 GCA_965150505.1 uncultured Robinsoniella sp. | reverse complement strand
CAGATATCAAAATCTGTTACGCAATAAAAGTCTAACTTTTTGGGGTCACTTCAAAAATGTCTGATGAAAACATACCTTTTTTCATGATAAAAAGTTAAGAAGCGCTTTCTTCTAATTTCTTTTTTAAATTGTTGTACTCTTGCTGAAGTGTTTTATATTTTGAAAGGAGCGCATAATATTTCTTTTCCCATGCTTCAGAAGAAAGAGAAGCATCCGCTGGCGTTGCTGTCTCTGTTGGGGAAATCGTTAATTTTTGTGGCTCTGAATAAAAATCAAGGAAGGACTGCACATGGATTTCAACATCAGAGGTAAGATCGCTGAGGGAATACACAAAACAAACAGGAAGAGATTTTTGATCTTGAAGAGATACGAGAAGGTTGCTGACTTCCTGAGAATATTCCGAATCATATTTTAAAACACCTGGTTGCAGAGGCTTATTGTCCTGATAGGCGCTTGTATAAAAGTCTGTGGAAGCCATAGCAGGAGTGTCTGTATTATTTGTATATTCAAAATGGAGAAGAAGAGCAGGTTTTCCTTCAAAGTCTTCTTCGACTGAAAAATATTGATAGGAAAGGATTTTTCCATCTGTTTCAAGATAAATAGCAGGATCTGATTCAGAATCAGAAGATGTTTTTGAAGATAGAGATTCAGAGGCAGATGCACTCATTGAGATTAGGACAAGCAATATGCTGACCAGAATAAAAAGTCGTCTTTTTTTCATAATTAAATTCATCCTTATTTTTTTAAAAGATCTTAACACAGTTGAGGAAAAGAGGCAATAAAAAGATAAATAAATTATATTCTGGATGGAACGGAATCTTGATTTTTTAATATGAGAAAGTTTTGATTTTTATAATAATTTTTTCAACACTTTTGCTTTCTCATACGTTCTATTAGTATAAAGAAATTCCTGAAAGAACAAAAGAAGGGAGGATGAGCCGTGATTGAAGATCTGTATAACAGATATTACAGAGAACTTTTTGCTTGGTGTAAATCCATGACTGGCGGAAAAGAGGCTCTGTCAGAAGACTTAATACAGGAAGTATTTTTAAGAGCAATGAAACATGAGAAGATATTCGAGGAACTTAGCGAGAAACAATGTCGCGCGTGGCTATACCGAACAACACGAAATTTATATATCGATCATGTACGCCATGGAGTTTTTGAGACTTCCGCAGATCTTTTGCCAGAGCCAGCAGAGGAAACAGAAGAGTATTCAGAGATTGATTGCTCTGAGATGTTAAAAATATTGCCAGATGAAGAGAGAGTTCTGTTTGTTATGCGGTATTTGGAAGGTTATACTTCCTCAGAAATTGGAAGAATATTTCAGATTCCAGAGGGGACAGTGCGTTCTCGCCTTGCTTCTGCAAGAAGAAAATTACGTCAAAGTTGGAATTGATTGAGCAATAGAAAAGAAAGGAAGCTAGAACGATGAAGAAAAATTTAATTATCAACAGTGAAATTTGTGATGCAAGAAAGATAAATGAAGCGCATTATGTAGGGTATGAACAGATTTTATTAAATACAGAAATTTTGCTGGTAAATGAATACAGCAAAGAAGTATTTCACAGACTGCCGATTACCGTAAATGTAGAAAATATACTGGAACTGGATGAAGATGTGGAGTTATCTACTATCAATGGGAATTTTGAAATCGTTGGGACTACATCCGTTCAAAAAAATGCAGTTCTTCTGGTCAATGGAAATCTTCGCATTGAACAGGGAACGAAGGAAATTTTAGAAAAATATAAATCTATTCAGGTCAATGGAAATGTAAAATGTCCAAAAAGTATGGCAGCTTATCTTGGAAGTATCCAGATCAATGGCGCTCTTGTGATCATTCCAGATGATTGTGTGGAATTGAAAGATGAATTTGAGATGGATGTATATTTTCCTCTTCGAGCTAAAGAAAATGGGAAATATTTTGCCTATAAAAGTGTGAAAATCTTAGATCTTAAGATAGATGTACAAAGATTAAAAGCAAAAAATCTGCATTTTGACACAAAGAAGCTGTTAACGAGAGAAGAATTGCTAAACAATGTAATTGATATGGTAGATGAAAATACGGAACTTCAGGTAGTACCATCTGGATATGCTTATATAAAGGGAGATGCAATCTTAGATAGGGCATTTATCACAAAATATGGAACGAAATTATATGTGGATGGTTCACTTACTTTAGATAAAGACAGCACGTCATGGCTGGAAAAAATAGAAAAACTTCAGGTAGTAGGAGATGTTTTATTACTAAATACCCAAGTAGAAGCTTTTCAGAATCTTGATGCCGAATATCGAGAATTGGTAGTTGTAAAAGGTAAAATTGTAAAAAATATGCCGATAATCTCCATTGATCCCAAAATGCTTGAGCTTTCAGAAGATGGAGTAACGGTAGAAAATTGTGCGCAGATTAAAATAAAAAAAGAGGTTTCTCCTGAAATGATTTTAGAAAAATTGCAGATTAGGAATTGCGCTTTGGTTAGTTGCAGTCCAGAACAAAAATCAGCGATCAAGATGGTAGGAAAAAATATTGCTAAAATCAGCAGCGGAGAAGAGACAGGAGTTGACGGAGCATTAAAAAAAATGGCAGAGAGCAAGATGATCAATGCGGAGAAATATAGTTTATAAAAAAGAAATATTATAAAAAAAGAGAAGATGCCGCACGAAGCAATTTGTGCGGCAACATTTTTTATGTAAAAATAAAAAAGCGAAGTGAAGAATGGGAAATAGAAAGGAGTGATTTGGTGAAAAGACCTATCTCGACTAGAATCTCCTCTTGTGATATACTGAATGTCACTAAAAGGAGGAATTTTTTTGGAAGAGCAGGTAAAAACAACAACAAAACGAATTTGTGCCGGTCTGTTGGCCCATGTAGATGCAGGAAAGACAACGCTTGCAGAGAGTATGCTTTACTTGAGCGGAAGCATAAGAAAATTAGGGCGAGTGGATCACAAGGATGCGTTTTTAGATACACATAAATTAGAAAAGGCAAGGGGAATCACGATCTTTTCAAAACAGGCAGAACTTCATTTAGAAGATACAAAAATTACATTGCTAGATACGCCGGGGCATGTAGACTTTTCTGCCGAGATGGAGCGAACACTGCAAATCTTGGATTATGCTATTTTGATTGTCAGCGGACCGGATGGAGTACAGGGACACGTTCAGACGCTGTGGAAATTATTGAAAAGATATGAGATTCCTGTCTTTTTATTTATTAATAAGATGGATCAGCCAACGGAGAAGGCGTTGATCTTAAAAGAACTGAAAAAAAGGCTGGATGAGCGGTGCATCGAATTTAATTCGGAAGAAACAGCAGAATGGATGGAAGAAATTGCCTTATGTGACGAGGAAGTGATGGAACAGTATCTGGAGGATGGAGAGATTACAAAAGAGACGATTGCAGAACTGATCAAAGATCGAAAAGTCTTTCCATGTTATTTTGGATCGGCGCTTCGCATGGAAGGTGTAGAAGAATTTTTGCAGGGAATTTTAAAATATGTAAAATGTCAGGAATATAGCGATGTATTTGGCGCGAGAGTCTATAAGATTGCCAGAGATGATCAGGGAAACCGTCTGACTTACTTGAAAGTGACAGGAGGAAGTCTGAAAGTAAAGATGGTTTTGAAAAAGCAAGAGGATTCTAAAGATGGACAGGAAATGTGGGAAGAAAAAGTAGATCAGATTCGCATTTATTCTGGCTCACAGTTTTCGGCTGTTCAAGAAGCAGAGGCAGGAAGTATCTGCGCCGTGACAGGTTTGACAAAGACGTACAGTGGAGAAGGACTTGGAGCAGAAGCCCAGTCAAAAGGTCCAATGTTAGAACCTGTTTTGACATATCAGATTCAGCTTCCGGAAAATGGCGATGTATATGGAATGTTTTTGAAACTGCGTCAGCTAGAAGAGGAAGTGCCAGAACTTCACATGGTATGGAATGAAAAGTTAGGGGAGATCCATGCACAGGTGATGGGTGAAGTACAGATTGAGATTTTAAAAAGCATGATCAAAGAGCGGTTTGACACAGAGGTGGAATTTGGGGAAGGAAGTATAGTATACAAAGAGACGATATCAGAAATTTCAGAAGGAGTCGGCCATTTTGAACCGCTTCGCCATTATGCAGAAGTACATCTGATCCTAGAGCCAGCAGAGAGGGGAAGCGGACTGCAGTTTGCGACATCTTGCAGTGAAGACGTATTGGACCGGAACTGGCAGAGATTGATTTTGACGCATTTGATGGAGAAAAAACATCTTGGCGTGCTGACAGGATCGGAAATCACAGATATGAAAATTACGATGGCTGCTGGAAGATCTCATCCAAAACATACGGAAGGCGGAGATTTCAGACAGGCAACGTATCGCGCTGTGCGCCATGGGCTGAAAAAAGCAAAAAGTATTTTATTAGAACCGGTATATGAATTTCAGATGGAAATACCGGCTGAAAAAGTAGGAAGAGCAATGACGGATATCCAGAAAATGTGTGGAACATTTCAACCTCCAGAGATCGAAGGAGAGACCGCAGTTATTTTTGGGAAAGCTCCTGTAGTGACAATGAGAGGATATCAGACCGAATTGATTTCCTATACAAGTGGAAGAGGAAGAATTTTTTGTGCATTGAAAGGATATGAACCGTGTCATAATGAACAGGAAGTAATAGAACGCTGTGCATATGATTCAGAGTCCGATTTGGAAAACCCGACAGGGTCTGTTTTTTGCAGTCACGGTGCAGGATTTAATGTCGGATGGGAACAAGTGGAGCAATATATGCACATAGAATCTGTATTAAAAAAAAACAAATCTGAAAAAAAACAGCCTGAAATCATCTCAAGACAGTCAAATCCCAGTGTCTGGGCGGATGATAAAGAGCTAGAGGAGATTTTTGCACGAACGTATGGACAAGTCAGAGACAGAAAAAATCCTTTCAGAAAAAGTTCAGTAGTCCGAGAACGAGAAGAAGCAGAGGCAAGAGCGTATCGGGCGAAAAAGCTAGAATCAAAGGAAGAATATCTGTTGGTGGATGGATACAATATTATTTTTGCATGGGAAGAATTGAGAGAATTAGCAAAAGTCAGCATTGACGGCGCAAGGACAAAGCTGATGGATATTTTATGCAACTATCAGGGCTTTAAAAAATCGACCGTGATTGTCGTGTTCGATGCGTATAAAGTAGAGGGAAACCAAGGAGAAGTTTCAAAATATCACAATATTTATGTGGTCTATACAAAGGAAGCTGAGACAGCAGATCAATATATTGAAAAAACTGTTCATGAGATGGAGAGAAAGTATTCTGTGACGGTTGCGACATCAGATGCGCTAGAACAGGTCATCATTTTAGGGCAAGGCGCGAGAAGGCTGTCAGCAAAGGGGCTGAAAGAAGAAGTAGAATCGGTCAATGTTGAGATTCGGAGCAATTATCTGGAACAGCAAAAGGGAAGTAAAAATTATTTGTTTCAGGAAGCCTCAAAAGAACTGGCTGAATTTATGGAAGAAGTGCGCCTTGGCAGAAAGAAGATGGATCAGTTTCCTAAGAAAGAAATAAAAAAATAGAAAAAATAAAAAAGAGAAGATAAATAATAAAACGATCTTACCGGTGAGAGCAAAACGGTGGGGTCGTTTTTTTGAATTGTGATAAGGATGTTAAATGTATGTGAAAAATAGATAAAATTTTACATAGATTTAACATAACAAGAACGGAAAACTTTACATTGCGATGATATGATAAAATTGTAAATTTCACGAACAGAAAAAATATGAAAGTACACAGAAAGAGAAAAATCAAAGAAGTGTAAAGGAGAAAACATGAATCAGACATTGGAAATTCTATTTGGTTTGTTTGGTGGATTAGCTATTTTTATCTTCGGTATGAATATGATGAGTGAGTGTCTGCAAAAAGCAGCAGGGGAGAAGATGAAAGCAATCTTAGGTGTGTTGACACGAAATCCTGTGATGGGAGTATTGGCAGGTGCGTTAGCAACAGCCGTTTTACAAAGTAGTAGCGCAACAACCGTTATGGTAATTGGATTTGTAAGCGCTGGATTGATGACATTACCTCAGGGTATCTCCGTTATTTTAGGTGCGAATATCGGAACGACAATTACAGCTCAGATTATAGCTTTTAAGATCAGTGATTATATTTATCTGATCATCTTTGTAGGATTTTTACTTTCTTTTTTAATGAAATCAGAAAAAGCCAAAAATATCGGACAGACCATTTTTGCTTTTGGTCTTTTGTTTTTAGGAATTGAGACAATGGGAGATGTTATGAAACCACTTGCTTCCAGTCCAATTTTTATTGATATGATTGAGAGAGTGTCCGACATTCCAGTTTTAGGCGTTGCAGTAGGAACATTGATGACGCTTGTTGTACAGAGTAGTAGTGCGACAATCGCAGTTCTTCAGAACTTTGCGGCTCAGGCAGGACCAGATGGAGTGACCAGTGTATTAGGATTGGCAGGAGCAATTCCAATCTTATTAGGCGATAATATCGGAACAACGATCACAGCTATTTTAGCAAGTATTGGGCAGTCTAAGAATGCAAAACGTACTGCCGTTGCGCACTGCGTCTTTAACATTACAGGATGTTTCTTATTTATCTGGTTTATTGGACCATTTGCAAATATTATTAGATGGATTTCTCCAAAAGGACCGGAAGTGGAAGTGATTTCACGTCAGATTGCAAATGCACATACTTCATTTAATGTTGTTATGACCTTAATTTGGCTGCCTCTGATCTGGCTGATGGTAAAAATTGTAATGCGTCTGATTCCAGATGGAAAAGATCAGAAAATCGAGACAAAAGAGCCAATTTTTCTTGATGACAAGATGGTAAATCAGCCAGCAGCGGCTCTTCAGATGGTGGCAAGAGAAACTTTGCGCTGCAGTGAT
The DNA here is from genome assembly GCA_965150505.1 of uncultured Robinsoniella sp. Classification (GTDB taxonomy): domain Bacteria; phylum Bacillota; class Clostridia; order Lachnospirales; family Lachnospiraceae; genus JAGZHZ01. The sequence goes on along the minus strand of CBCTVZ010000094.1, from coordinate 1,792 downwards.
CTTGTGGGAAAAATGGTAAAAGAGATCAAAGATGCCGTGAAAAAAAGAGACAAAAAAATTCTTTCTAAGATGAAAGAGGAGAGCGAGACGGTAAACTATCTTCATAATAAGATTATGGAGTATATGACAAATATGTTCTCAAGCGGTGTTCTGACAGAAGAACAGGCGACACAGACGGCAGGATTGATGTATGTGTTAGGGGATATCGAAAGAATTGGAAGTCTGTGTACAGAAGTAGGAGTAAATCTGACAGAAAATCTGGATCAGAAATATGAATATTCAGAGGAAGCGCTAGAGGATGTTTCTGAGAGCTTAAATATGATTGAAGAAATCTATGGAAAAGCGCTGCAGTTGATTAAGACAGGGAATGCCTCAGATATTCAGACGATTATGGAGAAAAAAGAAAAGATTCAAGATCTTGATCTTCAGATGAGAAAGAGTCATATGATCCGTGTCAGTGAAGGAAAGTGTAAAGCAGAGCTGACAGGTTCTTTCGCCAAAATTCTTCATAATCTTGACAGAATGAAAAACTCCTGTACGAATATTGCAGATATTGCGATACAGAAAGTAAACGTTCCATATTTTATTGGAAATATGGGAAAAAAATAAAAAGAAAATGAAAATAAAGTTTCTAATTTGTCATACGAAAAAGATTGACAGATTAGAAACTTTTTTTGTATAAAAAGAACTAGAAACAGAAAAAAGAAATGATGATCTATAGGAGGAACTTTGAAAAAATATGAAAGAATATACTTATATTACACTGAGACAAAAACCTCAATTAAAAGAAGAAGCTGCAGCATGGTTTCATGATAAATGGAAAGTGCCTAAAGAGGCGTATCTGGAATGTATGGAAGCTTATCTTAATGATGAAACAGAATATGGATGGTATCTTTGCTTAGATAAAGAGCGTATAGTAGGTGGTCTAGGAGTAATCGAAAATGATTTTCATGATAGAAAAGATCTTACGCCCAATGTATGTGCCGTCTATACAGAAAAAGAATATCGCTGTCAAGGAATTGCAGGGCAATTACTTGATATGGTCGTAAAGGACATGAAAGACAAAGGGATAACGCCGATCTACTTGATTACCGATCATACCAGTTTTTATGAAAGATATGGATGGGAATTTTTATGTATGGTTCAAGGCGATGATGAACCGGATAAGACAAGAATGTATATTCATAGATAAATGTTCGTCCATGGATAAGATTTAAGATCTTTTTTTGTCGATAATTGCATATTTTTGAAAACCATGGTATGATAGGTGAAAATAAAACAGGTGGGAAAGAAGTAGAGGTATTTATCAATGAACCATTCAATTTATCAGCTGCTGTGGTACTTTTTAATCTATTCTTTTGTCGGATGGTGTCTGGAGATTGTCTATGCGGCTGTGAGAAAAAGGCGTTTTTTGAATAGAGGAATTTTAAACGGTCCACTTTGTCCTGTCTATGGACTGGGCATGATTTTTAGTTTGATTTTTTTTCGATCTTTGACAAATAATTTTGTATTTTTGGTGATTGGCTGTGGCGCTGTTGCGACCGTGGTAGAATTTTTTACAGGAATACTGCTGGAGAAACTGTTTAAGAAAAGATGGTGGGATTATTCTGATTATAAATATAATTTAGGCGGCTATGTATGTCTGCCATTTTCTGTTATATGGGGAATTACCGCCGCGCTTGCAATCAAGTTTGTTCAGCCATTGATTCATATTGTTTTAGATTTTATTCCTGTTTTTCTGGGACAGATTGCGCTGATTGTAGCATTTGTGATTATAGGAATTGATATCATA
>CBCTVZ010000093.1:0-8707 GCA_965150505.1 uncultured Robinsoniella sp. | reverse complement strand
TGTGTCTTCCTGCGTAACTTTACGCATCAAATAATCAACACCGACTCGTTCTTCCTCTTCTTCTGTTGTTTTGATTTTCTCAAACGGTGAAGATAAATCAATCGTATCCAGATAGTAGCTCTCTGTATCGCCTTCAATATTAATTTTGACAGATGTCACACCATTTAATTCACAAAGTGTATTCACCAGCGCATAGATACTCGTATCTGGCAAAACATTCTCTACCGAATAATTAAATTCTTTGCTGAAATTAACGGTACAAAGACCATTTTCAATTTTGGAGCTGAGAACCTTTGTATCGGATGCAATCACCCCATTTAGCGCGTTCTTTCTTGTCCCAGAAATCAGTTGTTTTAATACCGTCTGAAGTTTCTCTGAACTGGAAGAATAGTGGATCATACGTTTTTCTACTTCCAAATTTCCGCTGTCATCTGCAAAGTAAAATGGATATTCAATCGTCTCAAATCCATCAACGCCAATATCGTCTGCATCTACGAAGCTTTTATCTGTCATACTAGGGATTACTTTTCCCATCCGATCCGTCAATTTTTCTCCCTCTATCAGAATCTGGACACTTTTTATTTCAGGAATCTGAAGCATCGTCTTAGATAGAGAGGTACGAAGCATCATTTCCTCTGTATTCGATAATTCATTGTATGCACTGCTAAAATCTACCACCAGACTTCGTTTTTCGATCTCATAGAAAAGCAGTTCTACTTCTTTAGGCTTTGCAGAAATCATTTTTTCATTTTCCGAATTTTCTGTCCACTTTTTGATCATCTGCTCCAACAGGTAATCCGTGTCCTCTTTTTCTGGAATATAAGCTTCTGACTGAAGTTGTTTTCCTTTTTCGTCTGTATAATAAATTTGATATCCGCTCTCTTGTACCTCTTCTTTTTCGCATCCTCCAAGCATCAGCGCCGCGAGGATCAAACATAAAAAGTTTTTTCTTATTTTCATTGATTCCTCCGCCTATTCCACATAATTAATCGGCACGCGTACCGTAAAGGTCGTTCCCTCGCCTTCTTTGCTGTAAACTTTGATCGCGCCACGGTGCATCAGAATTGCATTTCTTGTAATTGCTAATCCAAGTCCTGTGCCTCCGATTTCTCTGGAATGCGATTTGTCTACACGATAGAAACGTTCAAAAATATGTTCCTGCGCTTCTTCTGGAATTCCAATGCCGCCATCCTCAATTTTCACATAAAAATATTTATGGTCAACATTCAGAGAAATATGAACCCATCCATCTTCTTTGTTATATTTGATCGCATTTTCCACTAAGTTTGAAAGCGCCAATGTCAACTTCATCTCGTCTACTTCTGCTGTCACCGGTCGAAATGTTTCCATTACCAATTTTACGTTTCTTTTGTCTGCAATCGGACGCAGTCTCTTTAAAATTAGTTCCAGCAACTCATTGATATTTGTCGGCTGAATATGAATATCACCTGATTTTTTATCCATCTTAACAAGAGAAAGAAGATCATTGATAATTTTATTTTCCCTGTCTATTTCCTCTGACATATCTTTCATAAATTCCTGATACAGTACAATCGGTGCATCTGGCTGCATTAAGAGAGAATCCGCAAGCACTTTCATCGATGTAATCGGAGTTTTTAGCTCATGGGAGACATTGGAAACAAATTCCTGTCTAGAATCGTCCAACTCTTTCATGCGCATCATCATCTTATTATACGCATCCGTCAAAAGCTGTGTCTCTGTATAATCTGGAAGAGAAATCCCCTCTTCCTCCACTCCTGTTGAACTTTCCTCTAAAAAATTCGTCACTTTACGGAATGGTTTTACAAGTACACGCGACATATAAAAAGCAAAAATAATGACGAGCAGAATAACTCCCCATTGAAGAATCTGTACATTTTTGTTGAGCATTTTTCCTGACTGACGAATATCAGAAGTTGGAAAACTAATCACCATGATTCCTCTAACTTCATCCGTCTGATTTTCAATAACGGGAAGCATGATTTTTGCAGAACCATTTTTATTTCCATAAAAAGTAGTATTGATTCCATCAAAGCAGTCCATCGCTTCTTTTGAAATCAAAAATTTCCCCTCATCCACATCATATGTATCTTTCAAAATACAAAAATTTTCGTCTACAATCAGCACTCTTCCATCATACAGCCTTGCCAGCTGGGCAAGCTCCATATCTACAATTTCAGATCTTTCCCCTTCCAGATATCCCGTCTCGATTAGATCATTTGAGATCTGTATACATTGGTTTCGGATCATCGCGCTGTGACGATCCATCATTTCTTCCTGATGGCTATACAACATTCCATATTTCAACAAAAAAAGCGGAATAGTTCCAACTAATATAAAAAAGATAAAAATACGAAATTGCAGGCTTCTTCTAAAATCTCCCAGCGCATGGAGATATTTTTTAATGCTGGAAATAATAACCAACTCCCCATTTCGTATGTACATACTTCGGCTCACTCGGATTTGCTTCGATCTTTTCTCTTAATCTTCTGATGTGAACATCCACCGTTCTGACATCTCCAGGATATTCATATCCCCACACAATATTTAATAAATTTTCACGACTGAATACTTTATTTGGATTAAACACCAAAAGCTCCAGAACATCAAATTCTTTTGCTGTCAGATTGATTTCTTTCCCTGCTATAGAAACTCTTCTGCCTTCACAATCTAAGACTAAATCGCCAACTTCCACATACTTTTTCTTGTTTTCTGCTGTTGCTTTTTTTGCGGTACGACGCATAATGGCACGAATTCTCGCCTTTACCTCCAGAATGTTGAACGGTTTTGTGATATAATCATCCGCGCCATATTCCAGACCCAGAATCTTATCCATATCGTCTCCCTTTGCAGTCAGCATAACAATAGGCATCGTAGAAAACTCTCGAATCTGCTGACATACTTCAAAACCAGTCAATTTTGGCAGCATCACGTCCAAAAGTACAATATCATATTCTTTCTCCCGTGCCATGCGGACTGCTTCCTCACCATCGTAAACGCAATCCACTTCCATACCATCTTGCTCCAGACTGAAACGAATTCCTTTTACGATTAATTTTTCATCATCAACCACTAGAACCTTTTTCGCCATATAACTTTCTCCTTAAATTTAACGGACAATTATTTTGTCTTTTATTTTTTCAAAAACAGATTCTTTGATGCCAGATACGTTTTTTAACTCCTCGATTGTCTGGAATCCTCCAACCTCTTCTCGATATGACAAAATTGCTTCTGCTTTCGTCTCTCCAATTCCAGGAAGTTCCATCAGCTGTTCTTTTGAGGCGCTGTTTAAATCCATCATCCCATCTTCCAACTCCGAACTTCCTCCTGCCGCTGTCTCTAACTCTTCCTCTGTATAAATTCGTATCTGATCTCCATCTTTTAAAACAGCCGCAAGATTAATCTGATCTGATGCAGCATGATCTAAAAAACCTCCAGCTGCATTGACTGCATCCATCGTTCTTGATGAAGCAGGCAGTTCATACACACCTGGAGATTTTACAGCTCCGCATACATGAACAAATACTGTTTTTTGTACCTTTTCCTCTGTTGAAATTTCCTCTGATCTGACTTCTTTCTCTGTCTCGCACGAAAGCTCTATCGTCTCTCTCTGACATCCACTCATCATGATTCCTATAAAAATCAATAAAAAATTTTTGAAAAATATTTTTTTAATCACGCGCTTCTCTCCTTTATAGAATATCCCTCTATAAAGTCCTCCTTGTGCGTCTCTTTCATTGTATCGAAAAACAGCAACAATTACAATACTTTTTTCTTACTTTACCATTGAAACAAAAGAATCCCTATGATGGCAACTGCCATCCCTAAAATTTTTCTCCACTCAAACGGTTGTCTCTCAACCCCAAACACTCCAAATAATTCTATCGCATATGCTACTATCAACTGTGAAATTACAATCAGCATCACTGCGCGTGCCGGCCCTAAATTTTTCATACTTTTAATCACTGTTATTGTGATAAATACACCAATTACACCTCCTAACAGCGTATATTTTGGCTGAACATGAAATAATTCAGAAGGGTTTTCCCTCCCTGTAAAAAACCACATTATAACACATACTATAAATGCAGAAAGCTGTACAAATCCTGTTGATACGAAAAGACTTGTCTGCTTTGTCACTGCTGTATTAAACACACCTTGCACACTCATAAGCGCTCCTGAAAGTAACGCAATTAAAATTCCAAACATCTTTACGTTCTCCTTTTTCATAAAACTACTTATAATATGTGCAGATCTTGTTAAAAAATTCAAAATAAAAAACTGCAGAATCGCTTTCTTCCATTCCGCAGTTTTTATTTGACTTCATTTAAAGACTTTTCTGTAATTTTTCAATCATCTCATCAATATGTTCTTTTGTAATAATCAACGGCGGCACAAACCGCAGTACATTACTTCCAGCAGAAATCAAAATCAATCCATTTTCCATCGCTTTCTTTATAAGATCTCCTACTGAACGTCCCTCTACTACAATTCCCTGCATCAGTCCTTTGCCGCGTCTTTCTGTCAAAAATTCATATTTTTCGACAAGCTCATCTAATTTCTTTTCAAAATACGGTGTGATTTCCCGTACATGTTCCACCAATTTTTCTTCTTCAAAAAGATCAAATACTTTTGAGACAGCCGCACATGCAAGTGGATTTCCTCCATATGTTGTTCCATGATCCCCTGGAATCAGTGATGCTTTTGCCGTCTTTTCATTTAAGACAAACGCTCCAACTGGAATACCGCATCCTAATGCCTTTGCACACGTCATGATATCTGGTTCGATCCCATATTCCTGCCATGCAAACATATTTCCTGTGCGTCCCATACCGCATTGAATTTCATCTAAAATAAGCAAAATATCATTTTCTTCACAAATGGCTTTCACGCCAGATAAAAATTCCTGATCCGCCGGATAAATTCCACCTTCTCCTTGAACCGTCTCCAAAATAATCGCACACGTTTTTTTATTTACCTGTTTTTTCACACTTTCTAAATCATTAAAATCTGCAAATTTTACACCGCCCATCAATGGTTTAAATGCCTCTTGATAATGAGGATTTCCCGTCACAGACAATGCCCCTATACTTCTTCCATGGAAAGAATGATTCATCGCAATGATCTCATGATCTGTAGCGCCATCTTTATTATAAGCATACTTTCTCGCAGCTTTTATCGCGCCTTCTATTGCCTCTGTTCCGCTGTTTGTAAAAAATACACGGCTCATTCCACATGCTTTTAACAGTTTTTCTCCTGCTTCGATAGATGGAATATTATAATATAAATTGGAAGTATGAATGATGTGATCCATCTGATTTTTCAATGCTTCATTGTATTTTTGATTGCCATATCCCAGTGCAAATACTGCAATTCCTGCTGCAAAATCCAGATATTTTTTTCCTTCTACATCTTCCAGATAAACGCCTTCTCCTTTTTCTAGCACAATCTGATAGCGATTATATGTATGTAAAATCACATCTTCCGCACGCTTTATATATTCCTCTGTTTTATTCATTTTTAATTTCCTCCTGATCCCCGATGATCGCTGTTCCAATCCCATGATCTGTAAAGAACTCTAACAACAAACTATGCTCAATTCTTCCATCTAAAATATGAACTCTTGATACGCCTGCCTTAATGGCATCAATACAGTTCTGCAATTTTGGAAGCATACCTCCTCCAGCCATTCCAGATGCCAAAAAAGCCTCTGCTTCCGCTATATTCATTCTGGAAATCAAAGTTGTCTTGTCCGTCGGATCAGTATAAACACCTTCAATGTCGGTCAAAAATGCCAGTTTTGCTGCCCCCATTGCACTTGCAATCGCACACGCTGCATCGTCTGCATTTACATTATAAGAATAGCATCCTTCATCTGATCCAATCGGGCAAATCACCGGAATGACATCACTGTCAAGTAAGGTATGCAGCAATCTTGTATTGACATACTCTACTTCTCCTACGAATCCAATATCTTGTTCCTTCGAATATTTTTTCTTTACTTTTAAGATCGAACCATCTTTTCCGCTAATTCCAATCGCATGAACTCCTATCTTCTCCAGCATGGATACAAGTCCTTTATTCACTTTGTTTAATACCATCTCTGCAATTTCCATCGTTGCTTTATCTGTCACACGCAGACCATTCACAAAATTGCTTTCAATGCCAACTTTCTTGCACCATTTTGTGATTTCTTTTCCGCCACCATGGACAACAATCGGACGAAATCCGACTAATTTCAGCAGTGCCACATCCCTTACAACACTCTTTTTTAATTCATGATCTACCATTGCGCTTCCGCCATATTTGACCACTATAATTTTACCCTTAAACTGTTTAATATAAGGCAAAGCTTCTATCAATACATTTGCTTTTTCCAGCCACATATTCATATTTTTTGATTCCATTTTTTCCTCCATCAGCTTCTATAATCTGCGTTAATTTTTACATAATCATATGTCAAATCACAGCCCCATGCTGTTGCAGATGCAGTTCCCATTTTTACATCAGCAATCGCAGTGACTGTTCTTTCTGATAAAATTTTTGTTGCTTCTTCTTCACTGTAGTCAAGCGCCACTCCATTTTCAATAATTTGTAACTTTCCTGCTGCACTTTCAAAAAATAAATCCACCTTCTCAGGATCGAAGTTTGCGCCAGAATAACCCATTGCGCATAAGATTCTGCCCCAGTTTGCATCATGACCAAAAATTGCTGCTTTTGTCAAATTTGATGTGATAATCGATTTGCTTAAAGTCACTGCCTGTTCTTTTGTCTCTGCGCCAATCACTTTTACTTCAAACAGAGCGGTTGCCCCTTCTCCGTCTCCTGCTAACTGTTTTGCAAGATAAATGCTGACATACTCCAAAGCTTCATAAAACTTCTTATAATTTTCGTCTTCTTCCATAATTTCTTTGTTCCCTGCCAGTCCATTTGCCAGAACAAGCGCCGTATCATTTGTGGAAGTATCGCCATCTACAGAAATCATATTATAGCTATCTTCAACAATCTGACTAAATGCTTTTTGCAGCATTTCTTTTGAGATACAGGCATCTGTTGTCACAAAACTCAGCATCGTACACATATTAGGATGAATCATGCCTGCTCCCTTGCACATACCTCCCACAGTGACCATTTTTCCATCAATGCAAGTAACAACCGCAATCTCTTTTTTTACCGTATCCGTTGTCATAATTGCCTCTGCTGCCATAGAACCTGCTTCTGTCGTATCACTTAAAAGCGGTACCATGGTCTTGATTCCTTCTTTTATTTTATCCATCGGAAGCTGTCTTCCGATTACTCCTGTAGATGCCACAAGCACACGGTCTGTCTCCGTTCCCAAAAGCTCTGCTGCAAGCTGCGCCGTATCCTTGCAATATCCATACCCTTCTTCTCCTGTACAGGCATTTGCCACTCCGCTGTTTACAACAACTGCTGCCATCTTTTTCCCGCTTGATACAAGTTCTCGATCCCATTTCACAGGCGCTGCTTTCACTATATTTTTTGTAAAAGTACCTGCTACTGTACATGGAACATCGCTTCGAATCATTGCCATGTCTTTTTTATTTTTCTTGATTCCTGCACAAATTCCAATCGCTTGAAATCCTTGGGCTGCTGTCACGCCTCCTGCTTTTAATTCCATCTCTATTTTTCCTCCTTTTTATATCAAAACCGTATTACGGGAACATTGGCACTTGGCGCAGTCCCTCTGTTTCCTCTATTCCAAACAACAGATTCATATTTTGTACTGCCTGACCTGCCGCTCCTTTTACGAGATTGTCCATCGCTCCCATTATAATAATGCGATTTGTTCTCGGATCAATTTTAAAGTTTACATCCACATAATTACTTCCTTCTACCCATTTCGTCTGAGGAGTAACATCCCTGTCAAGTACCCTCACAAATCGTTCCTTCTCGTAATATTTATCATATGCCGCTTTTACTTCTTCATATGTGGTATCTTTTAATAGAGAAGCGTATGCTGTGACCAAAATTCCCCTGTTCATCGGTACAAGATGAGGAGTGAAATTTAAACGAATCTCTTTTCCTGCCGCATATCCAAGCTGTTCTTCGATCTCTGGCGTATGGCGGTGAACTGCCACTCCATATGCTTTAATATTTTCATTTACCTCGCAATATAAGTTGTCCAGTTTTGCTCCTCTTCCAGCCCCTGACGTTCCAGATTTTGCATCAATAATAATCGTATCAGGATCGATCAAACCTTCTTTTAACAGAGGATAAATAGAAAGAATGCTGCATGTCGGATAACATCCAGGATTGGCAATCAATCTGGCTTTTTTGATTTCTTCACGGTTGATCTCGCAAAGACCGTACACAGCTTCTTTTATAAACTGTGGTGTCTTATGTTCAATTTTATACCACTCTTCATATGTTTTAACATTTTTTATTCGGAAATCTGCGCTTAAATCAATCACTTTTACTTTAGAAAGAATCTCTTCGTTTATAAGAGAAGCACATAATCCCTGAGGCGTAGCAGTAAATACGACATCTACCTGATCTGCAAGAGCTTCCATATTATCATCCATACATGTTTCATCTACAATCTGAAACATATTTTGGTACACTTCATAATATTTTTTATCAATATAGCTTCTTGAACCATACCATTTAATCTCTGCTTCTTTATGCCCCATTAACAATCTTACAAGTTCTCCTCCGGCATAACCGGTCGCACCTCTGATTCCTACTT
>CBCTVZ010000092.1:0-8832 GCA_965150505.1 uncultured Robinsoniella sp. | reverse complement strand
TATCTGCCTTTTTCATGAACTGCAAGCATTGCACATTTACACTTGATTCCGCTCATTGGAGCATCTATTACTGCACCGCCCTCGTCTAAAATCCATTCAAATCTAAGGTGCTTTTCTTCCAGATAGTTCAACACCTGTGGTACTCCATCTCCTGCAATTTCCTCATTATGGGAAGAGACAAGATATATATTACAAGGTGGATTCCATCCTTCCTCTAAAAGTTCCTCCAATGCAGAAAATTCTGCAAACAAAGGTGTTTTTGTATCCACAGTGCCTCGTCCCCAGATACACCCCTCTGCTATTTCTCCGTCAAATGGAGGATATTTCCACTCTCCTTCTGCAGCCACAACATCGTGATGTGACATTAACATTACATTCCTTTTATGATCTGTACCTGACAATTTATAAAAATAACAATCGTCACTAAAATACTTGATTTCTGCCTGTTTTGATACGGTTGGAAAGAGTTCTTTTATCACCTTTCGAAGCTTTATAAACTCTTCTGGTTCAAATGTATCTTTTCTGGAAACAGTCTCACACGCAATCATTTTAGAAAGTCTTTTGCAATAATAATCTTTTCTATTCTGAGAAAAATTATCTGTCTTTTTGTTCAATTTTCGCCCATTCCACTTATACAATTCTGCACGAAGAAAGAGAATTGCCAAAAAGATAATGACTGCTCCTGCCAAAACAATCCATAGTTTCATGATTCATTCTTCTGGATGTATGTAAGTACATCCTTCTCCTTATATTTAATAAATGCAACAACTGCCGCAATACAAAAAACTGCTCCAGCTATCGCGGTAAATTTTAGTCCTATTTTGCCAACATTTTCTCCTGTTGCAGCTCCAATAACTGTCAAAGAAGGTACGATCATTATGGCAAAAGAATTTCCCATTTTTACAATAAAACTTCTCGCTGCGCCAAAAATACCCTCCTGATTTATTCCTGACACAATGGTGTCATATTGTATAATATCTGCCATCATAGATGCTGGCAGTACATTTAAAACAGCAAATGGAAATGATACAAACAGTGCAAAAACACAGGCCATAACCATTTTATTTCCTGGAATAAAATCACTAAAACATATGACAAGTTCTGCGACTGAGAATACAATACATCCGCAAATAATTGGAATTCTTTTTCCCTTTTTCTTTGCCCATTTATTCACAAATGGATACATTAAAAGCGAACCGCCAATGGAAATAGCAAGAATCAATACAGAGGATGTCTCTGGAAGTCCCATTAAAGTTGTAACATAATACATAATACAGGCCTGAAAAAATGCCATCCCTGTATTCTCCAAAAGCTGCCCTAATGTTACAATCCGAAAATGTTTATTGGAAAATGCGTGTTTTAAAGACTCTTTTAAAGAAATCCCAGGTATTACAGAGGATACATAATCCTTTTCTCTGATTGTAAATGCAGGAATCAAAAGAAGTACAATTCCGATCACAGTATAAATTGCAAATGTGCTTCTCCACGCAGAAACCGCGCTCATTCCCCCTGTTTTCCATACGCTGACAATAGCAGGGGTAGCATACCCTACTGCACTTCCTGTGACAAAGAAAAATGAACTTAAAGTATAGGTATTTACCTGTTGATTTTTATCCCGAATCATCTCAGGAATCAAAGCTGTATGAGGAATCATATACAAAGTATAAAATAGATAATATCCCCACATAAACAAAGCAATCCAAACAGCATTTCCTAGACCTGAATTTGAAAATGGAACACAAAAAATCAATAAAGCGCATATCCCAAATGGCACTGCCGCCCATTTCATCATAGGAATTCTGCGCCCATTTTTATTCTGGCTTCTGTCACTTTTTGCTGCAATAAGAGGGTCTGTAACTGCATCGATCACATGGCCTATTGCTTTAATAAATCCAATGACTGTTAAGACTCCCAGAACAATTACCCCCTGCGGAATCAGGTTTGGAAGACCTGATTCTTTAGAAGGCTGATAAAAATAAATCAAATAGTTATTCAACATTGTAGTAAATAATCCCACTGCAAACTGAGGGAGACACAAACGCAGAATAACTCCCTTTGTAATCTTTTTCTCCATGTCAAAAAAACTCCTGTATCAGCCAATTTACGCTTCAATTTTCACACTTAGTTTATTTTTTATGGTATCTCAATGCGCATATATCATCGCCCTTTGCAATACATTTCGGAAGTTCTAAAACACTTCCATATCGTTCACCAATCCCATGATCTCCGCACATTGCAATATCACATAACTGAGCAATTTCTTCATCGGAACAGCCCGCTTTTTGCCATGCCTTTACCAGTGGACAATAATGGAAATTCAGAGATAATTTATCGTCCGTACTTTCCACAACATCCATTTCAAATACCCACTGTGCCGGCTTGGTAAATAAGGTCTTTTTCAATCCCTTCAAGCTATCTGTCTTTCCTTTTTTCACCAAATTTTTACCCTGAATCAGTCCACATCTTCGAATAGCTGCACTGGAAAATTCATTTGGATCTAATCCACGCTTTCTTGCCTCATCTCTTAAAAGATGTAACCATAAAGCTCGATGCTCCAGCTGTTCTCTCACCGCCACAATGATCTTGTTTTTGATTTTTGCCTCATTTTTAATCTTGCTCATAAAAACTCTCCTCCATTTTATAGTTTTTGATAAATTCGATAATGATAGTATACTACAGATTCACTCATTACTCATGATAAATTTTTTTATATACACCTATTTTTCCCTTATACATTCTACAAATTCTCATTCGCAATAACGTCATTCTTTACCATACAGTCAATATCATGACTTGTATTATACTCAAAATTATCGAGATTCAGGATATTAGCAACTTTTTCCTACACTTTCTCCACGCAATTTTATTTTCAACAAATACCCCATGCCTTCTCATCGGATCATTCACCAATACGTGATCGACAGCCCTACTAGTTTGCCATTCTGAATAATTGGATTCCTGCCCACGAATGATTGTCGCTAGGGATAACATTTTTAGACTCCATTCAATCTTTATAACATACAATTCATAATCACACTAATCATCATTTCCTTTTCTTCCGGTCTGGATTCTGCAATCATAATAGTTAATGCAACTAAAGTAGCATCTTCGATTTTCTTTTCTCCATTTACAAATAAAGCATCATTTTTATCAAGAAAATATAGGAACATTGTCGCAGCAATTCGTTTATTTCCGTCGAGAAAGCTGTGATTCTTAGTCACAAAATACAACAAATTTGCCGCTTTTTCTTCCAAAGATTCATAAATCTCTGTCCCGCCAAAGGACTGATAAATATTTCCGATACTACCTTTGAAAGAATCATCTTTTTCTTTCCCAAACAAATCTGATTCGTTCCCAAATCGCATACTCTGAATCACATCCATACATTCCGTATAGGTAAGAATGTACGTCGCACGATTTCCTTTAGGTCTTGTCATATTCTGGTGATCATAAGAATCTAACAAATCTAATGCGCTGCTGTATTTTTCTATTACAGAAAGAACCTGCCTGCTATCCAATTCATTTTCAGTCCGCTTCATAATCCGTATCACCTCACCCAACTGTTTGATACGATTATCATTTACTGCATAGCCTTTCAATATGTATTGCTTAAGAACCGAATTTGCCCAGCGCCGAAATTCAACACCTCGTTTTGATTTCACACGATAGCCAACAGAAATGATAACATCCAAATTATAATATTCTGTCATATGTGTTTGTGTTCTTCCTTCGATAGCGCCATGTTGAGTGGTAGTCGCAAATTTTGCGACTACCACTTGATCTTGCAATTCTTCTTTCAAGGCATTGTTAATATGTTTACCAATTGTCTTTACATCTCGATCAAAAAGTTCAGCCATCTGATTTCGATTCAGCCAGACCATCTCATTATCTACTGCTACAGGAATTGTTATCATTTTATCTTCTGTTTCAAATATTACAATTTCATTTTTGTTCATGCTCTTTCTCCCATTCTCCCCCCTTTTTCTCTCAATATCTTCTACTCCTTATCGTAATCAATCAATATTTTTTTACATTTTGGGCAATTATATGCCGTTGTATATGATTGATAGCTTCCCTCTACTATTGCTCGCAAATTGATATGTTTACCCCTCACTGGCGGCAATGCTGCAATGTTTCTTTTTTTCTCACTCCAATATACGCCATCTCGACATTGAATGTAACCAATTTCCATTTCTTCATTACAGTATGGACACTTCATACTAATTAATCTCCCTTAAAACTATAATTTATATAATTCTTTTCATCTTAACAAACTGGGAGTTGTTATTCTTTCTCATTCAATAGTTTATTTACTCTTTCAATAGGAAATTTGTCATCTATATCAATTATTTCAAACAAATTTAGTGGCAATTCTTTTTCTCCAATCAGAGTAAGATATTCATTAACAGCTCTGCGGTCAATCATAATTTTTCCACGACCATCCCAATGACGATTACTCTCTTTCTTTTTCAAACCAGAAATCCAATATTCATCGCCGTTTTCAATATCTATATAGTTAGAATAATCACCATTATATTTTTGAAAAGCATGGTCATTAAAGTAAATAGTTTTCTTGGTTTTTGAAGTTTTCACATATCCAATCCATGCTGGACCATCATCAGAATAACCTGTTTTTAGTTCAATATACATTAAATCTTTAATCATTTATATCACTCCTAAATTCATATTTTTGCATTTCTGAAAATTAGAACTTATTATCATACAACAAGTTCGATATTATATTTTAAAAGTTCTTTTCTCACTTCATCATTAATTTTAATTCTAAAGCATACTAAGGCATCCATTGCATTCATTTCTTCCATCTCACATATTACTTTATAAATATAAGCATATACTCTCTATACATCCGTTTCATTATTGCTGTTTTCCCTAAACAAAAGCTTTTCCAAGCAGTCTTGAAGATGACTGATTTTTTCTTTTTTTATGCCTATTGGTGTTTTCATAAGCTAATCTCCTGCTTCCGTCTATATCGTTCATCTGTACTGTATGCCTTTAAGTTTAAATGAACAATTGGCACATTTTTATTACCATTACTTACAGCAAAATTTCTACCGATAAATTTTTAGACATGATCTATCTTTTTCAATTCATATGTAATAGGTTTCATTCCCTCTGTAAAAATATTCTTACGAGGTTGTATGGTAACTTTTTTACTACTCAGCTGAATTTTTCCCAATGCAAATAAATCTATCATTTGCGGAAGATCTGCATGAAAAATTTCATTCTCCTCCAAATCGTAAACACATAGCAAAGGTAAATACTTCCCATTATCTAAATATCTTAGATAGATTCTGGCAATATTTTTTGCAGATTTCTTCTCCTTATAAAAAATCTTCATCTTTTCACCTTCCTGCAATGCAGATTCGATAAAAACGTTTATATTCTCGATACCATTCTGTTTCGCAAAATAACAGCTAAGTGTTTTACTTAATCCATGTATGACCATCTCAATATTTTTATCAAGATTTTCATACATATCGGCTTGAATACCTATATCATAATACCTATACCATGGATGGTATGTATCAATACTTCGTCTAGCAGGCTCAATTTGACCAAACGGCAAACAAGTAGTGAAATTCAAATACAAGTGATCAAACTCTCCAAAAGAAAATTTATATTCTCGCAATTTCATCACAATTCTATGAATAATAATATGAAGAGATTTTTCGGCAAAACTATGTGGATAGGAATTACCATCAATGTTTTCTATATTACTCTTATAAATACGAATATCTTTTATTATTTTTATAGTCTTCCCTCCTTCTTTATCTCCAATATTTCATTATCACGTCATTTATAGCATATTCTTGCTAAAGATACCGTCCCCCTTTATCGAACCGTTATTCAAAATATACCGTACAGTACCCGCCAGATTTTTATTCTGGATTAAAAAATTTAAAACGGTTCATTCCTCTCTTTTTCATAATTGTTTCCTATTCTATCATTACTTCCAATTTTTCCATATATCCGGTTGATATCCAACAGTTGCTTGTTTACCATTTCGCACAATCGGCGTCTTGATCACTTTCTGATTTTCAAGAATCTTATCCTCTTTATCCTCATCTGCAATATATTTGATCAATGCTAACAAATCCTTATCTTTACAATCTTGATCTATCAGCTCTTCCATTCCGCCGACTGCCTGACACACCGAATTAAATTCTCCCTTACTCAATCCCTTTTCTTTCATATCCACAAACTGATACTTTATTCCTCGCTCTTTAAAATAACGTTCTGCTTTTTTAGTATCAAAAGATTTCTTTGTTCCAAATATTTGAATATTCATACCGTTTACCTTCCTCAAATAATAACTCTCTAGCTCGTGCTTTATTTTTCTTTTCTTTAAAATAATCTTTCTATTATTTTCTATTACAGATCATTTCATCAATAATTTCATCAAAGGTTGTGTTCTGAATTCCCTTTGAAATTAGATTCACAATCGCTTCCAACCAATAAAACTTATAGCAATAAGAAGGCCTAGCCTGACCTTCTCCATATTCTAATTTTCTTCTACAGCAAGTTTCAAATCTTCTAACTTTATTGATTATATCCAGTATTATACCTGTATATTTTTCTGTTTTCAATAAATGCAGTATTTTTAAAATTAATATTTTACTGAATGACTACTCCTCACTGCAAATCTAACAATGACATAAAATAATGATTCAAATATTCCCATCCACGATTATCTTGTGTTATGATTTCATCCGCTTTATTTTTCATTTTCTCCATCATATACTCAATATACTCCGTCAAAGCTTGATTTTTCCGAGCAAATCCCATTTCTGGAAGCTCTTGTTTCATCTTCAGTAATTGCTCTACTTGCGGTTTCAATTCATCCTCTAGTTCTGCTTCCACTAATTCAGAAAACAACATAGGTGGCGGACAATCTTTATCTAAAATCCATTTTGCAGCAAGTAAAGGTCTTAAAACATAAAAATATTTTTTTATTTTTACTTGATCTGTTTTCAAATATTCTCTATGATTCGTCTTTGCCATATGCCAATAATGATACAATAATTTTTTCTTTGAAAAATAAAAAGGCAACAACATTTTCAATTTTTCAAATTCAGGTGAAGTTCGATAAATAATCGGAGATGCACACCATTCAAATACCGTCGGATTCGATTTATATAACAAACGCAGCGCTTTTTTTACATCCCAACCATTTATATCAAATACATCGTCTAACGGTACCTCTATCACATCTCTTCTTTCATCTAATCTCAAATAGTCTTCTTTCTTGCGAACGTATAAAAAACGAACATCATAATCACTATCCGGCGATGCAAATCCCCATGCCCTGCTTCCTGATTCAACCGCGAATAAGATCCGAATGTTTTCTTTTTCTTCAATTTCATACAATTTACTTACAATCTGTTTCTCCATCTTTTATCTCCCCTTTCTTTTTCCACGCTGCTTCATCATTTGATGCCTTAAAATTATATACTGGCTTCATAATATCAAGAATTTCGACGGATTCTCGTATCACATCTATGATATCCTCCAATGATTTATATGCCATAGGCGCTTCATCTAAAGTATTTTCATTGACAGAAGTAGTATAGATTCCTTTCATTTCATTTTGATATGATGTCATATCTAAAGATTCTTTCGCTTTCGTTCTGGACATAATCCTGCCTGCCCCATGAGGCGCAGAATAATTCCATTCAGGATTTCCTTTTCCAACAGCTAAAACAGAGCCATCCCTCATATTAATCGGAATAAGAACTTTCTCTCCTTTATGAGCCGCAATCGCGCCCTTTCTAAGAATTTTCTCTTCTAAATCAATATAATTATGGATCGTATGAAAATCCTCCACAGCCGTCATTTCTGTTCTTTCAAGCAAAATCTCTGCCATTCGTTCTCTGCTTCTCTTTGCAAACTTTTGACAGATCTCCAGATCATGCAGATAATCTTCCAAAAAAGTTCCATATAACCAGCAAAGATCTTTTGGTACTAATAATTCTTGTGCAATAAAATTCTGTTTTAATTTTTTCAATTCATTCTGAATTTCAGAACGTTTTCCCATTTCTTTATAGCTGCGAATAATTTCATCTCTTTGCCGAAAATAATCTTCCTTCCCCATGTGAAGATCAATCGCCAACTGCTGATAATACTCAGCCACCTGCTTTCCCAAATTTCTGCTTCCAGAATGGATAATCAAGTAATAAAATCCATCGGAAGATCTGTCAATTTCTATAAAATGATTCCCTCCGCCCAAAGTGCCAAGTGAACGTTCCAAACGCTTTGCATCTCTTAAGGATCTGTAACAGCGAAGATTTGTCAAATCAAATCGTTCCATTCGTCCTTCCCAGACATTCATTCCAGATGGGATATAGTGACAGGCTTCATCAATCTTTTCAAAATCCAACATCATATCTGCAAGTTTTACCGTATACATCCCACATCCAATATCTACCCCGACAATATTCGGGCATACCTTATCGAGAACGGTCATTGTCGTTCCGATTGTACATCCTTTTCCAGCATGTACATCCGGCATAATTCTAATTTTCGTTCCCTCTGTCAACCTCTGATTACACATTGTGCGAATCTGTTCTATCGCTTCCTCCTCTATAACTTTAGCATAACATATCGCCGTATTTATTTTTCCCTTTATCTCTAACATGATTTCCTCCTTTCTGCGGATCTTCTCATCCTTATTTTTTCCGCATTCAACACCGTTTTATTGTTCCTGTTTATAAGATTTTATAAGATTATTTTATCTGCAAGATTTGTTCTTATCATGGAAAAAAAGGGGCTGTGAAATAACAGTCTCTATGAAAAAAGAGGACTTTTCGTTCA
>CBCTVZ010000091.1:0-8907 GCA_965150505.1 uncultured Robinsoniella sp. | reverse complement strand
CTTCAGGTTTCTGAACTTTACAATGAAAGTTTTCAGGAAAATACGACCTTAGATGGATTTGCATACGTCACAAAATATACGAATTTTGTGCCAATTACTTTTTTGGATAATAAATGGAGTATTACCTATACTGCTCCGATCAGCCGTGCAAATGTCATCTCCTATGATTTTACAGAAGATACGGATTTATTTACGACAGCTTCTCTTGTGACAACATCGTGTTCCACCCATATCCTCTTTGATGGTATTCCAGATTCGTCTTTGGAAGAAGATTGTCAGTTTTTCTTCCTGCCTTCTCTGAGCCATGGTCATTTGGACTTTCACTTTATCTCTGCCTCTCCTTCTTCTTTTTCTTATCAGGCAGATTCCGGTGTACTTCCAAAAGAAGCAGAACAATTTCAGATTACCTTGTATGCCACAAAAGATTCTCCAACATCAAAAAATACCGCTAATTCTCAGATTCTCTTCCAAAAAACGGTTGATCTGAAAAATTAACGATATCTTTTTTCAACTCCCCATTACCTAAAGTTAGAAGGTTTCTGCGATAACAGACGAAAAGATTTTACATAGGAACGGTCCACAACCCTCAGGTGGTGGATCGTTCCTTTCTTATGCCTGTTTTCCCCACAGATAAATATTTGCCGCACGCAGATTTTTTAAAACGATTTGTCCTGTCACATATGCAAGAAAAATAGAAACAACGTCTTTTAATAAATAAGGTACGGATACAAGCAGCGCAGATTTCCAAAATCCCATCTCCGCAACCATCTGAAATTGAATGATTCCAAGCAGATGACATATGAGCAGTCCTGCTATGCTTGATATTCCAATTATGATCTTTTTCTTTGTGATCTGGCTGATGCCACACAATCCTGCTAAAAATAAAAAGCCCCAGATAAAGCCGCCCGTCTTTCCAAACAGTGCGCCCAAACCGCCTGAAAAATTAGAAAAGACCGGTACTCCAACTGCTCCTAACAGAATATAAATCCCTGTCGCAATCGCTCCATATTTCCATCCCAAAATGAAACCTGTCAGCGCCACAGCAAATGTCTGAAGCGTCACCGGAACACCGGAAGGCATTGGAATCGAAATCTGAGACAGAACTGCCAAAACTGCCGCGAACATTCCAATCATCACGATTGTTTTTGTATTCGTTTTCTTCATTTGTTTTCTCCCTGATTGTCAACTTATTTTTTTAATTGGTTAACCTTTTCTTCACTATACGCTTCTTTTTTAAATTTGTCAACTTATTTTATTATTAAGTTGACAATCAGGTTTTTCAGACTATTTTCCTTCTCTTTTGGCTCTTTATAATCCAAGTTTCTTTTTTATCTCATATAATTTTTCTACCTGTTCTTCATTCAGCTCTCTTGCTCCTCCAAGCTGTCGTGTGCGATACAGAAGCTCTGCATAAAACTCTAACGATTCCAGTTTATAATATGCCGCTGTCAAATCTTTTCCCCAAGCTAAAGCGCCATGGTTAGAGAGCAAAATCGCATTATAATCATCCAAAAAAGGAACGATGGACTGTGGCACTTCTTCTGTTGACGGTGTCGCATACGGCGCAATCGGCACAGTTCCTAAGTTTACAACTGCCTCTGGCATAATTGGCTGTGTCAGTGGAATGCCTACGATTGCAAAGGAAGTTGCAAACATTGGATGGGCATGGACAACTGCCATGATGTCTGATCTTTTTTCATATATTTTTAAGTGCATCTTCATCTCAGAGGATGGGCGGAAATTTCCATTCGCCTCTAATAAATTCCCATGTTCATCCGTCTTGCAGATATATTCCGGTGTCATAAATCCTTTTGAGACTCCTGTCGGCGTACATAAAATCTCATGTTCGCTGATTCGCACAGAAATATTTCCATCATTTGCCGCTACCATGTTTCTCTGATACATTCTTCTGCCAATATCGCAGATCTGTTCTTTTATCATTTCTTCTCTCATTTCATTTTTCATTTCGTTTTTCCTTTCTTTTTGCTTTTGGTTTCTTTTTTCTTTTGCAGATTTATTTTATCTCTGCTTTTGTTTCCGTTTCTTTTTTCCACTCATCATACTGCCGCTGTTTCTCCGCAATCACTTCATCAATAAAATGCGCATCCAATTCTCTGTTCATCTCTTCAAGTCCCTCTTTGGGATCAATAAAACCATTTTCTAAAACACGCTGATATTTTCCATAAATTTCCTGAAGATCCATATAGCTCGAAAAAACAGGGGATAAATCAAAATTGAATCCATAGTCGCAGTCATGAAGCGACTCCTCATTAAATCTGCGCATATCATCCCAGAACGTCAGAGGATTTCCCTCCCATACATATGTGATAAACTGATTTGGCATTCTCCACGCCTCGCCGATAAACGGATTTGTTTTCTTTCCCTCCGGAAACGTAATATGACCGTCTTTTGTCTTGATATAATGGATGCCTTCTACGCCATATGATAAAAGATTCATGATCTCAGGATCGGTATACCATAAATCTAAAAGCTGCATTGCCTTTTCCGGCGAGACGCTGTTGCGCGTAATACTCCATCCAATAGAAGCCGGAGAATTACAGCTAACGGTGTCTTCCCCAAATTGTACAAAGACTACGTCCTGCCCCGTAGAAAGTTTTTCCTGCTGCTCAATTCCCGGTTTTCCTCTGCACGCATACGCAAACAGTTTGCCTGATGCAAATTTCTCATCGGTAGAATAAGAATGATCTAACATATCTCTTGTCAAGTATCCTGAGTCCCGCCAGCGATATGCTCTTTCGAGGATTTCTCTGTATTCTGCTGTCTTAAACAGATTCGTATACTCTTCCTCTCGCCCATAATCCATATGTACGCCAAATAATCCGTTTGCTCCTCCTGCAAAATACTGATTGACCATCATATATCCGCTGTCAAAATCTACAATCTCCATATCTGGCTCTTTTTCTTTTATCAGTGCAAACACTTCTTCCAACTTTTCAATCGATGTAATCTCTTCTTTTTTTATATGATATCGATCCAAAATATCTTTATTTAAAATATATCCTTCCCAACTCACTGCAAAATCATGATTTGTCGGAATCTGATACAATTCTCCATTTCTTCTGCATACCTCCAACACCTCTTCTCCAATTTCTTCCTGTATACCTTCTCCATACAGTTCCATCAAAGAATCCAGAGGATAGAGCTGCTGATTCAGCAAAAGCTCTGAACATAAGCCTGCATAACTGTAAATCACATCTAACTGCTGTTGTCCTGCAAGCATCGCATGAATTTCTTCTTCATAATTTTGGTTTGCGGCAATAACTTTAAATTCCACATCAATGTCTAACTTTTCCCTGACCAGCTCGGCAACTTTTTCTTCTACCAGTTTCTGATCTTGTTCATAACTTGCTGCTGATGTCTCATATGCGACAACAAGTTTCGTTCGGTTCTGCTTATGTTCTTCTGTCTTAGTACTTTCTACTTCTGCTTTTTTACTGCATCCGATACAAATTCCTATTATGAGAAACAACGCCGCCGCATATCCCATCTTTTTTTTCTTCATTTCTAAAATCCTTCCGTTCCATCACAAACTGATATTTTTTTGATTGGAATTTTTATATCGATTCTAGCGCCTGCATCTTTTTGATTGGAAAAAGAAATCTGTGCCTCTTCTCCATATAAAATTTCTAATCTTTGAAAAACATTATAAATTCCTATATGTTCTCCCTCTTCGTTGATCAGCTTCTCATGGTTTTGCAGCCTGCATAAAACTTCTTCTGAAAATCCATCCCCCGAATCCCAAATTGCTATCCAAAGTTTGTCCCCTGCTTTTTTTAGATCGATCTCAATTTTCAGCTGGCGATCTGGGTCAAGCTGATGCTTAATGGCATTGTCAACAAACATTTGAATTACCATTGTAGGTACTTGGCATTCCTCTAAATCTTTTTCCATTTGTATATTCAAGATAAACTGCTCTCCATATCGCATTTTCTGCAGTTTTTCATAATTCCTCACATGGGTCAGTTCTTTTGACAGCGATACCATCGTACTGTTTGCCAGCGCGTAACGCATATGGTTGCTCACTAAAACCGTCGCTTTCTGTACATTTTCATTGTCACCGATCAAAGAAAGATTGCGAATTAAACTCATGCAGTTTGTCAAAAAATGCGGATTAATCTGTTCCTGAAGATATAACAGTTCTGTGCGCTGTTTATTCAACATTTCTTCATATACTTTAATTTTTAATTTTTTGATTTCTCCTGTCATACTGTCAAACGTATCATTTAAAAGTCGAAACTCTTCAAACACACTTTTATCATAAATAGAAATATCTAAATTTCCTTCTTTTAGCTGATTCATCGCATCAATCAGTTTATTCAAAGGCCAAAAGAAAAATTTCATCTCAAGCCACATCACTAAGATACTAAAAAAGATACTAAGTGCAAGAGCCAGTAAAATCTGTGTTCCAGTCCCATTGAGTGATACGAGAAAATTATCTTTTCTGCGAAGAACGATAAAAGAAAAAGAGGGACATTTATATTCCGAGGAAATTATTTTATACTTTTTATGATCTGATTTTAGATACGCTTCCTCCGGATCAATCCTGTCTGCAAAAAAATTGTGAGACAAAACCGTATGTTCTGCATCTAACATGACAACCTCATCTTCACTTTTGATCGAGAATGTCTGAAGATTTTCCAGAATCGTACTCGTTTCAATCCAGCATCCTACATAAGTATTTTGAATTTGAAACATCTTCACAAGAAAAAAATTGCTTTCGATCTGTACCGAAAACCATTCATTTTCATATTCCTTTACATTTTGATCAAATTTTTGAATCAGATGATCCATATTTTCTTTGATTTTCTGTTCATATTCCCTCTGCGTCTCATATTTTGTCTTTCCAATATAAATGGCGTTTTGCATATCATATAAAAAAAGTCCATCCATAAGATTGTATGTAAAGATAGAAGTGTCAAATATGTCCTGCACTTCCAAAATCGCGAGATAACGCTCCAAACTTTTAGTCGGACTTTGAATTTTTCTTATCACATCTCGATTCAGCCATTTATTCACCAAAAACGCTTCTGCATTGTCTAAATCTCGTTCTACTTCCTGCGTATACATTTCCAAAGAATTTTTTAACGTAGCATCAATCTGCCTGTCCATAATTTTAAAAATATACAAATTATAAGCAATAATCAGAGAGCTAAATAAAACAAGCACCCCAATTAATGCCGCCATACTCCGGAATTTCAGTGAATTTCTATATTTTATCTTCTGCATTTTCTTTTACCCTTCTGTATTCCTTCGGAGTCATATGAACTGCATTTTTAAAAATTTTTGTAAAGTATGCTGTATTTTCATAGCCACATTGTATTGCAATCTCAGAAATATTCCGATTTGTTGTTGCAAGCAGTTCTTTGGCAAGATCCGTCCGCACTTGTATAATATAGTTTGAAATCGAGATTCCTGTATGTTTTTTAAAAATGTGAGACAGATAATCTGGATGGAGGTATACCTGTGCCGCAAGTGTTCCTCTATCTAAATCTTTTTCCGGATTTTCTTCGATATATCTCCTGATTTTTTTGACAATATCTGCTGTATTTTTTGTCTGTTTTTCTTCTTCCTCTATATTTTTTACAGCATTTTGTTCCTTTTTCCAATATCGGGCATATCGTTCATTTTGTTTATTTTCATTTTGTTTCTTTACAAGTTCTGCCGCCATAAAAAGACTTTTTTCCAAAGCCTCTTTTTCTATCGGTTTCAGCAGATAATCCATCACCTGCATCATCAATGCTTTTTTTGCATATTCAAATTCAGCATGACTTGTCAAAAAAATCGGTATCACCTCCATCTCTCTTTCCCTGATCCACTCTACAAGCTGGTGTCCGCTTCCTTTTGGCATCTCGATATCGCTCAATAAAATTGAAATTTTATATTGCCCTAAAATTCCGATTGCCTGATTCATGCTATATGCTTTATAAATTTCATCAATGCCAAATTTCTCTTTGTCAATCATCTTTTCAATCACAGCAACTTCCAGAATTTCATCATCTACAATCAAAAGATTCAAATATCCATCCTCCATATCTATATTAAATCGCTCGATTTTTTCCTTTTTTATCGAAAATATTGTATCATATTTTCTTATATTTGTCATTTTTCAAGTAACATTCTGGCTGGATTTTCATCTTTGTCAGATCGTTCAAAACGTCATGATGAAGAAAAAGTTCTCCGCAAATTATTTTTTCTTTTTGCGGAGAACTTTTTCTTTTTTTAAGAGAACATAAAATCTTATAAACAGATCTTGATCTTTTTTCTTTTATTTAGTTTGCTTTTTCCTGAGCCAATACGTCTTTTGCTGCCTGTGCTTCTGCTACCTGTTCTGCATCATCGCTGTTTTCAATAATTCTGTCCAGTGTAACTTCAAATACTTCACTGTCTTTAATTACATTCAGCATTGCCATTGCAGATCTCTGCAGATCTCCCAGTCTCATCACGTCGCCAGCTTCCAGACCTTCCAGCACTTTTTCTACGTTATTTCCAGGCATTTCACAGTCGTTTCCTGCATAGTTCAGCCATGCCTGTACGTTCTGTCCTGCATTTTTACCGTATACCGTACCAACAGAGTACCAGTCTGTCATCACAAATCCGTCAAATGCCCATTCATTTCTCAGAATCTCTGTCAGCAGTCCATAATGTTCAAATGTTGGATATCCATTTACCATGTTGTAGGAAGACATTACATAATCTGGCTGTGCATCTTCCACTGCAATCTCAAATCCTTTTAAGTAAATTTCTCTTGCAGCTCTCTCAGAAACAACAGAGTTGCTTCCCATACGAGTATTTTCCTGCTGGTTGAATGCAAAATGTTTCAATGTTACGCCTACGCCGGATACGGAGCCATCTTCATTTGTCTCAACACCCTTTGTCTCAGCTGCTGCTGTCAATCCAGAAACTAATGGATCTTCTGAGTAATATTCAAAGTTTCTTCCACAAAGTGGATTTCTGTGAATATTCATACCAGGAGCAAGCCAAGATGTTACGCCATATTCTTTCATCTCTACAGCTACAGCGCGGCCTACTTTTTCAACAACGGCTGGGTCCCATGTCTGTGCAAGCAGTGTACCGATTGGCATTGCTGTACAATACTGGTAATATGTTGTTCCATCTGTCACATACAGATTTGTTCCTTTTTCGATTTCTGCTTTGTATGCTGCCTCATCTGCAAGCTCAATTTCATTGTAGATTGCGCCTGACCAGTTATACTGATAAGTGTAATAAGTCTGCTCTGGATCATAAGCGGCATCGCTTCCAACCAGATCGTATTTAATATAGCTGTTTGTGATACGGATACCTGCTGGTCCATCTGACATAACAATGTTTGGAATGTATCTGGAGTTGTACAGGTTGCTTGTTGTCTCGCCAGCTGCTCCATATACGGAATCTGCCTGAGAACCGATCACTGCAACTTCTACTGCATTTCCGCTGCTTAATCCGTCGTATGTACCGCCTTCTACTAAGTCAGCTAATTCTACATTTGACATATCAGCAACTAACTGTTCCATTGTCACTTTTCCATTGACAACATCAATCAGAGTAGCGCCGTCTGCTGCTTCTACATTTTCTAAGTTTTCTGTATCAGAAGCAGTTTTTCCTGCCGCATATTTTGCAGAATCTTTTGTCTCATCAGAGCTTACATAAGTTGTGATTGTACCGTTCTGGTATTCATGTGTCTCAGCTTCTGGGAAATCTGCTGCTGCAAGTGTAAGCGCTGATGCTGTTGCAGTCAGTCCTTCTGCTGATGGTGTGATACCTGTGCCGTATCCTGTTGTATTTTCATCCATCATCTCATATGCTGTTGGCTCATAAGATGGAACTGGTGTTTTTGTTGTTCTTCCGTCCTCTGATGTCTCTTCTTTAATCTCTGTATTACTCTGAACGTATCCTGCTTCTGCGTCATATTCTCCAGTCTGAAGAGCATCTTTTGTCAGTCCTAACTGATTTTCGCATTTTTCTGTCACTACATTTTCATCTAAAGAAATCGTAGCTGCTTCTACTGTATTTCTAGAGCTGTTTCCAACACGAATTACATAGTCGCCGCTCTCCATCACATACTCATCTGTAGCTTCATTGTAGCTAGACATATCTTTTGTATCAAATGTGATCGTAACGCTCTCTGTAGCGCCTGCTGCTACAGCAACTTTCTGATATGCTGCCAGTTCCTGATATGGTTTGTCCAATTCTCCTGTTGGAGCAGAGAAGTAAACCTCTACCACTTCTTTTCCGTCTACAGCTCCTGTATTTGTCACATCTGCTGTCACAGTCACTTGATCTGCATCTGCTGTCACACTCTGTACGTTAATATCAAATGTTGTGTAAGAACTTCCATATCCGAATGGATAAGCTACTTCTTTTCCAAATGTATCAAAATAACGATATCCTACATAAATATCATCTGCATAAACTTCTTCATAAGTATCTTCATCTCTGTAAGAGAATGTACCGCTTGAAGGATAATCTTCAAAATTGATTGCCCAGCTGTCTGTCAGTTTACCGGATGGATTTACAGAACCGTTCAAAATTTCTACGATTGCTCTTCCGCCATTTTGACCTGCCTGAGACATCAGTACGAGAGAATCCAGACCTTCGATTTTTCCTCTGTTCCACTCATCATCTTCTGCATAGCCGCCTTTTCCATTGAAGAAGTTTGTGTCAATGATTCCGCCTACGTTCAGGACAACAACAACTTTATCGAATTTCTGTCCTAACATCTTTAAGTTTGCAGTTTCTTCGTCTGTCAAATAGTAATCTCCCTTATCAACTGCGCGGTCTGCACCTTCTCCTGAGTTTCTTGCCAAAACATAAACTGCTGTATCGGTCTTGCTTGCTGCATCGTCTACATCAGCTTCATCATATGCAGATTCTTTGTGAACGTATCCG
>CBCTVZ010000090.1:0-8998 GCA_965150505.1 uncultured Robinsoniella sp. | reverse complement strand
TGATAATCCAGACCCAGAAAAAATTCAAAAATTGGCAGCATTTATCTATAATTTTGGATACTCGATCAAAAATACAAAGGAAGAAATTCATCCAAAAGAGATTCAGAAACTTTTAGCTCGGATCGAGGATTCACCGGAAGAAGATTTGATCAGCCGTCTGGCATTACGGTCATTAAAGCAGGCAAAATATACCGTCGAATGTTCTGGACATTTTGGGTTGGCAGCAAAATATTACTGCCATTTTACATCGCCGATCAGAAGATATCCAGATCTTCAGATTCATCGCATTATAAAAGAAAATTTAAGAGGCAAGTTAAATAAAGATCGTATCAATCACTATCAGTCTATTCTTCCAACTGTGGCAGAACAGTGCAGCAAGTTGGAACGCAGAGCAGATGAGGCAGAACGAGAGACAGAGAAAATGAAAAAAGCGCAATACATGAAGTCTCATATTAGAGCAGTATATGAAGGCGTGATTTCAGGAATCACAACATGGGGAATCTATGTAGAACTTCCAAATACGATTGAAGGAATGGTTCATGTCTCTAATATGTGGGATGATATGTATTATTATAAGGAAGAAACAATGGAAATGATCGGAGCTGAATTTGGAAAAGTATATAGCCTTGGTCAGAGAGTGAAAATTCAGGTATTAAGATCAGATCCAGAAACACGCACCATTGACTTTGTATTGATTTAAAGTTCCTTGGCGGAAAATCTCATTGCCTTTAGGTGGGTAGCAGATGATTGCGTATAGGAGATGTCTGCTCTCATTGGTATGGGAGCAGATGAAATCATTTGATGAAATAAAATGAAAGAAAAGTGAGGAGGAGTAGTGTGGGAGCACAGTCTGTAAAATTAATCGCAAATAATAAGAAAGCTTATCATGATTATTTTATTGAAGATACATATGAATGTGGCATTTCTCTCCATGGCACGGAAGTAAAATCTTTGCGTATGGGAAAATGCAGTATAAAAGAATCTTTTATTCGGATTGAAAATGGAGAAGTAATGGTATATGGAATGCACATCAGTCCTTATGAAAAAGGCAACATTTTCAATAAAGATCCGCTGCGTGTGAAAAAATTATTGATGCATCGCTATGAAATCAATAAAATTACGGGAAAGATTGCAGAAAAAGGATATACCCTCGTGCCGTTGAAGGTATATTTTAAGGGAAGTCTTGTAAAAGTAGAGATTGGTCTGGCAAGAGGAAAGAAATTGTATGATAAGAGACAGGACATTGCCAAGAAAGATCAAAGAAGAGAGACAGAGAGAGAATTTAAGGTAAAAAATCTATATTAACTGGATCAAAATAGTGGAAAGGCAGAGAAAATAAGAAATGGTACCAAGAACGAAAGAAGCGTTATCAAAATTAGTATCAAATACTACAGTAGAAATGTATGAAGAATTGACACCGCAGCTTATTATGCTGATTGATCAGACAAAACATAATGAGAAACTGACAGAGGCTCAGAAACAGGATGAAATTTTGCTTCATATGATGGGATATATCAAATCCTGCACAAATGAGATTATTGTGGAAGTGCTGGCAGAAATATTAGGATTAGAATGAAAATTGAATCAAAAATAAAAAAGGAAAAATCTTTAAAAAAAAGAAGTGCCATTCAAGAGCGAATGACACTTCTTTTTCTTCTTATAAATTTAATGGAGCTATGTCCTCAATATCCGAACACTCCAGATTCGGATTTGCATAATTTAATGGAGCTGAGGGGAATCGAACCCCTGTCCGAAAGCCTATTCATTGCGGTATCTCCCATCACAGTCATTATTTTGACATTCCCTCTATCGGCCGTCTAATGACAAACTTCCGACTTCAGTAGCTTCATAAAATCTTTTATTCCCGCAAAGCTTAAGGAATAAAGTGCCTCACATCTTTGATGCCGGTGACTTAAGCTGTGAGTGACCTAAGGCCGACAGCAGCCATTAGGCTGCGAACGCTAATTCTTCGTCTGCGTTTATATTTAAGTTTCCGGTTTACTGTGCGGTCCCGGCCCGCAGATGGCTGCCTCAACTGCAAAACCCCCGTCGAAACCAGTACAACCCCGAAAAGGTGTATCATGGTTTGCAGACTGTTTTAATAGTATACCCAAAAAAAGATTAGAAGTCAATACGAAGAAGAAAAAAACAGAAAAAAAGAATGAGAAATTTATGGAAGTCTTTACAAACTTTTGCATATTAAAGTATAATGACGTAAAACAAAAAAATGGATAAGCGCAGGAGAGAAAAATGAAAAAAATTATTTTGGCTTCCGGATCACCTAGAAGAAAAGAATTGATGACACAGGCTAAAATCCCATTTGAGATTAAAATTAGTCAGTGTGAAGAAAGAATTACGAAAAAAAAACCAGAAGAAGTTGTGATGGAATTATCAGAACAAAAAGCAGAAGCAGTTGCTAAAAAGATAAAAGGAGAAGCAATTATAATAGGAGCGGATACCGTTGTAGCATTGGATGAAAAGATTATGGGAAAACCGCATGATCGAGAGGAAGCATTTGATATGATCAAAAGTTTACAAGGAAGAGTTCATCAAGTTTGGACAGGAGTTGCTCTTTTAGAATGTAAAAATGGGAAAATACAGCAAAGACAATGTTTTGCGCAAAAGACAGATGTGGAAGTATATCCAATGGAAGAGGAAGAAATATGGAATTACATTGGAACAAAAGAAGGGGGAAATATAGAAGAAGGAAAAAAAGAATGGGAAGATAAGGCAGGCGGATACGGGATTCAATCCATATTTGGAGCAAAATATATTAAAAAAATAAATGGAGATTACTATAATGTAGTAGGACTGCCGATTGCAAGATTGTATCAGGCGCTGAAGGAAAAAATATAATAGAAAAAATTTTTTGCATCCGCTTCTCTGTTAGTCAATGAATGACAGCATATTTTGTAAATAGCACAATTATTTCAATAATTGACAAAACAAATAGGGAGAGATGTGGTATAATAAATAAAATGAGAAAATCTCTGCATCGAGTCATGGAGAAGAAAAAAAGTATGGGAGAATTATATGATTACATATGCTATGTTTAGCAGACAAGGGAAAAGAGAAAATAATGAAGATTGTATCCGAATGAAAGAAAAAAAAGGAGCAAAAGTATTTTTGCTTGCCGATGGGCTAGGAGGTCACGGAGCAGGTGAAGTTGCATCACAGATGACAGTTGAATATGGAGCTGGATTATTTGAATGTATGGAGCGATATGATCAGTATTTGCCGGAGCTATTTGAAAATGCCCAAAGACGTTTGCTCATGAGACAAAAACGATATCATGCTTCAGAACAAATGAAAACAACATTGGTTGCTCTTTTGATAGACAAAGAAAAAGTTTCCTGGGCACATATAGGAGATTCCAGACTGTATTTTTTTGAAAATGGCTTTTTGAAGAAGCGTACAGCAGACCATAGTGTTCCTCAAATGCTTGTGAAAAGTGGAGAAATTTCGGAAAAAGAAATCAGAACCCATCCAGATCGAAACAGACTTTTAAGAGTAATGGGAAATGAATGGACAGAAAATTCATATGACGTATCGAGTGTAATCGAATTAAAAAGAGGAATGTCATTTTTGATGTGCAGTGATGGATTTTGGGAATATATTACAGAAGAATGGATGGAAAATACGCTTCAGAATGCAAAAAGCGTAGCGCATTGGTTAAATACAATGGAAAAGATTGTTTTGCAAAATGGACGAGATAAATATATGGACAACTATTCTGCAATAGGAATATGGATTCGATGATGGATTTAATATGGTGGAAAGATAAAGAGAAGAGGAGATGAGAAGAATGATAAAATGTATGGGGTGTATGAGAGACTATCCTGCACAGGCTCGTGAGTGTCCGTATTGTGGATATTCGGAAATGACAGATCATGGAAATGCGTCTGGACATAGACCGGGCACAACTTTATCTGAACGCTATATTATTGGAAAGGCTTTCCATCAAGATCCAGTTGGAATCAGTTATATCGGATGGGATACTCTGATTGAAAAAAAAGCAGTAATCAAAGAATATTTTCCAGATCAAATAGCATTTCGGATTGATGGAAAAGAAGTAGCTAGTGATCCGAAATGGGAGAAGTTATATGAAACTGGGAAAAGAGCATTTTTTCGAGAAATTGAGAATTGGAGTCAAATTGATGAGATCGATGGAATTGGCAGAGTATACGATCATACGATGCAGTATGGAACGGTATATTATGTTCGAGAATATATAAATGGACAGACAATAGGAGAAATTTTAGAACAGGAAAATCCCCTCTTATTTAGTCAGGCAAGAAGATGGATGCGTCAGATTATTGAAATTTTAATACAGCTTCAAAAAAGAGGGATTTCTCATGGCAATTTATCGACGGATAATATTGTAGTGACAGACGATCAGATAAAATTAGTCAATTTTGGCGTTCGTGTCAATGAAAATAAAGCAAGAGGCAGGCTGTTTGAAGGAAGCCCATATATTCCGGAAGAAATATATGAAGATACCGTGTTGTTTTGGCAGAAAGCAGATATCTATGCGTCGGCAGCTATATTTTATAGAATGATTACAGGGCAGATGCCTTATCCTTATACACATAGAAAAAAAGACGAGAGAATCAAGTCTCCATTTGAGTTGGGGATCTGGGCACAGCCAGATACAGAAAAAGGATTAATGAGTATTTTGAACAGCGATCCAAAGAAAAAAGAGATTACTTTAAGAAAGATGGAGCAGATTCTATGGCAGAAAAATCCGGAAATGAGACGAGGAAAAAGAAAAGAAGATGAAAGTAAACGATATTTTTTACCGCTTATGATCGGAATAGAAAGTGTGATTGCTGTAATCTTGGCAATTATTTTGATTTTATTGTGGTGAAAAAAGAGAGGAGATAAAATAAGAATGAAAAAAAGTAGTAAGAGGCAGTTGACATATCAGATTGTGTTGATCTTTTGCTTTTTTCTAGGGGCAGGATGTATCTTTTTTCCTTTTATAGATATCTCAGTTCCAGCGCTTGGGGTATCTTATCAGAAATCAGGACTGCGTATCATAGAATATCTTTTTCAGATGGATAATGATATGCAATTTTTGCTTTCCATAACAGAAAATGCAGATCACTATGCAATGCTATACCGAACATTTCAGGGATTATTAATAGGTATGATCGTGTTTGAGATTGGAGCGGCGATTTTGATTTCAGCCGTATCCAACAAAAAATTAAAAACCATATCTATTTTTTGCAGTGTGATGTTGTTGATAATAGATGGTATGCTTTTTTGTATTTTAGGAATATTTTTGAAGGGATTTCCAGATACCATTATCTCAAATTTAGTTTCTGTTTCCGTAAAGAAAAAGATAGAGTATGGAATATGGATAAATCTTGGTATACACATTGTCACGCTTCTGTTTTCATTGGTGCCGGTATTAAATAAAAAATTATTTATGGACGGAAATGTATCAAAAGAGACAGAAGGAGGAAAAGAAAGAAAAACAGCAGAAAAAAGATATCGAACAGAGAAAGGAAATGGTGTTGTCGGGGAACTGATCGGGGAATCAGGAGAATATACATCGGCAAAAATTTCTTTTAAAAATACACCAGAAATAATTATAGGAAGAGATCCTGAACTTTGTAACATACGGCTTGGATCTTTAGACGTTGAACCGGTACACTGCGTAGTACGTTTTAACAGACAGACTGGCAAAATTTTTGTTATGGATTATTCAAAAACAGGGGTGTACCTAAATGAAAAAATTCGGCTTCCGAAAGAAAAATGGAGTAATGTAGGCAGTAATGCTACGCTTCAAATTGGAAATACAGACAATATTTTCAGATTGCGTTAAAGATGAATGAAGAGCTGTGAGAAAAGGCACAAGAAAGAAGGAAAAAATGAAGCAAAAAAGACTATGGATACTTTCTATGTTATTGTTGATTTTGATTGTTGCAGAATCGGGATTCATTCTTCATAAGATATCAAAGAGAGAAGAAAGCGAAAATACGATTCCGACAATACAGGCAGAAGGCAAGCGGCATCAGATTGATCCAAAAGGAAGTATCATAAAACAGGCAACACCGAAAAATGCTGAATCAGAGAAAGAAAAAGAAACGAAAAAAGAAACCGAACAGTTGAAGGAAACCGAAAAGAAAGAGACAGAAACAACAACTGAAATAGCAGAACAAAGTCAGATGGAACAGTTGATAGAGGAAAAAATTGCTGCCTATGATGGAGTGTGGTCTGTATATTTAAAAACAAAAGGAATGAAAACCGAAGAAATCTGTGATATCTATTCGGAAGAACATGGGCGTTCTATGAAATCGGCAAGTTTAATCAAATTGTTTGTGATGGAAACATTATATGACGGTATCGAAAAAGGAAACTTTCAAAGAGAAACCATCGAAGGGTTGATATATCCGATGATTACAGTCAGTGATAATACAGCATGTAACACCCTTGTCACAGATGTTCTTGGAAATGGTAATGCAGAGGAAGGAATGGCAGCAGTGACATGGTATGCACAGCAAAATGGATATGAAAATACTTCTATGGGACGCTTGATGCTGTCTTATCAGACAGAAGGAGATAATTATACCTCAGCAAAAGACTGTGGCGTTTTGTTGGAAAAAATATATGACGGAACGTGTGTCAGCTTGCAGGATTCTCAGAAGATGCTTTCTTTTTTGCAAAGTCAGGAACGAAAAAATAAGATTCCTTATGCCCTTCAGACACGTTTGACAGGGGAACAAGAGTGGACTGCAAATAAGACAGGAGAAATTGCAGAGGCAGAAGTTCCAGAAAAAGGAATGGTGGAAGGGGATGCAGCCATTGTCCATACTGTATTTGGAGATTATATTTTATGTATTTTAGTAAATGACATGAGCAGTAATGCTCAGACGCAAGCAGAAATTCAAGAGCTGTCAGGATGGATCTATGATTATTTGGCAGCAGAAAACAAATGAAAAAGGAGAAAAGAAAATGCTGGAAGCAAAGAGCAAGGTTGCTTTTTTAGAACAAGTGAATCAGATTGAAGTGCCGGAACAATTTTTAGAGCAGATGCAGCAGTATGAAGAAATGATCGTGATGTATCGCTGCGCAATTCGAGAAGTCCAGACAAAACTGGAAATTTTAAATGATGCGCTCTCAGTGCGCTATAAAAGAAATCCAATTAATTTTATAAAATCAAGGATAAAATCTCCTGTCAGCATTATGAATAAATTAGAACGAAGAGGACTGGAGATTTCTCTTGAGTCGATAGAGAAAAACTTAAATGATGTGGCAGGAATACGTGTAGTCTGTCATTTTGTGGATGATATTTATGATGTAGCGCATATGCTGGCAATACAGGACGATTTGAAAATATTGCAGATAAAAGATTATATTAAAAATCCAAAAGAAAATGGATACCGCAGTTATCACATGATTGTAGAAGTTCCCGTTTTTTTGCCGAAGCGCAAAAAACCAATGCGTGTGGAAGTACAGATTCGGACCATAGCAATGGATTTTTGGGCAAGTCTGGATCATCAGCTTCGCTATAAGAAGGACATAGAAAATTCAGAAGAAATTTTAAAAGAATTGAAAGAATGTGCAGAGATTATTTCTTCCACAGATTACCAGATGCAAAAAATACGAAAAAAAATTGAAAAGGTCACAGAAGGTTCATAATTGTTTTGTATACTGTTTCCGAAATGGAGGAGTGAACAATGGACAAATTGAAAGTATTGATTGTAGATGATGAGAGCAGAATGAGAAAACTGGTAAAAGACTTCCTTGTGAAAAAAGATTTTCAGATTTTGGAAGCGGAAAATGGGGCGGATGCAGTCGACTTATTTTTCTCGGTGAAAGATATTGCTTTAGTTATTTTAGATGTGATGATGCCTAAGATGGATGGATGGGAAGTATGCAGAACGATTCGAGAACATTCAAAAGTACCGATTATTATGCTGACCGCTAAGGCGGATGAACGTGACGAACTGCTAGGTTTTGAATTGGGCGTAGATGAATATATTTCAAAACCATTTAGTCCTAAAATTTTAGTAGCGCGTGTGGAGGCAATTTTAAGAAGAACAAACAATCTTTCAAAGGAGGATGTGATCAAAGCAGGAGCGATTGAAATTAACAAGGCGGCTCATATGGTCACAATCGATGAAAAACCAATCGATTTAAGTTTTAAAGAATTTGAATTACTGACATATTTTGTGGAAAATCAAAATATTGCTCTTTCAAGAGAAAAAATTTTAAACAGTGTATGGAATTATGATTATTTTGGAGATGCCAGAACGATTGACACCCATGTGAAGAAGTTAAGAAGTAAACTAGGAGATAAAGGGGACTACATTAAGACGATATGGGGCATGGGATATAAATTTGAGGTAATCTAAAAATGAAACATTCAATCCATCTAACCACAAAAAAAGAAGCAGAAAGAATGGTTAAAAAAGCAGAAAAAAAGAGACATTCTATTCTAGGGGAACTGTTATTTTCTTTTATTGGAATGACAGCGGCTGTTTTGATTTTAACATGGGTAATTAACAATCTTTTTTTAGAGAATTATTATACCATAAAGAAACAAAATGTATTGATTAATACGTATAATCAGCTCGATCAAATTATTACAACGTATGGTCCAAATGCAGATGTGATTAATGAAAAGATGCAGGTGTTTGGGGCGGAAAATATTTCTTTGATTTTACTGAATCAAGATTGGGAGACGATTTTAGTCACAAATAATAGTAGTGAGAGACTGATGGCAGGAAGACTGTATGGATATCTTACGGGTATAGATCAAAGTGATGATACCATTATTAAAAAGAATGAATATTATACACTTCAAAAAACGATGGATATGAAATCGCAGATGGAATATCTGGAGATGTTTGGCGTTTTTGATACGACCTATGTATTTTTGATGAGAGTTCCTCTTGACAGTATCCGATCAAGTGTAAAAATTTCAAATGAATTTTTGGCATACGTTGGAATTTTAGTCATCATTATGAGTATCTTAATCTCATACTGG
>CBCTVZ010000089.1:0-9016 GCA_965150505.1 uncultured Robinsoniella sp. | reverse complement strand
ACAACAAACATCACCCTGCCATTCATCACTGCAACAGCAGAAGGACCAAAACACTTCGATATGAACCTGACAAGAGCAAAATTTGATGAATTGACACATGATCTCGTAGAAAGAACAGCAACACCTGTGACAAACGCACTGAGAGATGCTGGTCTTAACGTAAATGAAATTTCAAAAGTTCTGCTGGTAGGTGGATCTACACGTATCCCAGCTGTACAGGATAAAGTAAAACAGCTTACAGGTCATGAACCAAGCAAAACATTAAACCCAGATGAATGTGTTGCAATCGGCGCATCTATTCAGGGTGGTAAATTAGCTGGTGACGCAGGCGCTGGTGATATTCTTCTTTTGGACGTTACTCCTCTGTCTCTGTCTATCGAGACAATGGGCGGCGTAGCAACAAGATTAATCGAGAGAAATACAACGATTCCTACAAAGAAGAGCCAGATCTTCTCAACAGCAGCAGACAATCAGACAGCCGTTGATATCCATGTAGTACAGGGTGAAAGACAGTTTGCAAAAGACAATAAATCATTAGGACAGTTCAGACTGGATGGAATCCCACCAGCAAGAAGAGGTGTTCCACAGATCGAAGTTACATTTGATATCGATGCAAACGGTATTGTAAACGTATCTGCAAAAGATTTAGGAACAGGAAAAGAACAGCACATCACAATCACATCTGGTTCTAATATGTCAGACAGTGAAATCGATAAAGCTGTAAAAGAAGCTGCTGAATTTGAAGCTCAGGATAAGAAGAGAAAAGAAGCGATTGATACAAGAAACGAAGCAGACTCTATGGTATTCCAGACAGAAAAAGCTTTGGAAGAAGTCGGAGATAAATTAGACGCAAATGATAAGACCGCTGTTGAGGCAGACTTAAATGCACTGAAAGATCTGATTGCAAAAACAAATCCAGAAGATATGACAGAATCTCAGGTTGCTGAATTAAAAGCAGGCAAAGAGAAATTGATGGAAAGTGCAAATAAACTGTTTGCAAAAGTTTACGAACAGGCACAGGGAGCAGCAAATGCTGGACAGAATGCTGGAACACAGGAAACTTATCAGTCTGATGATGTAGTAGATGGAGATTACAAAGAAGTTTAATGAAATGTGATAGATAGAAGCAGGAGGGGCTCTCGCAGTAAAGGTTTTCGGACTGCCATTGCGACAGCCCCGCTTGTGGTGTATCTAGGAAGGGGAATACAATGGCAGAGAAAAGAGATTACTACGAGGTTTTGGGAGTCGACCGTGGGGCCGATGAAGCGACTATCAAAAAAGCATATCGTCAGCTGGCCAAAAAGTATCACCCTGATATGAATCCGGGAGATCAGGAAGCGGAGAAAAAATTCAAAGAAGCTTCTGAGGCGTATTCTGTGCTTAGTGATCCAGAAAAGAGACGCCAGTATGATCAATTTGGTCATGCAGCCTTTGAACAAGGCGGCGGCGCTGGTGGATTTGGCGGATTTGACTTTAATGGCGGAGATATGGGAGATATCTTTGGAGATATTTTTGGCGACTTTTTCGGAGGCGGCAGAAAGCGTTCCGCATCAGGAAACAGCCCGATGAAAGGGGCGAATATCCGTGCCAGCGTGCGTATTTCATTTGAGGAAGCCGTATTTGGATGCGAGAAAGAGCTGGAGCTGACTTTAAAAGATGAGTGTAATACGTGTCACGGTACGGGGGCAAAAGCTGGAACAAATCCAGAGACTTGTCCAAAATGTGGCGGAAAAGGTCAAGTTGTCTATACACAGCAGTCTTTGTTTGGCATGGTTCGTAATGTGCAGACGTGTCCTGACTGTAATGGTACAGGAAAGATTGTAAAAGAAAAATGTCCAGATTGTCGTGGTACAGGATATATTGCAAGCCGTAAAAAAATTCAGGTTACCATTCCAGCAGGTATTGACAATGGTCAGAGTATTCGTATCAGAGAAAAGGGAGAGCCGGGCATGAACGGAGGTCCAAGAGGAGATTTACTTGTGGAAGTAAATGTATCGAGACATCCAATCTTCCAGAGACAAGATATCAATATCTTCTCTACAGCGCCGATTACCTTTGCGCAGGCAGCGCTTGGAGGCGAAGTGCGTATCAGCACAGTGGACGGCGACGTAATGTATGAAGTAAAACCTGGAACGCAGACAGATACGAAGGTACGTCTGAAAGGAAAAGGTGTTCCATCCTTGCGCAATAAATCCGTTCGAGGAGATCACTATGTCACGCTTGTCGTTCAGGTTCCGACTAAATTAAATGAGGATGCGAAAAAAGCGCTGCGTGAATTTGATATGGCATCAGGAAATAGCTTAAATCAGAAAAAAGAGGCGCAGGAAAAACCAAAAAGAAAAGGTTTTATGGACAAAATCAAAGAACAGTTTGAAGATAAAGAAGACTAAAAAATTGTTAAACCAGATCAGAAATCCTTGATCTGGTTTTTTTCTGGAAAAAATTTTTCTACTATTGCCTCTTTTTGGCTAGGATTAGGAAGAGAAATTAGGCTTCACCAAAAATTAAGATATTATTTAAAGATAAAGATTGGCAGAGTATAGGAGGATGTGATAAAGTAAAAGCAACGTAAAAAGAAAGTGGGGATTTCTATGAAGTGGAAACAGAACAAAATCATGCGATGGATGATTTTGACTGCGATAATTCTGATCGCGATACCCATAACTGTTTTTGCACAGGGATATTCAGGAACGTGTATTGTGACAGTTGCAAGCAAAGGTCAGGGGCAAGTTTCCCCTGAAGGAGAACTGTCGGTATGGCCTGGAGAGAAAATAACGTTTGATGTGATGCCATATGAAGGGTATCAAGTCTCTTCCATCAGTATCAATGGCGTGCGTCTGACCGATGCAGAATTAGAAAATGTGATACAGACTGGAAAGTACTCTTTGACTGGCATTTATTCCAATACTTCCATGGAAGTGATCTTTCGCTCAGAAAGCTCTTCTAGTCAGCATACCTATACGGTCATTGGAACGGAAGCCTTATGCGGCGTTGCACAAGATCCGACAGCTGTATGGAATGATATGCGGGAGGTGGAGACAGGAAAATTTGAGGCTGTCTACGAAGGCGTACCGGCTGGGTATTATGAAATAAATGTTGCAAAAGATCATGGATGGACAGAGATCTATGGCAAAGACGGCGCGCAAAATCCGCTTGCAGTGGAAGTTTTAGATAGCGGACAGACACTGAAAATTAAATTTGATGAGGCAAGCAAAATTGTCACCGTGGAGCAGAATGAAAGTATTATAGAAGTAGAGAGTAGTTCCTTTTTTACAGCACAGAATACGGGACAAGGAAACGATCAAAATATAAGATTGGCAACAAGCGGTGAAATCTCAGAATTAAAAGAAGAAGTATGGGAAGAAGAAACGATAGAATCAGATGGAAATTCTATGATGATGAGAAGCAGGTCAATCGAACAAAGGGTGGATCAGGCGCAGGATTTAGATGAGATAGACAGCGCAGGATATCACCAGGTCATTGTTGGATATTCTGCCGGCGGAATTGTGCTTGCGCCAGAGACGGCATGGATTACGGAACAAGGTGTTATTGAAGTTCCAGAAGGCGTACCGGCATTTTTTTCCATTATGCCAGATCCAGGGTATCAGGTAAAAGAAATTTATATTGATGGCGTACCGCTCAGCGAGGAAGAAAAAGAAAGCGCTGTCGCGGCAGGTGGATTTTATTTTGAAGATACGACAAGAGACAGAAGTATCTATGTAGAATTTGAGTTAGCTGTGGAAGGATGGGATGGAAAATATAAAGTATCGGTCTCTTTTACGGGAAGCGGTTTTGTAGAACCAACACCGGGACTTGAAAAGACAGAAGATGGTGTCGTATATGTACCGCAAGGTCAGAGTATGAGTCTGTTCTTTTATCCAAATGAAGGATATGAAGTAAAGGAAATTTTGCTAGATGGCGCTCCAATTTCAGAAGAAGAGCTGAAATCGGCAAACAGTACAAATAGTTTTA
Source organism: uncultured Robinsoniella sp. (assembly GCA_965150505.1). Lineage (GTDB taxonomy): Bacteria > Bacillota > Clostridia > Lachnospirales > Lachnospiraceae > JAGZHZ01. The sequence goes on along the minus strand of CBCTVZ010000089.1, from coordinate 5,044 downwards.
CAATCTGGGGCGTATATTCTGATCACAGTGTATCTATTGCATTTTGGGAAAAAGGAGAGCCAGAAAAACAATATGCGATTTCTCTGACTGCCGGAGAAGGCGGAACGATTTACACAAGCGATTGGATGCAGGGAATTACAAATGGAGAAATCATTGTACAAGGAGCTGAAAGAGAAGAATTTAGCGTCTTTGTGATTCCAGATTCCGGATGGAAGATTTCACAGGTATTTATAGATGGCGGAAGTCTTTCCACACAGCAGTTAGAAGATATTGCGGCGAGTCAGAGCTATTATTTTGGACCTTTGAGCAGCGATCACACGATGCAGGTTGTATTTGAGAGAGATTTTTATGAGATTTCATTTTCTGCCAGCGTAGGAGGAAGCATTTTACCAGTGTTGGAGATTAATGGACAGGGAAATGGAATGATCCAAGTGGAAGCAGGAGCCGATATTCCATTCCAGGTCATTCCAGATCAGGGATATGAGCTTGCAGGGCTGAGTATAGATGGAGTGCCAGTAGGACAGGAAGAATTAAAAACTTTGAAAAGAGAGCTGTCCTATACGTTTTATCAGGTTCGTGCAGATCATCAGATTATCGCGGCATTTGCGAAAAAGGAGCAGGATGAAAAGGCATATGTGGTGACATCAAGCGCAGGGGGACATGGGGATATCATTCCATTTGGCCCTCAAAAGGTGACGGCAGGCCAGACGCTCTCATTTTCAATAAAACCAGATGAAGGATATGAGATAGCAGCGATTTTGATTGACAATAAAGAAATTTCTCAAATTGCACTGCGAAGAGTAAAAGAAAAGGGAAGTTTTACTTTCCAGCCTATACAGGCAAATCATACGATTGCGGCAGAGTTTAAAGAAGTCTCTGAGCAGAAGAAGACAACGTATCAGATCTATTATCTGGACGAGGATGGTTCGGAGATCGAAGAACTTCCAACCGCATACGAAAATGCTTCTTCGTATGCGTATGGAGAGGGGATTACACTTCCGACACAAGCGCCTTATGTAAAAGAAGGATATGCCTTTGAAGGATGGTATGACAGCAAAGAAGGCGGAAATAAAGTGACCATCATCTCCTCAAAAGAAAAAGGAGATAAGTCATTTTATGCACGGTGGAAAAAAAGAGCCGCTGGTTCAAGTCAGACATCGTTAAAGAATGAGTGGTACGGTATTACGGTAAACGGATTTTTTACAGCCTTGCCAGAATTAAAGGTAGAGCAGATAAAGAAGGGAAATACGACATATGACTCCATGTGTAAACGTGATGAGATGGCAAAAAAATCTGTTTTGGCAGGATATAAATTGTCTGTCAGCGGAGGAGAACCAGATGGACCATTAAATATCTCATTTTTGCTGGATGAACGTTTGAATGGGGAAAAGGTTACAGTCCTTCATCTGACAGCGAATGGGACACTGAAAAATGATACGGCGACAGTGGAGAATGGCAAAATTTCCATTCAAGTAAATGAGCTTGGAACATTTGTTATGGGAGTAAATTCAGAAGCGGTGAGACAGGCAGGGATCAAGGAACTGCACGGAGTAGCGATCGAACAGGAAGAAGAGCAAAAGAAAAATGGAATGGGGCTTGTTTTGTTTGCAGCAGCGGCCGTTTTACTGGTAGGAATCTGTATCGCAGTTGGAATTATTACAAAAAAGAAAATAGACGAAGAATAGAAAAAAACTGTCACAAAATATGAAATCTGGATAAGATCATTTATTGGTTTTGAGAGGAGATATTTTGGGGCAGTTTTTTTGCCAGTACAAGGAAGCTTGTCAGTTTCTTTGCGGTGTGATATGATTAAAATAGCTAGATCTTTTTTTAAATAAGAATAAAACACAGTAAATGGATGAAAAAATTAGAAAATAGAACAGGAGATGTAATGGGCAAACGGAAGATAAAATTAGGGACAGCCGCAATATACATGACAGCATGTGCTTTTTTCTTTTCACCAGATATAGCAGAAGTACAGGCAAAACTTGTATTGGAGGATATCAGCGGATCTTTTGCTCCAAAGCAGAAAGAAGATGAGAAAAAGGGAGAATATTATCAAATTTCCAGTGAAAATGGAGAGATGACCAATATTTTGATCGAGCTGTATCGGCTTCAAAGTCAGGGATATAATCTGGATGGCTGGATTGAGTTAAATGGAGATTTTTATTACAAACAAGAAAATGAGATTTTAACTGGTCTGCAAAAGATTGGAGAAGAACTCTATTATTTTGATGAGAATGGTAAAATGAAGACAGCGTGTTTGCAGAAGGTAGGGGAGGATACCTACTTTTTTGGCGAAAACGGAGAGGCATACAAAGAAGAAAGTGTGCAGCTTGAAGGAAGTTATTACAGCTTTGATAAAAATGGACAGATGCAGACAGAACAGATGATTGTTTTGGAAGATGGAACGTATTATGTGGGAAAAGATGGCGCATCGATAAAAGATCAGTTTTTAAAACTGGATCGAGAGATGTACTATTTTGATGAAAACGGCAGAATGACAACAGGACTGATTGCTGTAGACGGCGAAGAATATTATATGGGTTCTGACGGCGCTATGAAAAAGGGATGGCAGGTCATAAATGGAAGACGTTATCTGTTTCATTTACAGAGTGGAAAGATGTTAAAAGATGTCAAAATCGGAGACATTGTGATTGACAAAAATGGAAGAGTGGAGCTTCCTGATCGCTATGTGATTGAGATGGAAGAAATGATGCAGAACCCAGAACTTCCGACAGGATGTGAATCCGTATCGCTCACAATCGCTTTGAACTATTATGGATTTGAGCTGGAAAAGACGACCATAGCAGATGAATATTTGGATTACAGCAGTGAAGATTTTGTCTCAGCATATGTAGGAAATCCTCATACAGAAAGCGGAGCAGGATGTTTTGCACCGGCGATTGAAAAAGCGGCAAATAAGTTCTTAGATAAAGCGGAGTCAGAACGAAAAGCAATAGACATCAGCGGTACTTCGCTGGAAGAATTATACTCTTATCTGGCAAATGGAATACCTGTAGTTGTGTGGAACAGCATGTATATGAATGAACTAGAAAAAACAGAGCAGACTTGCGTCTATGAAGGAAAGACATATTATTGGTACAGGAAAGAACACTGTGTTGTTTTGTGCGGTTATGATAAGGAAAATGGTATCGTGATCGTAAATGATCCGCTAGAAGGAATTGTGGAGCGAAATGCAGAGCGATTTGAAGAAATTTATGATCAGTTGGGAAAGATGGCTGTTGTGATTTTGCCAGAATAAAGAACAGATACGAAATGGACAGAAGTGAAAATGATAGACCATTTTTTGCACAGCGAACAAACAGGCAAAAATAGAATAACAGAAGATTGCGATATAGCTGTTTTTATGTTATAATAATAAACTATCCTTTAAAGAAAACAAATGAGGTAATCAGATGAAGTGGAATAAATTTACATTAAAAACATTGACAGAGGTGGAAGATATTGTGATTTCTACTCTTGCAGAAGCAGGCGTAGAGGGAGTAGAGATTGAAGATAAAGTGCCTCTTACAGAATCAGACAAAAAGCAGATGTTTGTGGATATTCTTCCAGACGGACCAGCGGACGATGGAATTGCATATTTAAGTTTTTATCTGGAAGAATCCGAAGATAAAGAGGTTCTTTTGCAAAGAGTAAGAGAAGAATTAGAAGAACTGCGCAACTTTGTAGATATTGGCGAGGGAACGATTGTAGAATCTCAGACAGAGGATAAAGACTGGATCAATAATTGGAAACAGTATTTCCACCAATTTTATGTGGATGATATTTTGATCATTCCTTCTTGGGAAAAAGTGAGTAAGGAAGATGAAGACAAGATGATTATTCACATTGACCCAGGAACAGCATTTGGTACAGGAATGCACGAGACAACACAGTTATGTATGCGTCAGTTGAAAAAATATGTGACGGAAGAGACAGAACTTTTAGATGTTGGAACAGGAAGTGGAATTTTATCGATAGTGGCATTGAAACTGGGGGCAAACCATGCAGTTGGAACAGACTTAGATCCATGCGCAATATCAGCCACGAAAGAAAATTTGGAAGTAAATGAAATCGCATCAGGAAGTATGGATGTGCTGATTGGAAATATCATTGATGATAAATCCGTTCAAGATCAGGTAGGATATGAAAAATATGATATTGTAGTGGCGAATATTTTGGCAGATGTTTTAGTTCCGCTTACGCCGGTAATTTTGAATCAAATGAAAAAAGGCGGAATCTATATTACTTCTGGTATCATTGATGAAAAAGAAGAAGTTGTCGTGGAAGCTGTAAAAAAAGCTGGACTGGAAGTTTTAGAGGTAACACACCAAGGAGAATGGGTGTCTGTGACAGCACGAAAGAACTAGGAGAAAATCATGTACCATTTTTTTGTAGATCCTGAGCAAATCGGGGAAAGAGAGATTAAAATTACAGGAAAAGACGTAAATCACATAAAAAATGTTCTGCGAATGCAGCCGGGAGAAGAAATTGGTATCAGCAGCGGAGAAGATTCCCAAAAATATCGCTGTGAAATTTCTGAACTGTCAGAGGAAGAAATCGTTGCAAAGATTATGTGGGCAGAAGAAGTGGGAATGGAACTTCCAAATAAGATTTATCTGTTTCAAGGTCTTCCTAAAAGCGACAAGATGGAATGGATTATTCAAAAAGCAGTGGAGCTGGGCGTATATGAAATTATACCAGTCGCCACAAAGAGAGCTGTCGTAAAGCTGGATCTGAAAAAAGAGCAAAATAAGCGAAAAAGATGGCAGTTAATATCAGAAAGCGCAGCAAAGCAAAGTAAACGGATGCTGATTCCACAGATTCACCCTGTAATGACTTTTCAGGAAGCTGTCTCCTATGCAAAGGAGATGGATGTAAAAATCATTCCATATGAGCTTGCAGAGGGGATGGGAAAGACAAGAGCGCTTTTTGGAAATATAAAAAAAGGACAATCCGTTGCCATATTTATCGGTCCAGAAGGTGGATTTGACGATCAGGAAGCAGTTTTTGCAGCAGAAAATGGAGTGATTCCCGTAAC